>NZ_BAABGS010000068.1:0-41657 GCF_039541695.1 Chelativorans composti | reverse complement strand
GCGCGGGCGGCCCTGCAACCCCAACCAGCGATGCCGCCCGCGCTGGCGCCACGACCATCATTGCACTAACAATCAAATTGGACCCGTCCGTGGGGGCCGATCACCATCATGCAGGTGTGGAAGAATGCGCGCTTCGTTGGTTGTTGTCCCTCGGATCATGCCCTCTTGGCTTGCCATAGAGCCCGATGTGGGCGTCGCCCCAGTCCTTGAGGGCCTGCAGGATGGGCTCCATCGAGCGCCCGAGGTCCGACAGCGAATATTCCACCCGGGGCGGAACCTCCGCATAAACCGTGCGGATAATCAGCCCATCCTCCTCCAGTTCGCGCAACTGGCGGGTCAGCATCCGGGGCGTGCAGCCCGCGACATGACGCCGGATCTCGTTGAACCGCAACGTGCCGGACAAGAGATGCCACATGATGATCGACTTCCACTTGCCATCGATCAGGCCAATGGAAGCTTCGACAGAACAGCCAGGCGTGCAGTCGAAACGGGAATGGCGAACCTTGGCCATGCCAGTATCCTTCCTGATACTATGTGTATTTGTTGTGCGTATTGATTGAAGCTTTATGTAACTCATCTTTGCCTCATCTCAACCTGATGAGGAGAAAGATCATGAAAGCAGTCGGTTACAGGGTTCCCGGACCGATCGACCGTGAAACTTCGCTGGAGGATATCGAGCTGCCCCGTCCCATCGCTGCCGGACACGACCTGCTGGTGGAGGTCGCCGCCATATCGGTCAATCCCGTCGACACGAAGGTCCGCCAACGGGTGGGGCCCACGGAGGACGAATGGAAGGTTCTGGGATGGGATGCCGTGGGGCGCGTCGTCGAGACTGGGCCACTGGCCCAGGGCTTCTCGATCGGCGATGAGGTCTACTATGCCGGTTCGATCGCCCGGCCTGGCACCAACAGCCAGTTCCATCTGGTCGATGCGCGCATCGTTGGCCACAAGCCCAGATCACTGTCCAATGCCGAGGCGGCGGCACTCCCCCTGACGGCGATCACCGCCTGGGAGATGCTGTTTGACCGGCTGGACATCCGGCGTCCCGTTCCGGGCTCGGCCAACGCGGTGCTGATCATCGGCGGGGCAGGCGGTGTCGGGTCGATCGCGATCCAGCTTGTTCGCGCCCTCACGGACCTGACCGTGATCGCCACGGCATCGCGGCCGGAAACGCAGGAATGGGTCCGCGGGCTCGGGGCGCACCATGTGATCGACCACAATGGTGACATGACCGAACAGATCGCGGCGCTGGACATCGGCGCTCCGGGTTTTGTCTTTTCGACCAACAACAGTGAGCATCACATCGCCGCAATTCAGAAGCTGATCGCACCGCAGGGCCGTTTCGGACTCATCGATGATCCCGCCACGCTCGACGTACTGGGCTTCAAGCAGAAATCCGTCTCGGTCCACTGGGAGCTGATGTTCACCCGGCCGATCTTCGAGACCGCCGACATGGCGGAGCAGGGAAAGCTGCTTAATGAGGTGGCAAGACTGGTGGACGAGGGCCGGATCCGGACGACAGTGGCCGAGGTCATTCGGCCCATCAACGCCGAGAACCTCAGACGGGCTCATGCGCTCATCGAGACCGGCAAGGCCCGCGGCAAGATCGTGCTGGAGGGTTTCCAGGAACCCGTTTAATCAAACGCGGAATTCTCGCTAGACGGCTGTGCCTGCCCTCTCTGTGTGGGCAGGCATGATCGCACCCTCGGCGCACCGGTTGTTACATCGTTGGCATGGAGAAACTGGCGCCTTCCTTGATGCCTGACGGCCAGCGGGAAGTGACCGTCTTGGTGCGGGTCCAGAACCGGATGGAATCCGTGCCGTGCTGATTGAGATCGCCGAAGGCCGAGGCCTTCCATCCTCCGAAAGAGTAGTAAGCCAGCGGTGTCGGGATGGGCACGTTGATCCCGACCATGCCGATGTTGATCCTCGACGCGAAGTCGCGCGCGGTGTCACCGTCGCGTGTGAAGATCGCAACCCCGTTGCCGTATTCGTGCCTGAGGGGCAGCTCCAGCGCTTCCTGATAGGAATTCGCGCGCACGACCGACAGGACTGGCCCGAAGATCTCCTCACGGTAGATGTCCATCTCGGGCGTAACGTGGTCGAACAGCGTCGCGCCGACGAAGAAGCCGTCTTCATAGCCCTGGAGGCGGAACGTCCGGCCATCGACCACGAGACGTGCGCCCTGTCTTTCGCCGCTGTCGATCAGCGAAAGAATTCTCTCCTGCGCTGCCCTGGTGACAACCGGGCCCATCTCCGCGCCCGGATCGGTATACGGTCCGATCTTCAGATTCTCAATCTTGGGGACAAGGGCGTCGAGCAGACGCGAAGCCGTTTCCTCCCCGACCGGAACAGCGACCGAGATTGCCATGCACCGCTCGCCTGCCGAGCCATAGCCAGCGCCGACCAGCGCATTGGCGGCCTGCTCGATATCGGCATCGGGCATGATGATCATGTGGTTCTTCGCGCCGCCGAAAGCCTGGACGCGCTTTCCGTGGGCCGCGGCGGTCGCATAGACATACCGGGCGATCGGCGTCGAGCCGACGAAGCTCACGCCGTCGATGCGGTTGTGAGCGAGAATGGCGTCCACCGCAGTCTTGTCGCCGTTCACCACGTTGAAGACGCCGGCAGGCAGTCCTGCTTCCGCCAGAAGCTCGGCAAGCCGCATCGGAACCGAGGGGTCGCGCTCCGAGGGCTTCAGGATGAAGGCGTTACCGGTGGCGATGGCGGGCGCCAGCATCCAGATCGGGATCATCGCCGGAAAGTTGAAGGGCGTGATGCCCGCACCGATGCCCAGCGGCTGGCGCATCGAGTACATGTCAATTCCGGGGCCTGCGCCTTCCGTAAACTCACCCTTTTGCAGGTGAGGCACGCCGCAGACAAACTCCGCGACCTCCATGCCCCGGATGATGTCACCCTTGGAGTCTTCGATCGTCTTGCCATGTTCGGCCGAGAGCATCTCGGCCAGCTCATCCATGTGCTTGTTGATCAGGTCCACAAAGCGGAAAAACACGCGCGCGCGCCGCTGGGGATTGGTTGCAGCCCAGGCCGGCTGCGCGGCTGCCGCGGCGGCAACCGCAGCCTCCAGTTCGCTCGCATCGGCAAGGGCCACGGCTGCAGTCTGCTGCCCGGTGGCAGGATTGAATACGGGCGCGAAACGCCCCGAAGTTCCTTCCACATGCTTGCCGTTGATGAAGTGTCCAATCGTCTTCACCGCTGTCTCCTCGCCGCGTTCGGGTCGCGAAAGCGTTCTGCTGAGCAGCTTCGCGACCATCGATTGACTGTGATCCGCCCGCCGACCGAAGGGACGGCGAGAGGCGTAATCTGCGAAAGTTTTTACTTTAAAAATCTCACAAGCAAGCGCATAAAATTGTCATCGGTTGTGCAGAAAAAATCATAAGATGGACTGGGACGATTTCAGGTATTTCCTCGCCGTTGCGCGAACGGGCCAGTTTCTGGCGGCGGCGCGACTGCTGCGGGTCAATCATGCCACCGTGGCGCGAAGGGTAACCGTCCTCGAGGAGTCTCTGGGAACGAAACTTTTCGTCAGGCGGACGACGGGTTGCGATCTCACCAGCGAGGGTGACGCCTTGTTGCGCCGGCTGGAAAGCGTGGAAAGTTCCATCGAGGCCATTCGGTCCGAGTTGGGTGGCGTTGATGAAGTTCCGACGGGAACGGTTCGCGTCGGTGCACCAGACGGATTTGGCGTTGCGTTCCTTGCACCCCGCCTAGGCAGGTTCCGCCAGATGTATCCGCGGCTGAAAATCCAGCTTGTGCCCGTCCCGCGCAGCTTTTCGCTGTCGAAGAGGGAGGCGGATATCGCCGTCACGACGGCCCGTCCCACGGAAGGACGGCTGATCGCGCGCAAGCTCGTGGACTACAGCCTCGGCCTCTATGCGTCGAAATCCTATGTTTCACATCATGGCGTTCCGCAGTCCGCCGGCGATCTGCGGTCGCACACGCTGATCGGCTATGTCGAGGATCTCATCTTTTCCCAGTCGCTGAATTACTCGCATGAGATCTGGAAGGACTGGGAGACCGACATAGCCATTTCCACCGCGATGGGACAGGTCGAGGCGGTTCGCGGCGGGGCAGGCATCGGAATCCTGCACGACTTCATTGCCCGGCAGACCGACGGGCTTGTTCAGGTGCTGCCCGAACTGCTCGTGCGGCGCAGCTACTGGCTTGTCATGCATGAAGACTATCATTCATTGCGACGGGTGACGGCCGTGGCGGATTTCATCGGCGATGAGGTTGCAGCCAGTCGCCAAATATTCCTACCGGGAAGATAAAACTTTCCGGCGGGCCCGCCTCTTTCTGGCAAAGCCAGGGGGCGCCGGCAGCCGACGAAAAAGCGGGCAGGGTCAGACGCCGCGGACAATCCAGTCGTGGTCAGGATGGTTCTTGAAGCGCCACTTGCGCAGCGGACCGGCCATCACGTTCAGGTAGTACATCTCGTAGCCATAGGGCGCGCCGCAGGGATGGTGGCCCTTCGGCACCAGAACCACGTCGCCGTCCGATACCGCCATCGTCTCGTCGAGCGAGCCGTCTTCGGTGAAGACCCGCTGGAAGCCGAAACCCTGTGGCGGGTTGAGGCGGTGGTAGTAGGTCTCCTCCAGGTACGTCATATTTGGAAAATCGTCCTCGTCGTGCCGGTGCGGCGGGTAAGACGACCAGTTGCCTGCGGGCGTGAACACTTCCGTGACGAGCAGGCTGTCGGCGACGTCCTTGTCCTCCATCGCGATCGGGTGGATGTAGCGGGTGTTCGCGCCCTCGCCGCGTTCCTCAAACCCGATGTCGGTAATGACGGTGGCCGGATGGTTGCCCTTGCCGGGCGCAGAGCAGACGGCGAGCGTGCATTCGGTCTCGGCGACCGCCTGCCACTGCGTGCCATTCGGCACGTAGACGCAATGCGGTTTCAACCGCTCGAACACGCTCATGCGCTCGCCGAGCAGGCCGAAGTTCTGGCCGGCAGCCGAGATGCGCGCCTTGCCCTCGACGAGGACGAGGATGACTTCGCGGTTACCGGTCGCTTCCGCAGCGGTTTCGCCGGGATGCAGGCGGTAAAGTCCGAAGCCGACATAGCTCCAGCCCGCGCTCTCGGGCGTGATGTCGTGAACTTTGCCATGTGTGCCGCGCGGCTTGACCAGCAGTTCAGCCATTCTGTCCGTCCTTCCCTTCAGGTTTTCTGTAGCTGATGAGCAGCACCCAGCAACAGTACGAACCGATTGCACCAAAGACGAGCGCCCATACGACCTCGCCGTAGGAGAATTCGAACGCAGCCCATGCGAAGGCGACAAGCACGATCGCCGCTCGCACCCAGAGCGGGCGGAAGAACGGGTGCTCGGTCTCAAGGATCCGCATGGTCGCCTTTCCTCAGCTGCGGTCCAGGCCGACCTCGCGCGCCATCTGCTTCAGCGCGTTGAGGCCCATCGACTGGTACCTGACCGGATCGCGCACGTCCGGGTCCTGCTCGGCCTCGATCACCAGCCAGCCGGAATATCCGTGCTCGGCGGCAATCCTTAGCACCGGCTCGAACTTCACTGCACCTTCCTGATCCCCCGGCACTGTGAAGACGCCGCTGCGAACGCCCTCAAGGAAGCTCAGCCCCTCGCTGCGCACCTGCCGCATCACGTCCGGGCGTACGTTCTTGGCATGGATGTGCGAAACGCGGGCCATGTGGCGTCTTGCAATCGCCTCCGGATCACCGCCGCCGAAATAGGCATGGCCGGTGTCGAGCAGCAGCCGCGTAGCCGGGCCGGTCAGTTCCATCAGCCGGTCGATTTCGTGCTCGGCCTCGATGATCGTGCCCATGTGATGGTGGTAGACGAGCCTGATGCCCTGATCGTCGCAATATTGCGCGATCTCCTCGAGCGCTGCCGCGAATTGCGGCCACTGTTCCTCGGTCAGCTGCGGCCTGTTGTTGACGGGAACCGCGTCGTTGCCATGGATGGCGTTGGAGCATTCGCAGACGATGCAGACGGGCGATCCCATCGCTTTGAGGAGGTCGAGATGCGGCTGGATTGCTCGCTTTTCTTCCTCAACCGACCGGGTCAGCAGACTGAGCGAGTACCAGCCCGAGATGAAGCGCAGGCCATGCGGCTCGAGCGCGGCCCTGAGAGAGGCAGGGTCGGTCGGGAACTTGTGGCCCTTCTCGATGCCGTCGAAGCCGATCTCGCCTGCCTGCCGCAGACAGGTTTCGAGGGAGATGTGCTGGCCGAGTGTCTGGTCATCGTCGTTGGACCAGGCGATCGGGTTGGTGCCGTAGAGGATCATGGCTGCCTTCGCTGTCGGTTCAGATTGCCTGGCGGCGGGCGAGCGCCGCTTCATAGTTCTTGCGGGCCGCGCGTACCTGCTCGCGTGCCGAGACCTCCGGCACCGCGACATCCCACCAGTGGCCGCCTTCCTCGGTGGTCTTCATCGGGTCGGTCTCGATGACGATGACGTGGGTGCGCGGTGATGTGCGGGCCCGGGCGAGCGCTTCCTCCAGCCCGGAGATCGACGCTGCCTTCTCGGCGATCGCACCCATCGACGCCGCGTGCGCGACGAAGTCGATGGCGCTCGGCTCAACATGGCGGGCGGTGTCGAGCAGGTTGTTGAAACTCTCGCCCCCCGTGGAGATCTGCAGCCGGTTGATGCAGCCAAAGCCGCGGTTGTCGAGCACCACCACGATCAGCTTGTGACCGAGCATGACGGAGGTGGCGAGCTCCGAATTCATCATCATGTAGGAGCCGTCGCCAACCATCACGACCACCTCACGGTCGGGATGGGCCATCCTGACGCCGAGGCCCCCGGCGATCTCATAGCCCATGGTCGAGAAGCCGTACTCGAGGTGATAGCCGTTCGGGTGCGCGGTCTTCCAGAGCTTGTGCAGCTCTCCAGGCAGTCCACCGGAGGCGCACACGAGGATCGCATTCTCATCGACCGAACGCTGTACTGCGCCGATGACGTGCGCGTCCGACGGCAGGGTGTTGTTGCCGGGATTGGCGGTCGCCGCATCGACTGCGGCGAGCCACGATGCGCGCAGCGACGCGTCGGGTGCGGGCGCGGCAT
The DNA here is from genome assembly GCF_039541695.1 of Chelativorans composti. Lineage (NCBI taxonomy): Bacteria > Pseudomonadati > Pseudomonadota > Alphaproteobacteria > Hyphomicrobiales > Phyllobacteriaceae > Chelativorans > Chelativorans composti. The sequence continues at coordinate 34,604 of NZ_BAABGS010000068.1, read as the reverse complement.
GGTCGCCCAGCAGCGGGTCCAGCTCTTCCAGCACCGTGCGGGCGTCGCCAACCACGCCGATTGCGCCGTGCTTGAGTGCATCGAAGGGTTCGATGTTGATCGCGAGGATCTTCCTGTCCGGGTTCTGGAACAGCGCCCACGAGCCGGTCGTGAAATCCTGGAAGCGCGTGCCGATGCCGATCACCAGATCGGCTTCGGCGGCGACCGCGTTGGCTGCGGAGGAGCCGGTCACGCCGATGGAGCCGAAGTTGAGCGGATGGTTCCAGGGCAGGGACGACTTGCCCGCCTGGGTTTCTGAAACGGGTATCTGGTGTTTCTCGGCGAAGGACTTCAGCGCGGCTGTCGCGCCGGAATAGAGCACGCCGCCGCCGGCGATGATGAGCGGTTTTTTCGCGTTCCGGATCAGCTCGGCGGCGCGGGCAAGCTCGACGGCATCGGCGCGCGGACGACGCTGGTGCCAGACCTTTTCGTCGAAGAACTTTTCCGGCCAGTCATAAGCCTCGGCCTGCACGTCCTGGCAGAAGGCGAGTGTGACAGGGCCGCAGCGCGCAGGATCGGTCAGGGTGAGCATCGCGCGTGGGAGGGCGGTCAGCAGATGTTCGGGTCGCGAGATGCGGTCGAAATAGCGGCTCACCGGCCGGAAGCAGTCGTTGGCTGAGACGATGCCGTCGTCAAAGTCCTCGACCTGCTGTAGCACCGGGTCCGGCCCGCGGTTGGCGAAAACGTCACCCGGGATGAACAGCACGGGAAGGCGGTTGACGTGCGCGAGTGCCGCTGCCGTCACCATGTTGAGCGCACCGGGGCCGATCGAGGTGGTGACCGCCATCGCCTGCTGGCGGTTCTTCGCCTTGGCGAAGGCGATCGCCGCATGGGCCATGCCCTGCTCGTTGTGGCCGCGCCAGGTGGGGAAGGTATCGCCCGCCTGCTGCAGGGCCTCACCGAGGCCGGCAACGTTACCGTGTCCGAAGATCGCCCAGCAGCCTGGGATCAGCGGGTCGCCGTCCTCATTTTTCTGCGCGGCGAGGTAACGAACCATCGCCTGTGCCGCCGTGAGCCTGATTGTCGTCATACTGCCTCCCTTCCAGCCGCCGCCAATGCCGCATCCCAACGCGCGCAAAGATCGGCGTAAATTCCGGCCATTTCTTCCACCGCCACCGCATCGTCGATTTCGCCTGCGAGCCACTTGCGTGCGACCGTGCCGAAAATCGAGCGCCCGACGGCAAAGCCCTTCACCAGCGGGAAACGCGCCGCCTGCCGGAACGACGCCTCCAGCGCGTCGACTTCCGCTTCCAGCCCGAGAACGACGATACCGCGCGTGTACGGATCGTTGCGCTCGATGGCCGCGCATGCCCTTGCCCACGCCTGCTGCGAGGTCATCGGTTCGAGCTTCCACCAGTCCGGATAGACGCCGATGTCGTAGAAGCGTTGGATGACGCGGGCGGTGGTGTCGTCATCGACGGGGCCGACCTTCGACGGGATGATCTCCAGCAGGAATTCGAGGCTGTTGCGCCGGGCGGCATCCGCAAGACGCACGACCGTTTCCTCCTGCTGGCTCTTCATCGCCGCGTCGTCGTCCGGGTGGTAGAAGCACAGCACCTTGACGACGTGTTCGGCCGGCCATTCGGCAAGGTCCGATCCGAGGTCGGGGCCGATTTCCAACTGCAGCGGGCGCGAGCCGGGCAGCTCGACCGGCCGTCCGATCCACAGGCCCTGTCCCGCCGCACGGTAAAGCGCTTCGGTCCCCAGCCTTCCGTCGCAGAGAAGGCCGTAGCCGGGCTTTCCGCCCGCCACCCTGAGCACTGCATCGAGGCAGAGCTGCTTGAAGTCGCCGATCCGCTCACGCGGAGCACCGGCCGCGTCTGCCAGATCCTCGAACTGCTTGCGGTGATCGAAGGCGAACACGCGCATGACGGGCCAGCTGCCCTTGCGCGTTGTCGACCAGTGCCGCTGTTCGAGTTCGCGGTCCAGGCGCAGCGCTGGATTCCTGATGCCATGGCGGAGGAAGTATTGCAGCTCGTCCCAGCTGGGGTAGGAGGGCGCGCAGCCGTGGCGCGATACCGCGAACGCGCCGCAGGCATTGGCGTATTTCAGCGCCGTGGGCCAATCCTCGCCGTCGAGCCAGCCCTTGAGAAGGCCGGACATGAAACCGTCGCCGGCTCCCAGCACATTGAACACCTCGATCGGAAAGCCCTGACCAGAGATGCCCTCGTCGAGCGTGTCGGGAATCTCGCCAGTGAAAGCTGACGCGCCCATCGGTCCGCGCTTGCAGACGAGCACGGCTTGCGTAACCTTCCGCACCTCGCGCAGCGCGGCGATGGTGTCGGTCGTGCCGCCGGCAATGTGGAACTCTTCCTCGGTGCCGACGATCAGGTCGAACAGATGCAGCGTCGATTGCAGCTTGGCGGTCACTTTCTCGGAAGCGATGAAGCGGTTCTCACCGTCACCGTGGCCGGAAAGACCCCACAGGTTCGGCCGGTAGTCGATGTCGAGTGCCGTGCGCGCGCCGCTTTCGCGGGCTAGCCGCAGCGCCTTGATGACGGCTGCTTCCGTGCGAGGATGTGACAGGTGCGTGCCGGTGGCGACCACCGCCCGCGCCTCGGCGATGAAGGCCGGGTCGATGTCGTCCTCGCACAGCGCCATGTCGGCGCAGTTCTCGCGGTAGAAGATCAGCGGGAACTGCTTGCGGTCGCGAATGCCAAGCAGCACCAGGGCTGTCAGCCGCTCGGGATCGGTGATGATGCCGCGCGTGTCGACTCCTTCCGCGGCGAGCTGTTCGCGGATGAAGCGGCCCATGTGTTCGTCGCCGACACGGGTGATCAGTGCAGATTTCAGGCCAAGGCGGGCAGTGCCGACGGCCATGTTCGTTGGCGAGCCGCCGACATACTTGTTGAAGGAGCGCATGTCTTCCAGCCGGCCACCAACCTGCGCGCCGTAGAGGTCGACCGACGAGCGGCCAATCGTGATGACGTCGAGCTTCTTCATCACACAGTACCGCCCAGTGATTCCTCAAGGTCGGCGAGCTCCTGGCCACCGGCCATCATGTCCTGCAGTTGCTCCGCCCTGATCTCGCCGCGCTTTGCGGTGCCGAGCGTACGGCCGCGATTGAGCACGGTGAAGCGGTCTCCGACCGCCATGGCATGGCGGACATTGTGGGTGATGAAGACGACGCCGATGCCCTTCTTGCGCACCTTGTCTATCGTGGTGAGCACATTGGCGGTCTGGCGCACGCCGAGTGCCGAGGTGGGCTCGTCAAGGATCAGCACCTTTGCGCCGAAATAGACGGCGCGGGCGATCGCCACCGTCTGGCGCTCGCCGCCGGACAGCGTGCCGACTGCCTGATCGGGCGAGCGCAGCCGAATGCCCATCTTTGCCATCTCCTCCATGGTGATGGCGTTGGCGTGGTCAAAGTCGAAGAACTTGAACGGGCCGAACTTCTTGATGGGCTCGCGTCCCATCCAGAAATTGCGCGTAACCGACATCAGCGGGATCATTGCAAGGTCCTGGTAGACCGTGGCGATACCCGCTGCCATCGCGTCGCGCGGGCTTGAGAAATTGACCTCCTGCCCGTTGACCAGGATCTTGCCGCGCGTCGGCTTGTGCACGCCCGACATGGTCTTGATGAAGGTGGACTTGCCGGCGCCGTTGTCACCGAGCAGGCAATGGCATTCGCCGGGCAGGACGGAAAGGGAGACGCCCGCCAGTGCAATGACCGGCCCGAAGTGCTTCTCGATGTCAATGAGTTCGATCAGAGGCGTGGTCATGTCACCGTTCTCCCGTGATCATGCGCCGGATGTAGGTGTTGAGAATGACCGCCATCAGCAGGATGACGCCGAGGAAGACGCGGAAGAGCGAGCTTTCAACACCGGCGAAGAACAGGCCCTGCTGGACGACGCCGAAGATCAGCGCGCCGAGTGCTGCACCGATCACCGAACCATAGCCGCCGGTCAGCAGTGCGCCGCCGATGACCACCGAGATGATCGCCTCGAACTCCTTCAGCAGGCCGCGATCGGCGGCCGCCGAGCCGAACTCCATCACCTGGCACGTTGCGAAGACGGTGGCGCAGAAGGCGGAGAACATGAACATCAGGATCTTCACCCTGTTCACCGGCACGCCGACATAGCGTGCTGCCTGCGCGTCGCCGCCGGAAGCGTAGATCCAGTTGCCGAAGCGGGTGCGGGTGAGAAGGATGTGCGCAAAGGCGATCAGCGCCAGCGCCCAGATGATCAGCATCGGGATCCCGTCGACGACCGGCTGGCCGGCCCTGGGACCGGCAACGTACTTACCGATCAGGCCGATGTCGGCAAGCCAGACGAAGAGGAAGCCCAGGATCTTGCCGCCGAACAGCCAGGCAAGCGGATCGCCCTGGGCGACTTCCGCCACGCCGCCGATGATCGTCTGGCGGGTGGTGGCGATGGCGCCGTATATGGTCAGCCCCCGCAGCACATAGAGGAAGGCAAGGGTGACAATGAAGGAAGGCAGCCCGGTCTTGATGACGAGGTAGCCGTTAAGCGCGCCGATCGCCAGCGCGATGGCAAAGGCGACGATGATGGCGAGCCAAACCGGATAGCCCCATGTCACCGACATGAGTGCGATGACGACACCGGCGAAGCCGATCATTGAGCCGACGGAGAGGTCGAACTCGCCCGCAATCATCAGCAGACACGCACCGACCGCGATGATGGCAAACTGGGCCGACACCACGCCCCAGTTGAGGATACCCTGCGGCGCGAACATGCCGGTGCCGCGGGCGACGATCAGAAAGAAGGCGAAGACGAGAATGGTGCCGCAGATGGCGCCTAGTTCGGGGCGGATCAGAGCCTTGCGCCAGGCCGGCAACTCCTTGAGGCGCTCATCCTTGGCCAGCTCGACGACACTGGCTGTACTGTTCTGCTGGCGCTGTAGCTGGCTGTATGTCATCCGTGACCTCCAGAAGTCCTGGCGTGCGCTCGTCCTCGCGGCGCGCGCTTGCCCAGTTGGTTACGGGATCTCGAGGGGAGAGGCGGCCTGGGGCCAGCCTCTCCCCTGCTGTTCGGTTAACGGTATTCGCCGGCGTATTTCTCGACGAGTTCAATGTTGTCCTTGGTCACGAAGCCCGGGCCGGAATTGATCGAGTTGCCCGGCACCACGCCATAGCGGGCGAAGTTGGTCAGGATGACCACGGGAAGGTAGCCCTGCAGGAAGGGCTGCTGGTCGATCGCAAAGGCGATGACGTCGTTCTTGATGGCATTGGCGATGTCGGGAGACAGGTCGAACGTGCCGAAATGAATGGTGCCTGCCTTGCCGGACTCATTGAGAGCGGCGATCGTCGGTTCCGCCGAGGTCGGGCCGAGCGTCAGGATGCCGTTGGTGTCGGGATTGGTTTGCAGGTAGGCCAGCACTTTCGACTTGATTTCCGCCGGGTCCTGACCCGCGTCGATCATCTGGTTGCCGAGCTCGACGCCGAGCGCATCGGCGTAGCCCTGGCAGCGCTCAACCGACGCCGGGTTGGTGATGTAGTGGTTGACGCAGAGGAACTTGGTGACGCCGGCAGCCTTCGCCTTCTCGCCCGCGCCGAAGCCCGCAGCCTTTTCCGGCTGGCCCACGTGCATGAGCGCGCCGATCTGTTTCGACTGCTCCTCGGTGCCGGAGTTGATGGTGATCACCGGAATGCCCTGCGCGACCGCGTTACTCAGCGGACCGGAGAGCACGTCGAAGTCGGCAATGGTCGAGATGATACCGTCGGGACGGGAGGCCGTGGCCTGCTCGATGATGCGCGCCATGTCGGCAAGGTCGCCGGTAGGCGGATTGCGATACTCCACCGTCACGCTCATCTGCTGGCTTGCGACGTTGATCGCATTCTTGATGGTGTTCCACCAGCTGTCGCTGTCTGGCGCGTGGCTGACGAGAACGAAGCGCTCGCCGTCCGCGGCTGCCGGCGCGGCGACGCCAGCGAATATGGCGAGCGATGCCGCCAGTGTCAGAATGGTCTTCTTCATTTGCTCCTCCCTGTACTCCGAAGGTGGTTCTGCGCATCGCCTCGCGGCGTGTCCTCTCGCAGAACCTTATTCAGAATGTATATTCTATTATCTCACAAAAGCAACAGGGATGTTCCAAATTCGGATCACGATTCAGACAACGCGCCGCCTTGCACCTACGGCGACCGAAAGGGTCATCGCCAGAGTCATCGTTGCCGCCAGCACGCGAAAATTGCCGACGTCGATCTCGGAGACGAGCAGATGCACTGCATCGAGGGCGGCGAGGGGGCTTGTGGGCAGGTCCGTGATGACGACGAGATCGAGCCCGCGCGCGGCCGCGGTTTCGGCCAGAGCAACCGTGTCGGCCGTGTAGGGTGCAAAGGAGATGGCGATCAGCGCGTCGCCATCGCCCAGCATGTGATGCTGGGTAAAATTGCCGACCCCCGAATGCAGTATGGCGGGAATGCGCATTTTTTCAAAGGTATAAGCCAGGTAGCTTGCCACCGCGAATGTGCGGCGCAGGCCGACGATGTGAATGGTGCGTGCGCCAGCGAGCACCGTGACGGCCCTGCGCAGCTTGTCCTGGTCGATCGAGCGGGCGAGATTTTCGATCGAGGCCCGGCCAGCCTCCGAAAACTCGGCGAGCAGGGTGGACGGCGACTCCGCGCCGCCATTGCGCAGGCTCGAAAGCCGGGTCGAGTAGTCCGGCCATTTCTGCGAATATTCTTCCCGGTACAGCTTCTGCATCTGCGAATAGCCGGAGAAGCCCATCTCCTGGCAGAAGCGCATCATCGCCGAAGCGGGCACCTGCGCGTCGGCTGCGATGTCGGCGACGGTGGAGAATGCAATCTTGTCCGGGTTGCTTGCGACATATTCCGCGCACTGCTTGAGCCGTTTCGGCAGGCTGCGGCTGACGCGGCGCAGCCTTTCCTGAAACTCCGCAAGGCTCCTGGGGGCAGTGATTTCTTCGGTAGGCATAGGTGGTCCCTTGACACGGTCCATTTTCCCTGATTTTGGAATATTCATTCCGTTTTCGCAAGCGCGCCGCTTCCGGCCGTGCACAGGCGGCGGAACTGAGGGAGGACAGCGTGACCATCAGATTTGCACTTCTTGGCGCCGGTCGCATCGGTCGCGTCCATGCCGCTGCCATCGCGGCGGACCCGGACGCGGTGCTGGCTGCAGTCGCCGATCCGGTCAAAGATGCGGCAAACGCCGTCAGCGCCCGTTTCGGCGGTGAGCTGCGCACGATCGATGAGATCGAGAAGGCGTCCGACATCGACGCCGTCGTCATCTGCACGCCCACCGACACCCACGCGGACCTGATCGAGCGCTTCGCCCGCGCCGGCAAGGCGATCTTCTGCGAGAAGCCGGTCGACCTCTCGATCGCCCGCGTGCGCCAGTGCCTGAAGACGGTCGAGGAGACAGGCGCGACGCTGATGATCGGCTTCAACCGCCGCTTCGACCCGCACTTCCGCGCCGTGCGCAAGGCGATCGATGACGGCAGGATAGGCAATGTCGAGATGGTGCAGATCGTCTCGCGCGATCCCGGTCCGCCTCCGGCGGACTACATCACCTCGTCGGGCGGTATCTTCCGTGACATGACGATCCACGACTTCGACATGGCGCGCTTCCTGCTGGGCGAGGAGCCGGACGTGGTGTTCGCGACCGCATCGGTACTTGTAGATCCGGAGATTGGCCGCCTCGGCGACTTCGACAGCGCCTCGGTGACGCTGACGACCGCTTCCGGCAGGCACTGCACGATCTCCAATTCGCGCCGCGCGGTCTATGGTTACGACCAGCGCATCGAGGTGCACGGCTCGAAGGGCGCGGTGTCGGCTGAGAACCAGCGCCCGGTCGCGATCGAGATTGCCACCGCCGAGGGATATACGCGTCCGCCGCTGCACGACTTCTTCATGACCCGCTACACGGCCGCCTATGCGGCGGAAATCAGCGCCTTCATCGAGGCGGTGAAGGAGAAGAAGACGCCGTCGCCGTCCGGCGCCGACGGGCTTGCGGCACTGCTGCTGGCGGAAGCGGCGCTGAAGTCGGTCGCCGAGGGACGCGCCGTCAGGCTCTCCGAGATCGGAATCTGATCATGGACAGCGTCGGCATTGGTCTCATAGGCACGGGTTTCATGGGTAAGTGCCATGCGCTTGCCTACGGTGCCGCAAAGGCGGTGTTCGGCGATGTTCCCACGCCGCGTCTTGAACTCTTGTGTGAGGTGCCGGCCGAAAAGGCGAGGGCGATGGCGGACCAGTTCGGCTTTGCCCGCGCGACCGGCGACTGGCGGGCGCTCATCAACGATCCGGCGGTGGATATCGTATGTATCACCACGCCCAACAAGCTGCACGCCGAAATCGCGATTGCGGCGCTCGAGTCGGGCAAGCATGTCCACTGCGAGAAGCCGATGGCGCTGACGCTGGACGAGGCGGAAACGATGGCGCGTGTGGCCGCGGGCGCGAAGGGCAAGACAATCGTCGGCTACAACTACATACGCAACCCGGCCTTCCGGCATGCCCGCAAGCTGATCGAGGAGGGCGCGATCGGCCGGGTGATCCACTTCCGCGGCTTTGTCGATGAAGACTACCAGGCGGACCCCGACCTGCCGTGGACGTGGAGAGCGACCAGGGCCGAGGCGGGCCTTGGCGCGCTCGGCGATCTCGGCTGCCACATGATCAGCATGGCGGTCGAACTGATGGGGCCGGTCCGCAGCGTGATCGGCGACATTCGCACCGTGCACGCCACACGCGTATCGCCCGATGATGGCACCCCCAGGCCCGTGGAGAACGAGGACATCGCCTCGGCGATCCTCGAATTCGACGGCGGCGTGCAGGGCCTGTTCTCGACCTCTCGCTCGGCCTGGGGCCGAAAGAACTACATGGCCGTCGAGGTGCATGGCACGCAGGGCATGATCTGCTTCGACCAGGAGCGGATGAACGAACTCAGGATCTACCAGAATGCCGGTGACAGGTCGGTCCAGGGGTTCACCACGATCATGACCGGTCCCGAGCATGAGCCGTACGGCAATTTTGTCCCGGCGGCAGGCCACCAGATCGGTTTCAACGACCTCAAGACCATCGAGGCGGCGAGTTTCCTGCGCGCCGTTGCCGGCGGCACTGACGCCTACCCGTCGTTCCGGGAGGCGCTGGAATTCGAGCGTGTCATCCATGCCATTGCTTCCTCCAACGGCAGGCGCGTCATTCTCTGACACGCCTGCCAATCCGACCAAGTTCAACAAGGAACCCGCACTGGGGATCTTCGACCGCGCCATGGAAGGCCGGATCGACTGAGCTATCCGCGAGACGGAACCGGGAAAGGGTGGTGGAGCCCGCCCGTTTCCTCTGTGTGGGTTCCTAATGACCGCTTGGAGGTTCTTGTGCTTGCGGGTCTAGATGAACCCGATCCAGCGGCCGGCGATGACGGACGAAATCCAGGTGACAAGGGAGATGCCAGCCAGGATCCGGGCTGGCAGCTGCTTGGTGCCGGCGTCGTAATGCTGCCGCCAGGGCGCAATCGTCTGAAAGAACAGGGCATTTGCGATGCCGAGGCAGAGCAGCCCCATCTTCGCCAGGAAAGCCGGGTTCTGGACATACTTGTCTGCCCGGACCGTAAACAGGGTGAGGCCCGAGGCGATCGCAAGCAACACGCCGATCATGGCGCTGCGGGAGAGAAACGGGCCGATGACATGGACCGGAACGTTCCGGAAGAAGCCCATCAGGCGAAGGTCGAGCGGGATGATCGCACCGGTGAGCAGCCCGATCGACAGGATGTGCGTGGCATTCACCAGCATGTAGAGCGTCGGCGACGCGGTCAGCGTCTGCGCGACCATACTTCCTGTCAGCCACTCGAACACGATCAGAGGGCCGTCCTCAATCCCTGATGCGGTCGGGGTAGAGGTCGAAATTCCTTCCGCTTATCGTGATGCGCACCGCCTTCATCAGTTTTTCGGCCGGATCGCGCGAGCGGTTTCCCAGAACGGTTACCTCATCGCCGACCTCGGCGGCACCCGGCACGAAGCCTGCGCGCTGGGTCTGGCCGGGATTGGCGAGGTCAACCTGCCAGATTTCGCCCCCCGCGTCGACCACGAGCGAGGGATGCGGCGGGGCAAAAGAGATTTCCCGGATGATCCCCTTCAGTTCCGTCTGCTCGCCTTCCGCCCAGCTCCAGCCGTGGTGGGCCGGCGCTCCGGTCGCGGCAAGAACGACGAGACTGAGAGCAGAAAGAAGGGATAACGGTTTCAGTACCATGGCAATCTCCCCTGTGCTTGGGCCGGAAACCGAATGCGGCCAGACAGCCTGACCGACTGTCCGCGCCTTTCAAGAAAGGATACCAGATCGCCGGCGCTCTGGGGAGGCCGGAGGGTGCGCGGCCCGTGGGAGCAGCCAACACCATCAACCCGGGCCACGTGTGAGCGTGACCCGGGCTGCGCGAGCGTGAACGAATAGATGCTGGAAAATGGGCCCTGCTATGCGGCGGAGGCGTCCTTCCGGTAGGTCATGGTGCGCTCGACCTGGCGTTCCGGCTTTTTCTCGCCGGCCAGAACCTCGAAGTCGAGGTGATTTTCCGGCGGGGCGATCGGACAGGTCACGAAATTCGTGAAGGCGCAGGGCAGCGCGACCGCGTAGTTGAAGTCGATCCAGTCGATGCGCGTGTTGGTCTCGTCGGTGAAGTGGAGCTCCACCACGCGGCCAGCCGCGTAGGTGGTCTTGCCATTGGTGAGGTCGCGGAAATGCGCCACCGGCTGGATGGTGCCCGCCGCAGTTTCCTTGCCGATCAGCACGAGCGTATAGCTCCGGCCATTGTGCTCGAACGTGAATGTGCCGATGCGCGGCGTGGACTCGCGCACGCCAGCCTCGACCGTCTCGGCCTCATAATCGGTGATCGGCGCGGGCGTATAGGTGCCCGGGATGCGCCAGGCCGGATTGTAGTCATAGGCCGTCACGCCGGCTTCCGCGATCGGCGTGGCCTTGCGCGGATCACGCACGCGCACGCCGTAGAGCTTCTGCCCGTCCTTGGTGGTGCGCACGATGGTCTCGACCTCGCATTCGCCGAAATAGACCGGAACGCTGCGGCCGTGGCCATAGGTCTGGTTGCGGCCCGGGATGATCTCTACGGGGCCAATCGGGTATTCGCCGTTCACCGAAAGGTTGGGGCCGGATGCCGGGGGCGTGTACATGACCTTGCCATCTTCCACGGACCAGGTGCCCGGGAGCAGCTCAAAGGTCACGCCGCTGTCATTCGGCTCCAGCCAGTACTGGGCGACCAGCGACGTCCAGCCATAGGGCCGGAACATGGTCGTCACATGGGCGTGCCGCCACTCCCGCCACTGGCCTGCCAGATGTTCAACTGTCGGCATTGTTCAAGCTCCTTGAATAGAATTCCTGTTTTCGGCGGGCCCTCAGCGCCCGCTGTGCGCGGCGCCCGTCACTTCTTTGAGGAAATCAAGCATCCCCGCCCACGAGCCCTCGTTGGCCCGGGCGTTGCCCGAAGGCGTCCCGCCATTGGTATAGGGCACCTTGGACACCGGATGGATGCGCGTGATCTGCGTGGACGGAACGATCGGAAGGTTGATCGCATGGCCAGCGTCATCGAAATCGAGGTGACGCACGACATGCGGATGATTGTGCCGGCGCAATGTGGAGACCACCATCTTCGAATAGAGGCTCGACGGCCAGGCCCTGTCATCCCGGCCCGAGATCAGCAGCACGGGTCCTCTGATCTTCTCCACCGGGATGCGCGCCCTTGCAGCGAGCTCGCGGTCCTTGAGCCCCTCGAAGAAAACCGAGTGGTGCCGGTTCGGCGGTGCGTCGCCGCCCCAGGGATGCCAGTGAACAGCCTTGTTGTTGTTCCAAAGATGCTCGAGCGGCACCCCGTCCTTGGTCCAGGCGACCCCCTTCCAGCCACCGCGCGCCGGATCGCCGGCACCCTGCGCCCCGTGCACCATGGCGCCGGGAACATAGGCGATCACCGCCGAAACGAGGTCCGGATAGGTGGCGCCCAGAAGAAGCGCAAGCTCCCCGCCGCGCGACTGCCCGCTCACGGCAACAAAACCGTCCTTCGGCGCAAGTTCGCGGTGTGCCCAGTGCAGGCCGGTCTCCAGATATTCGAGCGGCGTTTCGGTGATGTAGGGCGATAGTCCCGGCGCCTTGAAATAGGCGAGCGCAAAGGCCGTGAAACCGCGCGAGGCGAGCATGGCTGCGCGCGGCTCGTTGATGCCGCCACCCGATCCGTAGAGAACGAGCACCACCGGATGCGGCCCTTCGCCAGCTGGAGTGAAGAGCGTGCCCACGAGCCCTTCCTCGCGGATCTCGCGGCGGGTGACGCCGGGAGCGGCAAAGCGCTGGAGAAGCTCAGCCTCCGCCGTCTCGTCCTGGTCTGTCCGGGCGGTGAGCACCGTCTTCAGCGGCACCATCACGTCATCCGGAAAAAGCTCCGCACTTTTCCCGTCATCGGGCAGCTGGCTCCACAGCAGGCCCATCGGGGCCACTTCCGCATAGTCGCCGCCCACGGGCGCATCGCGCGTCAGGTCGACCGTGCCATTCTCGTCTGCCATGAAGGTTGCCTGGCTCATCCAGCTTGCGCCGCCCCCGCGAATGGTCCGCGCGGAGATGGCCACCAGCTGGTCGGGCGCAAGGCCGGTGACCGTGATCCGGCGCGGTTCATCGACCAGGCCGTCGGCCGGTTCGATGGTGAGTTTCGGGGTCATTTGCCTTCTCCCGGATTGGATGCGGTGATGCGGGCGATGTGCGCTTCGAGGCGGTTCTCGAAGTTCGCGTCCAGTTCCATTTCGGGCGACACGGCGCCACCGCGCGGCCAGTATCCGCCGGCGCTAATCCAGTCGCGGCGCAGTTCCGCGAGCAGCCGGTCGACCCCGTTCATCCTCGCGGCATCGACGGCGATGAGGAAGACGCCGCGACCGTTTCGGTCGCCCCGGCCCTTGGCTGCAACGCCCGCCAGAACCTCGACCATGAGCCCCATAAGCGAGCCGATCTGTCCGCCACGTGGCAGGAGAGCGGCAACGTCGGAGGCGACGGTCGTGGGCTCGCCCTGCGAGTTGATCGCGATGCCTTCGCCAAGCGGCTGGCCTGTCAGGCGCGCCGTCTTCATGTCGGCCATGGTGGCGGTGCTGGTGGCCATATCGATGACAATGCGGTCATCGCCGGTGCCGAAGCCAAGCGTGATCGGGTTGGTGCCGATGACGGGGCGGTTCCCGCCGTAGGGGGCCACGAAGGGCGGTCCCTCGGCGCCCGCGATGGCGAGCAGTCCCCGGTCGGCCAGATGGCGGGCGAAGGGCGCAAGGCGGCCGAAGCCCTTCACGCCCTTGAGGAAGACGGCAGCAAGGCCGAACTCCCGCGCCGCCCGTTCGATGCCGAGCGTCGCGGCAGCAACGGCGAGCGGAGAAAAATTGTCGGAGCAGTCCCGCCATTCGACAGGACCGTTGATGCCATCCTCCGGCGCAGCAAGGCCGGGCTTCCATTCGGTGAGCATGTCGATGCCGAAGCGCGGCAGGCCGAGGGCATCCGCCTCGACAAGCGCGGAGGCGGCAAGGTATGCCGCATCGCCGTCGCCCAGGGCGGCGGAAAGCCTTGCAGTGGCATTCGCAACGCTGATCATTGGTCTCCACCCCGTCCCGGAGCGTTGAACCCCACTTCGCCCTGTGTGAGATAGCCCAAGGTGATCAGCCGCTCGATGACGAATTCCCGGCTCCGGCGGATGTGCTCCGCCTCGATCGCCGCGGCGCGTTCGCCGTCGCCTTTCTCGATCGCGTCCACCAGGGCGGTGTGCTCGTCGGAATGCTCGCCTGCCTTGACCGTGAAGTCGATGGCGAAGCGCAGCAGCCGCTCGAGTTCGTCAAAGAGGCTTTCGGAGAGCGCCACCATTCGCGCGTTGCGGCTGCAGCGGGCAATCGCCACATGGAAGCGGCGCGCCACCTGCTGCATGGCGCCGATGTCGAGAGGCTCCGCGTATTCACGCACGATCCGGCGCAGCTCCGCAACGTCCTCCGGCGTGGCATAGCGGGCCGCCTGCCGCGCGGCATGCGGTCCTATGGCGGCACGCATGTCGAGGATCTCGTGGACCGCCTGGAAAGTGATTGGCGCAACCCTGTATCCGCTTCGTGGCAGGATGATCACCAGGCCGTCGGCTGCCAGACGCTGCATCGCATCGCGCACCGGCGTCTTGGAGACCTCGTATTCGCGAGCGATCTCCGCGGCGTCGAGCTTCGCGCCGGGGGCGAACTCGCAGCGCATGATCCGCTGGCGGATCGTCGCATAGATGCGTTCCGAAGCCGTCACGACGGGAGCATGGGGCTGGCGGTTGCTCATGCGTGCCTAATCCTGCCTCAATGCTTCGCCCAGGGCACGAACTTGCGTTCGAGGGCTTCGAGCAGAAGGATTGTGAAGTAGCCCATCGCCGAAATCACCACGATGCCCACGAACATGCGCGAGACGGCAAATGTCTGCCACGATGCCCAGATCATGAAGCCGACACCGCTGCGCGCGCCGAGGAACTCGGCCGCTGCGATGATGATGTAGGACGACCCGGCCGCAAGTTTCAGGCCCGTGAAGATGTTGGGCAGCGCCGAGGGCAGGGCGATGTGTCGGAAGGTCTGGTAGCGCGAGGCCCCAGCATTGCGCGCCACGTCCAGGTAGATCTGGGGGATCTGCATCACGCCGCCCAATGTATTGTAGAACATCAGGAAGAACACGCCGATGGCGATGATCACGTACTTGGATGCATCGCCTACGCCGAAAATGAGCAGGATGAGCGGCAGGATCGCGATCTTCGGCACCGGATAGAGCGCAGCGAAGATCGGGCCGAGCACGCGGCGGATGGGCGTCGAGAGGCCCAGGATCAGGCCGAGCAGGATGCCGGGCGCTGCGCCCAGAACATAGCCGATGGCCACGCGCTGGACCGTCGCCCAGATATGGTCGAAGATCTCGAGGCTGGCGGTCATCTGCCATGCCGTTCCGGCGATCGAGCTCGGCGGCGGGAAGAAGCGGCGGTCGATCAGGCCGGACTGCGAGGAAATCTCCCAGAGAAGTAGCAGAAGCAGCGGACTGAAGTAGGAAATCATCCGGTGCAGCTTCTCGCGGCGGGCACCGCTTTTCAGTCGCTCGATCTGTGCTGGTGAAAGGGAATATTGGTTCGACACGTCAGTGCTCCGGTGAGACGGCCAGGAGACGCCAGACTTCATACGTCAGGTCCCAGAATCGCTTGTCGCGGCGCAGCTCGACCACATCGCGTGGCCGCTCGAACGGCACCGCGAGGTCGGCCACGATGGTGCCGGGGCGCGGCGACATCACGAGCACGCGGTCGGCCAGGGTCAGCGCTTCATCCACACTGTGGGTGATGAAAATGACAGTCTTGCCGGTCCGCTCCCAGATGCGCAGCAGTTCCTGCTGGAGGACGAGACGGGTTTGCTCGTCAAGCGCACCGAAGGGCTCGTCCATGAGCAGGATGTCGCGGTTATCGACAAGTGCGCGGGCAACGGAGACGCGCTGCTTCATGCCGCCGGATAGCTGGTGCGGGCGGGCGTCCGCAAAATCGGTGAGACCCGTGAGAGCCAGCAGCTCGGAAACGCGGGCGCGCTGCTCGTTCGCCGGAACGCCCTTGAGCTTGAGCGGGAAGGCGACGTTCTGGGCGACGGTCAGCCACGGGAGGACCGAGGCTTCCTGGAAAACCATGGCGGGCGAAGCGGCGCTGCCGATCTTCACCTGTCCATCGGTTGCCTGTTCGAGACCGGCAATGATGCGCAGGACCGTGGTTTTGCCGCAGCCGCTGGGACCCACGATGCAGACGAATTCGCCGCGGCGAACGGTAAAGTTCACGTCGGCCGCGGCAAGGGTGATGCGATCCCCGGAGGTGTCGTAGAACGCCTTGACGAGGTTCGTCACCTCGATCGCGGGGGCGGAAACCGGGACGCTTCCGTCCCGGCTGATCTGTTCAGGCTGCACGGTCATTATTTCGCGAGCAGAGTGTTGGCCTTCTCGAGCAGGTCCGTGCGGTACACGCTGTCGATGTCGATCTGGCCTTCGTATTCCAGGGCTCCCTGAGAACGGAAGAAGTCCTCCTGCTCGCGCACCGAGGCGAGGTCGATCGAGCCGTCCTCCGAGCGGACCGTGTAGGAAATACCTTTGAGCGTGTCCTTCGGCGTTCCGGTGTATTCAGCAACGATGTCGAGGATCTTCTCGTCTTCCCAGCCCCCGTTGTCGAGCAGGCGGGCCGCCTTCAGGAACGCGGCGAGGAAGCGGACGACAACGTCCTCATTCTCCTTGGCGTATTCGTTGTTGAAGGCGAGGAAGCCAAGCTCGGTGCCGAAGGTGTGGTCCTCGACGAGACGGCGGCCAAGACCTTCCTTCTCAAGCTGCAGGGCGAAGGGTTCGATGCTCCAGCCGGCATCGAGACCGCCATTGGCGAAGGCAGCAGCCGTGGCGGGCGGCGGCAGGTAGATCGCCTCGATGTCGTCGAGTGTCAGGCCCCCCTTTTCCAGCGCCTTGGCGACGGAATAGAGGCCGAAGCCGCCCGGTCCAGGAATGCCGACGCGCTTACCCTTCAGATCCTCAACCTTGCGGATACCGTCCTGCCAGGCCTTCTCGGAAACCATGAAGGGAGAGGGCGAGGGAACAGTGTCGGGCATGCGGGCAAGCGTCGCGACGATGGTCACGGTCGCGCCCTGACGGATGGAGTTGAACAGACCCGCGCCCCAGGTTGCGGCACCCGCGATCGAATTGCCGGAGGCCAGCATCTGGATCGTCTCGGCCGTCCCGCTCTTCGGAGCAAGCGTCACGTCGAGGCCGAACTCGTCAAAATAGCCGAGCTCCTTGGCAAGGAAGAACGGTGCGTAGTCGGCGAATGGCGAATACAAGAACTCGATCTGCGGCTTGTCCTGGGCCTGGGCCGACGCGCCCAGCGAGAATGCCGCTGCCGCGGCGGTCGCGCTGGCAAGGAAGATTCGACGAGATAGGGAAAGCATGAATACGACTCCTGCGCGGAACAACGGCAGTCCCCTCGACCAACCGCTGTCAACAAATGGCTTGCATCGCCTCTCGGTGACACCCGAAATCATTAGAACTGATGTATCAGTATTGCAATCTGATGCATCAAAATAGCAATAGCTTTTCCTCGTCCACCCCGTTACCGGTAAACCTGTCCTGCAAGGCGGCAGTCCTGCGATAGCGCCGTTCTCCGTTCCGGCCCTTGTGCGGAATATTGACCCAGCGACCGGACCGCCGATGTCGCGCTGGTGGGGGCATTTTCACAGCTAATCAGAAAGGCTGCGCGACGGGGCGGCGCAGCCATTTTCCTGCAAGGTATAGCCGACATAGGCTATCCGCCAGGGACTCCACCACATGCGTGGCTGTCACGCCGGGCACTGCTGCCAGCATGTTGCCGACAAAGATCTTCCGAGTCGGCAACTGATGCGATGGGGACACGCCTTCGAGCGCTGGAAGAGTTCCTCCCGGCCCCCTTCGGGAATGGCATCAGGATCATGCAGCATCTGACGCGCAATGTCGTTCACAGAGGCGATTACGCCTGCATGGTGGGCAACCTCGAAGGTGCCACCGACTGACGGAGAGCCTGGAGCAGGGGCAGGAGAATGAGCCCAATGAGCCGGACGGGCACGAAAAAAACTGCGGCGAATTCTTTCCCTCTTAATGAGCTGTATAACCCCTTTCCCTAGAAGGGCACCCATCGGCTCGGGAAGCCGCTGCGGCAGCAGCACTGCACACCGGATTATTGTCCCGGTGTTCAGTGAAAGGAAGGAGTTTATGCTGTGAACATAAGGTTTATGGAAACAGTGATCTGCCTCGCGCAGTGCCTGAACTTCAGGGTCACGGCCGAGCGGCTCAACATCACCCCCGCTGCCGTATCCAGCCGAATCCTGACGATAGAGAACGAGCTTGGCATCAAGCTTTTCGAGCGTGATTCGAAGGATGTTCGCATCACGCCCGAAGGCAGCATCTTTCTGTCCGGCGCACTCAAGATCGTCCAGAGCTACCATGAGCTGCGCGCACAGCTGCAGCCGGCGGGTGACGCAGGAGGCACGATCCGGCTTGGCGTCATGCCGTCCGTCGCGCCGTCACAGCTCCTGCCGCGGATGATCCGGCGCATGGAGCAGGACTACCCCCGACTGTCCGTGCTGGTAGAAACGGACGGGAACCCGCGGCTCCTGGACATGCTCGACAGCGGGGATCTGGACGTGGTGATCGGCATCAAGCGCGAGGAGCACCCGAGCCGGATCTGCCAGCCGCTGTGGAACCTCGGCATGTACTGGGTGGCGCGTACCGGCGTGTTCCCGTCCGGTGAGCAGCTGGGCATCAGGGACATCGTCAGCCAGCCGATCATCTCCTATGCGCGCGGCACGCTGAACCATGACAGGCTGCTGGAGTATCTTGGCGAGGAGGCCGCGGCCGACTGCGAGATGCACTATTCCAATTCGCTGGCCACCACGATCAATCTGGTGGAGGCGGGGATCGGCATTGCGGTGCTGCCGCCGGTGGTGGTGCAGGACCAGTTGCGCAGCGGCACGCTGAGCGTTCTCGACGTCCATCCGGTGTTCCCTCAGACGCCCTATCACATCATGTGGCAGCGGAGTTCCTCGTCGGGAATTCCGCTGCTCGTTTCGGAGATCGCGCGCGGTATCGCTCGTGAAATTGCCGGGGAGTATTCCTGGGATCTGGTGAATATCCCCGACTGAGGTTGCGTCAGGCCAGCTTGGCCAGAACCTTGGCGGACGCGCCGGAAAGTTCTCCGAGGCGGATCTCACCGCGGCGAACGCGGGCTTCACGCTCCTTGCCGGCCGTCTGGATGGCGATGGCCTTCTCCGCCACTTCGCGGACTTCGTCGCGCGGCAGGACCAGAACGCCGCTCTCGTCCGCGAGGATCGCATCACCCGGCATGACGACGGCGCCGCCGCAGGAAACGGGGACGTTCATCGCGCCGCCGAGGTCGTATATGCGGGTGGTGATTGGCGACAGTCCGCGCGACCACATCGGGAAATCGCTTTCCATGATTTCCGTGAGGTCGGTGCAGGGGCCGTCCACGATGCCGGCGACGGCGCCTGCAGCCTTGGCGGCGACGGTCACGCCGCCACCCCAGCAGGCGTACTTGTCATCGCCGAGGCGGTCGACGACGAGGATGTCGCCGGGACGCAGCAGCCCGGTCGCGTGGTGCAGAAGGGTCGAGTCCGAGGCCGAAATGGCAAGCGTGACGGCAGTGCCAACCACGCGGCGGCCCGGAATCAGTGGCTGAATGCGCCGATCCATGAAGCCCATCAGGCGCCAGTGGCCGACAGTGGCCGTTTCCACCTGGGCAAGAAGTTCCAGGTCCTCGGCGGGAACCTGCTCAGGCATGGGTCTTACGGTGTACATCAGCGGCTCCTCAGGCACAGGCCAGACGGCGGTGCTTGGTCATGGGGATGAGATTGCGGACGCGCGCGATCTGCTTCGGGTCGATGCGGGCGGTCACAAAGCCCTCGCCGTCTGAGGCCCTGGCCACGGTATGGCCCCACGGGTCCACGACCAGCGAGTGACCGTAGCAGGACTTGACCTGGCCATCCACGGTGACGGAGCCCGTCATGCCACAGGCGACGAAATAGGTTTGGGTTTCAATGGCGCGGGAGCGTGCAAGCACTTCCCAGTGGTCCTTGCCGGTCTGGAGGGTGAAGGCAGCGGGCAGCACGATGATGTCGCAACCCCGCTTCTCGAGCTGGAGGAAAAGCTCAAAGAAGCGAATGTCGTAGCAGATTGCGCAGCCAACCTTCAGGCCATCGATCTCGTAGGTGACGATGTCCTCGCCCGGCTTCACGCTGTCGGACTCGCGAAAGGTCATGCCGTCCGGCGTCTCGATGTCGAACATGTGGATCTTGCGATAGGCCGCGACTTCCTTGCCCGTACGGTCGAAGACGAAAGAGGTGTTGTAGATACGGTTCTCTCCTTCGATCTTCTCCATGATGGTGCCAGCGTGGACGTAAACGCCGTGCTTGCGGGCGAAGTTCTGCGCCATGGTGTAGGCATCGCCGCCGGGGGCGGGCTGGGCTGCGGCAAGTTTCTCGGCAAGCGTCGTGCCGTAAAGCTCGAAGTATTCGGGCAGAACGATCAGGTCCGGAGAATCCTCCTTAACGGCGGCCTCCATCAGCGCTTCGATGTCGCGGAGGTTCTTGGCACGATCCTGCTTGGGATTGGTCTGAATGAGCGAGACTTTCATCGCTTGGGTTCCTTGCAAGAGAAAAACTGGTGTGCGGCTTCAGGCAACGACACCTTCGGCCTTCAGCATGTTGACGGTGGATTGGATGCCACTGCGGATGATCATGTTCTGGGTCGCCACGACGATCAGCTCGGCGCCTTCCTCGATGGCGAACTGGCGCTCGGCCGGGGTCCAGGCGGGCATGATCCAGGGCTTGCCGGCCTCGCGGGCTGCACGGGCAATGCGCTTCAGGTCGGCGCGATCGGCCTCGTTGAAGGAGTAGGCGCCACGGCCGCAAGCAAGCGCCAGGTCCGTCGGTCCGGGGAAGAGGCCGTCGACGGTATCGAGCGCGATGATCTTCTCCACGTCCTCAAGGCTCTCCGCCGTCTCGATCATGGCGTAGCACTTGGTCAGTTGGTTCTGATCATCGATGCCAGTGGTGGAGGGACGGGTGTAGTCGAATACCCGACCGCCGGCGAAGGAGCGCACGCCCATCGGGGGGTACTTGGCGGCCTTCGTGATTTCGGCCGCATGGGCCACATCGCGGATATGGGGGATGACCACGCCGGAAGCGCCGAAATCCAGCACCTGCTGGACGGACTCTACGTTGGGCGCGATCAGCTTGCAGATAGTGGGGATGTTCAGAGCTTTGGCGAAGGCCAGAAACTGATCCAGCGTACCAAGGTCGAAGGTGCCGTGCTCAAGCTCGACCACCAGCGACTTGAAACCGCACAGCTTCGACATTTCGAGAAAGCTGAAATGCGGCTGGGACATCCAGAGGGCGACATTATCCATTTGAAATACTTTCTTGTTGTGTGAGTTACTTGCCCATGGCCTTCGAGAAGCCCAGGGTGCGTTCGAGGATGAGAATGATGGCCAGGGTTGCGACAATGAGGGCCACCGAGATGGCAGCAGCCATGGGATCGGTGCGGCTCTCCACGTAGTCGAAAATCTCCACCGGCAGTGTGCGGACCTGGGGGCCAGTGACGAAGAGAGAGATGATCACTTCGTCAAAGGACATCAGGAAGGAAAGGGCCGCCGAAGCGATCAGGCCAGGCATCATCAGGGGCATGGTGATGCGGCGGAAGACCGTGAAGGGCGACGCCCCGAGCATTGTCGCGGCCTCCTCGACGGAGGGTGGCATGGTGCCGAAGGCCGTGACCATGATGCGGATTACGTAGGGGGTGGTTACGACCAGGTGGGCCAGGATCAGGCCGGAATAGCTTCCCAGCAGGCGGGCCTGGACGAAGACCAGCAGGATGGCGAGGCCAAGCACGATCGACGGCAGCAGAAGCGGCGCGGTGAAGGTGTTCAGCAGCAGGTCGCGGCCGCGGAACTGGAAGCGGCTGATCGCGAAGGCAGCAGGCACGCCGAGCAGGAGGCTCAGCACCGTCACCACGGCTGCCAGCCAGAGCGAGAGGCGGAAGGCCCGTGTCAGACCCTCATGCTCGAACATGGCGACGTACCACCGCACGCCCCAGCTTTCCGGCGGAAACACCATGAAGGTATCGTTGCTGAAAGATAGCGGCAGGACCACCAGGATCGGCGCCAGCAAGAAGATGTAAAGGAAGAATACGAGGATCTTCAGGCGCAGAGTGAGCTTGCCAATCATCTGCCTACCTCATTCATAGCGCCGCGCGATGCGCGTGTAGAGCATCATCGCCAATCCAAAGATCAGCAGGACGATGACGGATGTCGATGCGGCCTGCGTCCATTCCAGGCGGACGATGGCCTGGTCGTAAACCTCGGTGGCGAGCAGGAAGACGCGTCCGCCGCCCAGCAGCTTCGGGGTGATGAAGGAGCTCACCGAGAGCACGAACACCAACAGGCAGCCCAGCAGGATGCCCGGCATGGTGAGAGGAACGATGATGCGGTAGAAGCGCGTGAAGGCGTTTGCACCCAGCATCGCCGCAGCCTCTTCGTAGACGGGGTCGAGCCTGCCGAAGCCAGCGATGAGCGCCAGGGCCATATAGGGAATCATGATTTCGATGAGGCCGATGTACACGCCCAGCTCGTTGTTCATCAGGCGGATGGGCCCGTCGATCAGACCGGCGGACATCAGCAGGCCGTTGATGAGGCCCTTGTTGCCCAGCAGGACCATCCAACCGTAGGTGCGCACCACCGCCGAGACGAGAAGCGGCGAGATGGTGATCACGAAGAGAATGTTCCGCCAGACCGGATTCACCCGGTACAGGAACAGGGCGATGGGATAGGCGGCCACAAGCGTGCCGAGTGTCACGATCAGCGACATGCGCAGCGAGTTCCAGATCAGTTTGTAGCTGAACGGATCGCGAAAGAAGTCGATGTAGTTGCCGAAGGTAAAGACGTCGGTCAGTACGCCGCCCGGACGCGCCTCGATGAAGGAGATCATGCCAAGGCGCAGCATCGGGAGGATGAAGGTGACAAAGTTGACCACCGCCATGGGCAGAAGGAGCGCCCACAGCAGCAGCCGGCGCTGCGCCGCGCGGGAAAGGGACATGGTCATGTCTCTTCCCCGTAGACAAGCATGTCGGCCGGCGCCCATTCGCACATCAGGGTCTGGCCGCCGGAATAGCGGGCGCCCTGGCTGGTCGTATGGTGCTCAACCTTGAACTCAGCACCGCCGATGTCGAGGTCATACTGGACGATGTCGCCGATGTAGGTGACGCGCAGGACGCGGCCACGCACGGCGTTGGTCTGCCTGGACATGAGTGCGCGGTCGCGATCCGGGCTCAGGGCGATCCGGTGCGGGCGGACGGTGGCCCATACGGTACCCTCGCGGCGGCCGCCCGTGTCGGCGCTGAAGACTTCCGAACCAATGCGAATCCTGTTCAGGTCCACAACCTCGGCGCGGACCTTGTTGGTGCGGCCGACGAACTCGGAAACGAAGAGCGAGTTCGGCCGCTCATAGATGTCCTCGGGCGTGCCGAGCTGGGCGAGGCGCCCCTTGTGCATGACGCCGACGAGATCGCACATGGTTAGGGCTTCGACCTGGTCATGCGTGACGAAAACAGTCGTGATCTTCAGGCGCTGCTGGATTTCGCGGATCTCGACCCGCATCTCGTCGCGCAGCTTGGCGTCGAGATTGGAAAGAGGCTCGTCGAGCAGGAGGATGCGGGGCCGGATGACCAGTGCGCGGGCGAGCGCGACACGCTGCTGCTGGCCGCCGGACAGTTCCTTCGGCTTGCGGCTGCCATAGCCGGGAAGGCGGACCATCTCGAGGGCCTCTTCCACCCGGGTGCGGGCTTCGCGGAAGGGAATGCCACGCATCTGCAGACCGAAGGCAACGTTCTCGGCCACCGTCATATGCGGAAAAAGGGCGTAGTTCTGGAAGACCAGACCCATGTCCCGCTTATGCGGAGGTTCCTGTGCCAGTTCGCGGCCCGCGACGCGGATGTGCCCGGAGGAGATCTCGATGAGACCGGCGATCATGCGCAGGGTGGTGGTCTTGCCGCAACCCGACGGTCCCAGGAGACCCAGCATCTGCCCTTCGGGCACATCGATGTTCAGGCTGTCCACGGCACGGTAGCCGTTGGGATAGATCTTGCGGACATCAGTCAGGCTCAGATAGGCCGGATCTGATCCCACCGCGGCGGGGGACTGCTCGCGCAACGCAGATGGCGTCATTGTTCTACCTATAGGTCTGAGCGGGTCCGCGCCCCGCGGACGGGTCCAGCGAGGCGCGGCAGGGGAATTAACGTCCGGCGGGGATGATTTCGCGCTTCCACGGGGTGAGGAACGTCTCCCGCAGGTCGCCGATGGCCATCCAGTCGACGTGAATCAGGTGCTCCTGCTTCTCCGGATCGAGGAAGGGGATGCGGGCCTGGACCTCCGGGGAAACTTCCGCCTTCGTGTTGGTGGGGGCGTAGAACATCGCCGCGGCAAAGGCTGC
Organism: Chelativorans composti; assembly: GCF_039541695.1. Lineage (NCBI taxonomy): Bacteria > Pseudomonadati > Pseudomonadota > Alphaproteobacteria > Hyphomicrobiales > Phyllobacteriaceae > Chelativorans > Chelativorans composti. The sequence goes on along the minus strand of NZ_BAABGS010000068.1, from coordinate 10,592 downwards.
CTGGGCTTCCGGGCTCAGGGCATAGTTGATGAAGGTGAGCGTCGCTTCCGGCTCGTTCGAGTTGGCGATCTGGCTGATTACGTTGATCTGGGCCGGAGCGCCTTCCTTCGGGAGCGAAGTACCAAGGCGACCCTCGGTGAAGTCGACATAGTACTGGCCGCGGGCGTTGTAGCCGATCGAGAGGTTGGCGGTACCGTCGGCAACGATCGTATAGGAGTCAGGCTTGGGCTCCCAGGTCTGGACCATCGGGGCCAGTTCCACCAGCTTCTCGACACCCGGGCGGATGTTGGACTTGTAGTCCGTCTCACCCGCCAGCTGATTGGCAACGATGGTCAGCAGGATGGCCTGGATGTCGCCTCCGCCCTGGGCCGGGAGAACAAGCATGCCGTCGACCTTCGGATCCCACAGGGCTTCCCAGCTTTCAGGAGCTTCCGGATAGGCCTTGGTGTTGTAGATCAGGTTGAGAGTGTCGTAGGTCAGCGGAATGGCCTGCCCGCCGAGCTCACGGCCCATGTCGAAGATATCCTGATAGTGGGTCAGCTTCTCCAGCGGGATATCCTCGACGAGGCCTTCCTCGGAAGCGATCTTGGCAACGGAAAGGTCGAAGATCACGGCGTTAACGGCCGGGTTATCCTTCTGGGCACGCATGTTGCCGAGCGCGGTGGCGGCATTCTGGACACCGAAGAAGTTCACCTTGATGTCCGGGTGAGCCTTCTGGAAGGGCTCAATCACAGCCTTGACGTAGTTCTCCTCAAAGGCACCACGGTAGCCCATCACGGTAATCTCAGCCGCAATGGCAGCCGAGGACAGGCCGGTAGTGAGCGCAAAGGCCATCAAGGCCGCTTTCTGAATGCCGATCATTGGAATTCCCCCTTAGGTTTTTTACGAGGTTGGCCCCTGGGGCTCATTTCCGTCAAACGGGAAAAATTGAGCGCTCAAACAGAGAAAGTTATCGGTGAGGGGGAGAGGGGATCACAACTTCGGTTCAAAGACAGGAGGAGATCTGATGACCGAAATAAGGCACGCAGCCCGAGCAAGCCTCTTGGCACTGTCTCTTTCCGCGTGGCTGGACGGGGATTCGCCAGAGTTCTGAAGTCTTTTTCCCCGGGCAGAAACGGCCACGTTAACATCAGTCTCAGCTACTACTCGTGGCTGCCGGAGGAGGATAAACTGTCCTTTCTCAATAGGTTTGCATCAGCTATTGGTCCATTGTCCAACGGAGGAGTGAACTCTTTCGTCAGCTTCCCGCTGGACAGGCTTCCCGAACCAAATCGGGCCGAAAGCTTCATTGCTGTTGCCTGTGACTGGTTCATGCCATCCGGGACGTCCGCAGACCGCCATAGTGCGTGTCCGGCTGACGGAGCGATAAAGTATCCTAAACCGTCGCAAGCAAGAAAAAGCAGGCGACAATTGGGTAAAGTCGATGGGGTTGGTCATTCAAATTGGACGCGCTGATAAACATCGGTGAGCGCCGCCTACTGCTCGCCAAGGCATTCCCGATACGCGAACGGCAACGATCGCCGAGCTGGGCGAAGAGTCATTCCTGGTTTCGTGTGAAACCTGGACCAAGATTTCAGCAAATGCTCTGCTACGACTGGTCCCGACCAGCGGCCTTGACGCAGTCGAGGTTGATGTTGATCTGCTCGAAACGGCCCCGATCTGGCGGAATTCGCTGAGCTGGGCAGAGCGAGAACATGTAGCACCCCTCACGCCTATGCCTTTCATGCATCTGGCATCCGCTTCACGGACGATCGAGAAATACGGTCGCCTAGCCTCTTGGGCAGCATGGCCTGGGATGTGTTGGTTTGAGAGGCGGTGCCCGCGATTAAAGAGTAGCCCCATCAGCCAGGCCAAGTGGAAAAGCTCAGGCTGGCCTTGAACAACCCTCGACAGTTTGGAAGATCAGAGTGCCCGCTGAGATGGAAGATTCGCGGGGTGGGAAGCGGATTCGCTGGAATCCGAGGGGGCATATCTTGTGGCAAGAAAAAGGGAGTAGTGTTGTCGCTGCAATTCTTGGCGTGGCAAATGTGCTCGTCCGGGATGAGGCAGCCCCTGGTATTGTTGCGCTTATTATTGTCGCGCTATTGTTGCTTGGCAGTGCGGTTTTCATTTTTCGAGTTAACCAGCGCAGAAGAGCGGTCAACTGGCTAAGGAAGCAAATCCAAAGCCGGGCCGATGGCAAAGAGTTCAGCCAGCAAATCGATATCATTTCCGCGGCCATACGGTCAGGAAGTACGAACAAGTATCGCCGCCAGCTTGCTGCAGCCTGGGAAGAGTACAGGGAAACGCTTGTTCCCCATGAAGAGGGTGGTGAAATCATTCTGCGCAATGCCGTGCGCCCGTCGGTGTTCTTGAACGCCGAGGATTTGAGATTCGGCGTTGGTGGGTGGCGTATCGTTCCGGGCCTGTTTGTCTCCGTTGGATTGTTCCTGACGTTTCTTGGGCTGATCGCGGCCCTCCAGACGATGTCAGGAGGTGCTGAAATCGACGGCGAAGTCATGCGCCGGCTGCTGACGGTGGCTTCCGCAAAGTTCATCATGTCGCTTACAGGATTGTTCTGCTCAATCGTGTTCACGATTGAGTTGAGGGTGCTCTACGGCTGGCTTGAGGAAGCGCTGCATGAGCTTTGTTCGGTGATTGAGCAGCGGCTTCCGTACATCAGTCTTGAGGCGTTGGCGTCCGAGCAGCTGCAGGCAATCCGGGAGCAGAGGGAGCATTTCCGCCTGATCGGCATGGAGCTCGTGGCAGAACTGGGGCGGCCGCTGAGGGAGGAGCTGCCCAACGCGATCCGGAGCTCGATTGGCGATGCCATGGCTCCGATCGTCGAACGCGTGAGCAAAATGGGTGCGGAAGGCGTCGGAGACATGGTGGCCGGTCTCTCCGACAGGCTTACGGAATCCGTTGGAATTGCGCTCTCGGAAGCCAGCCAGAAAATCTCCGACGCAAGTCAGCGCCTGTCTGATCTCGCTGGCCGCCTGGACCAGAGTTCGGGGCGGATCGGCACCGAAATGGAGAACGTCACGCTGCAGGTCGCCAAGGCTGTGGAAGATCTCCGTGCTGCGGTCCTGAATACGGCCGAGGTTACTGGAGGAACTTTCAACGAAGGGGCGGAGAAGCTTCTCAGTGTCATGAACCGCACCCTGGAAGGGATTCGCGACAACACGGCGGATGGGGCACGGGCCATGTCGGAGGCCGCCAATGAAATGCGCAAGGCCGCGGAAGCCTTCAAGCAGGAGATCGAGGCGGCAGCAAGGGTTGGCACTGAGGCCGCCCAGGAACGCATGAACCAGGCGAGCCAGCAGGTCAGCACGGCAATCGAGGGGGCTGGCAAGGACGTTGCCGAGGTGTTTACGCGGACCAGTGCGGAGATCGCCCGGGTCGCCTCGGGAGTGTCCGAAAGGGCCGGTGCAGGTTTGCTCGCGCCGCTTGGGGAGATCAGCAACCGCCTCGAAGCGCTGGTCCGGCAGCTGGACGAAGGAGCGGCAGACCTGCGCCGCATGGCGGACGGCGTCAAGGCCGGTGCGGATGCCTCCGAGAAGGCTGCGGCAACGTTCAACGGCGCAGCAGGTGTCCTGGTTTCGGCAGTTACTCCGGTGAAGGCTGTGGTCGACAGCATGGAGGGCTCGATCCGCCAGCTGTCGGACAGCACCCAGCATACGGCGAGTACTATTACGCGCTCGGCAGAAGCCACGGCCCAATCCGCTGCGTCCGCACTCGATGCCGCCCGGGAAATTCTTCAGGCCGAGGCGAGGGCGATCGAAAACGCGCTCGAAGGTGTCACCCACATGCTGGAACGCCTGCGGGGGCAGGGCGATCGTCTGGACGAAATGGACGTGAAGCTGGGGCAGGCCTTCGAGCTTTATACTCAGAACGTCGAAAAGGCTGTTCAAGGCATGTTCGGACACGTCCGGGAGCTGCAGGATCGGCTGAATCCGGCATTGGACACCTTGCGCGAGGTCGTTGAGCAGGCCGAACAGTTTACCCCGCAGTCTAGGAGGGCCTGATGCGGGGCGGGCTGCGCACACGCTACAGGGAGGAAGAGGAGGAAAGCGCGTTCGTGTCCATGACGGACATGACGGTCAGCTTCCTTTTCATTGTCATCCTGCTGCTGGCCTATTTTGCCCAGCAGTACAGCGAGAATGACACGGTGGCCCGGTCGATTTACGAAAAGGTCGACAAGGAGCGGGAGGAGGTCGACAAGCAATGGAAAGAAGCGCAGCGGAACATCATCCTTCTTCAAGAGGCTATCCGGGAAAAAGAAAAAATAATTGCCGATCTGCAGGATCAGCTTAAGGACAAGCAAAAAGAGATTGATGAACTGAATAAACAAATTCAGGCTCTGCGCGACAAAATCCGGCAGCTGGGGGAGTTGAAGAGACTCCGCCAGGTGGACCCGCTCGAAGCCTATCTCGCGTCATCTGCTTCTCAGCGACGGCGGATCCTTGAGAGACTTCGAGATCAGCTGAAGATCGACTTTCCGGAACTCGATGTCGTCATCAGCGAAGAAACGGATGCGCTGCGGTTCCAGGGGGATGGCCTGTTTGACACAGGCTCCTCCACGTTGCGCTCCGACAGAAAGCCGATTGTGGAAACACTTGCATCCAGATTGGCCCAGATCCTTCCGTGCTACACGTTGGGTAAACACGCCCGTTGGTCTGTCGACTGCAATCCAGGTCATGCGATCATTGAAGCGCTTCAGATTGAGGGGCACACGGACTCGACGGGGGATTTCACTGCCAATCTCACACTCTCAACCAATCGGGCCAACAGCACCTTCACGACCATGTTGGAAAGGGCTTCAGAGCTGGTGGAGTTCCTGAATTTCCGCGGGCAGCCTGTCCTTTCAGTGGCCGGTTATGGTCAGATGCGGCCCGTCAAGGACAACTCGACGAAGGAGGGACGCGACACAAATCGGCGCGTCGATCTTCGTATCATCATGTACACGCCGAGCTGGTCGGAAGAGATCGAACGCATTCGTGCAGCGCTTGAACTGACCCGTCTGGGAGAGATTGCGAATTGACGTTGCTGAAGAGCATTGGACGAGCGCGAGAGTTTGTCAGCCCGGCTCTGCCGGCGCTTAATCCGCTGCTGTCCCGGGTGGAGCGGATCTTGACCCGGTGGCCGGACGTTGTCGCCAATCCGCCTGAGAAGGACCGGGAGAGGTTGGTCCAGATGGTCAAGGAGCGCTACGAGAGCGACAATTGGGAGCATACCAAGCTTTCGTTGGTCACAAGCGCAGCCCGGGCGCTCTTCGATCCGGATCGGCGGATGCGGGAAGATCTCGCCGAGCTGCGCACCTTCTACTATCGAGAGACAGAAGCATCGACCCGTCCCGGCTTTCTCGCCGCAATGTTCTCCATTTACATGGAGACGTTTGATGCTCAGTCCGACCACACCCGTCAGCTGGCGGACGCGCTGAAAGTATCAGCCGGTCACCTGGGGGCGTGTTGGCGCAAGATGCTTGATGCGGTGCCGGAGCTGCTATCCCCCGAGCAGGCACCCAGAGCCGTCGCGAGCAAGATGATTGCGATGGAGGATCCCTGGAGTGGATTGCAGAGGCTGGGGTTCAGAAATCCGCATGCGCCGGGACTGATGAATGAAGCACATCTCGCCTTTGTGGAGCTGCTGGAGTCCCATCTGGACAAGCGCCTGCAGATGGAGCGCCTGATAAACTGGCTCAAGCCAGAGGGGAAGCGGGCCAAGGCATCGGGAGGAGGAGAGGCCATATCCGCCCTTCTGGGGCATTGGCGGGACCGTACACCTTCGTCCGAAGTGGTCAGCTATCTCACCGAAAGCATCATTGGCATGTATGGCGACCCGCGGGTCCAGCGCGGCGGCGTGTGGGCCGCTGTTCCTGGTGACAGGATGGATGTGCTCCTGCGCTGGCTCACCGGCGAGAACATTCGCTTCTTTATGGACGTGGTGTCGGCGGTGGAGGACAGTTACATGTGGGAACCGCGGCGCAGGTTCTGGCTGCGATTGTACGATCAGGGTCGAATCGATGGGGCGTGGGTTGCGTTCAGTGAGGCTGGGGCAAGGGAGGCCAGAAAGCGCGGGGGCGGAAAGGGTACGCTGAACTATGGTGTTCAGGTGGTCGGCGGGAGCCGGTCAAACACATCCCTTCTCATTCTGAAGATCGGCCGAAAAATCGTCGTGGAGGGGTCGCACAACTACAAGATTCATATCTTCGACGAGACCAACCGGCTTGCTCCCAAACTCTACCAGGCGCGCTATGACTGCGATCAGATCAGACTCATTCCGGGAGCCTTAGCAAAACCTCACCTGGGTTACTGGGAAGGCTGGGTGCTAGAACACATCTGAGGCACTGTCGTGAAGCTGGAATTTTCGTTCTCGCCGGACGCGATCGTTCTCACGCCAAGAAGTGAAGCAAGTAATCTGCTCCATCGGCTGATCAGACGGAGCGTTGGGGCGGACCTTTTGAACCTTCCTGCCGATGAGCGCCCGCTGGCTTATGCCATTGCTGACCTTCGGGCAGCCGCAGATGCTCTCCGCGAGCCGCTTTCGGTTGACTCGGATCGCATCGTCATGTCTCACCGCATAGCAGCGCACGTTTCAAGCGAAACGGGCGCTGTCCTTGGACTTCCCCCCTTCGTGGACATGATCTTGAGGACGGACGCCGACGGAATCGTGGGGTCGCCTGGCTTCCGTCTCCGTTACGAATGGTCCCGCAACGGTCAACGCCAGATGCCACGGCGGACCGGAGCAATTCTTGAGACGTCGAATGGGCGGCGGCGTATCCCGCTGTGGATGCTCGATGCAATTGAGATCGCCGATTCCTACCGGTCTTCCGGCAATGATGCCGCAGACTGGGAAGCGCTCGCGCGATTCCGCAAGGCGCTTGATCCGGGCTCTGTCGGGGAAGCGGATACTGAAATGGCCCGGATCTCGATGACCGATTTCCTCACAGGCCTTGAGGTACGGCTGGTTGACCGCTTTTCCATTTCGCCGAAGAGCGACACCGACTTCGATGTCGTGCCCTTCTCTGGAGACACGCTGGAGGCCCACCGGGGTGGCAACGATGCCCTGGAAATTTCCGAGGACATGGGCGAGGTGCAGGGGCTCGACCTGCAGCGTTTCCAACGATTGGTGAGAGAAAGAGGGGCTCTTTCCGCCTATCGTCTCAGTCCGGGCCGCTACGTTGTGGTGGAGCGTTCCGCCGCCACCGCGCTGCGTGTCATGGCAGACATGCAGAAGGCGTCACCGGAGGAACGGCGCGACTTCATCCGCAATCCGCTTGCCAAAATTACCGAAGCCGTGGAGGCCCAGCTGCGAAAGGCTGGCCAGCTTGAGGGGCTGTCGCCTCAGGCGGAACAGGAAGCCATTGAACAGGCGGTCGGCCCGGTTCTCGTTGAGACGCGTGAGTTCTCGGAGCGGGTTCTCGGCATCGTCAAGTACGAAAAGAAGCAACTGGAGGAGTACAAGGCTGGCGAGAGCTCCTGGCTTCCTGAAGACTTCAGCGAGCGTCTGAAGGAGGTGCTTGGTCGGATGGATCTCGACGACCTGCGAAATCTCCGCGCGGAGGTGCAGGCGGCGATGGAACGGGGCGAGCGCGAAATTCCTCTCGATGACCTCCAGATCCCGGCACGGCAGGAGATGCTCAACCTGCTGGATGAACGGATCGAGGCCGGTGAGTTGTCCGGCGATCATCAAAGCAGCACCGGATTTGAGGAAGAGCCAACCGGGCCTTACGTCCTCGACACCGAAGTCAATTTCGAGGAGCTCAAGTGGCTAACCTCCATCAAGCCGCGCGTCTCGCAGATCGAAGACCGTCTGCCTGCCAGCATTCGGACACCCCTCAAGGATCATCAGAAGGAATGCTTCGCATGGCAGGTCGCAGCCTGGCGAGCCGGCCTTCCGGGAGTGCTGAACGCTGACGAACAGGGGCTCGGCAAGACGCTCCAGACGATCACCTTCCTTGCCTGGCTCAAGGAAGTGATCGCCGATCCCCGTAGCAGAAACAGGGGGCCGTTTCTTATCGTTGCTCCCACCTCGCTGCTGGAAAACTGGGAGCAGGAGGTTGCCCGGCACATGCACGAACCCGGTCTTGGGCATCTGATCCGTCTGTACGGATCCGCCATTTCCAGACGCAAGCTGACCGGGGCTCGGGGCAAGGATACGGACGATGGAACGGCGAAGCTCGATCTTGGCTTTCTGAGAGAGGCGGTGGCAGAGGGGCGGGCGCACAGGTTCTGGATCCTCACGACCTATACGACGCTGACCAACTACCAGCATTCCCTTGCCCGCATTCCGTTCTCCGCAGCAGTGTTCGACGAGATCCAGGCGCTCAAGAATCCGGTGAGTCTCCGAGCCGTGGCAGGGCGCTCGATCAATGCGGATTTCCGGATTGGTCTCACGGGCACACCCATCGAGAATACGACAGACGAACTCTGGGCCATCATGGACCAGCTCGCGCCGGGTTCCCTCGACACGCTGCGCAAGTTCCGCGAGCGGTATGAAGAGCCAGCCGAAGACAATATGAAGGAGCTGCACGCCAGAGTGTTCCTGTCGCGTCACGGACTGCCTCCACTTGGTATAAGGCGGCTGAAGGAAACGGTGGCCACCGATCTGCCGCCCAAGGTGCGGCGCATCCATCCACGGCTCATGCCAACGATCCAGGCCGAAGCCTACGACGATGCGCGTCTGAAACTTGCCACGGGGGGCATGGGGGCCCAACTCAAGATGCTGCATCATATCCGCAGCGTCTCGGTCCATCCCGCACTGAACATCAAAACGAGTAACGACGACTTCATTCGGGCATCCGCCCGCCTTGAGGCCACCATCGACATTCTGCGGCGGATCAAGGCGAAGGGTGAACGCGCTCTGGTGTTCATTGAGCACCGGCAGATGCAGTACCGGTTCATAGAACTGGTGCGCAGCGAGCTGGGCCTTCATCACGTCGACCTGATCAACGGCGATACGCCCATTCCGCAACGCCAGGCGATCGTAAACCGTTTTCAGCGCCATCTGGAAAACGACGGAGGCTTCGACATTCTCGTTTTGGGCCCCAAGGCGGCTGGTACCGGCCTGACGCTGACTGCTGCAACCCACGTCATCCATCTGTCCCGCTGGTGGAATCCAGCCGTCGAGGAGCAGTGCAACGACCGCGTGCATCGTATCGGTCAGGCTCGGCCTGTCACCATTCATTTGCCGATGGCTATTCACGGGGCCTATCAGGAGCACTCTTTTGATTGTCTTCTCCAGAGCCTGATGACCCGCAAGCGGCGTCTTGCGACGTCTGCCCTGTGGCCCATGGGAGATGCGCGGGAGGACGTTGAAGGGCTGCAAAAGGGACTGGCCGCCGAAAGGGCTGGCGGCACTCAAGACGATCCTCTCGGAAAGGCGATCGTCGCCATGTTCGAGCGCGATCAGATGGCGGTACCACCGAGGGAACCTGACGGTTCCTATGTCGTACAATGAGTGTAGTTGATGGAAGTGTGTGAACCGATTGTTCGCAAGGGGCTTGTGATCGGTAACCCCTGGATCAGCCATATTCTCGCCGGTCAGAAGGACTGGGAGATGAGGTCAGAGGCGACCTCCCATCGGGGATGGTTCGGGTTGATCTGGAAGGGCATGGGATGCGTCTATGGTGTGGCGCGGCTGGTAGAAGTGCGCCAACCGCTCGACGTCGAGCAGATGGTGGCAACGTTCGATCATCATCGCATTCCGGAAGACATGATCCGGTTTGGCGGTTTAGCCAAGTGGAACATACCCTGGGTACTATCAGATGTCATAAGACTGCCTTCACCCGTTCGTTACAGACATCCCAGTGGCGCTGTGACCTGGGTAAGGTTTACAGAGGAAGTGAGCCGAGCAATCCAGGAGCAGCTTACATTGCTGAAGATTCCAGCTGGGCATTCGGCGTTGCCCGCAATAGGCCAGGAGCAACAGTACACGCCGTCGAACCCATCGGGATGGTTGGTGATAGGCAGGACAGAGCTCTCCCAGGGCAATCTGAACAACAATCACTTCTATCTTGGAAAATTCTTTGACCGCTTTCCGAAAGATGCCGTTGGTGGTTCCAACAAGGCGGCGAAGGCACCCCGCGAAGTATCGGTCTCGTGGGAGGGCGGCCCGGTCATACACACGGATCTGGACGGTACGAAGAAGATGTTCCGCCAGCGAGGGTGGGTTGGAACATTTCTCAGACTGCACAACGCGCGTGCGGGGGATTTTGTCGTCGTGGAGGCAGAAGGCCCGTACCGTTATCGAGTCAGGATCGAGAGGCGAAGCACAATTGCAATATAGAGGACGGATACTGTCACCGAAAATGAGGGCGGATACTGCACCGAAGCGTCGGCGGAGCTAGGCAGCGGCCGCGACTGCTAGGTCTCGGTTGAACTGAAATGTTCTTGAAGAGCAAGACGGCCCGTAACGATCTGAACCGCGCCGGGTTTGCCGGAGGCTGATTTGGTTTAGTTACGCGGCCATGGCTTCAGTTTCCAGAGCCGCGTAGAAGTTTGCCTCGACTTCGGCGGGCGGGATGTTCCCGATCGGCTCGAGCAGGCGGCGGTTGTTGAACCAGTCCACCCATTCGAGGGTTGCGTATTCCACGGCCTCGAAGCTGCGCCAGG
>NZ_BAABGS010000067.1:0-40279 GCF_039541695.1 Chelativorans composti | reverse complement strand
GACAGCACTTCTATCTTAGGTATGTGACTGGTCATAATGGGCACATTACTCCTAACACTTAACAAGTGGGAGATCGTGTCCGGGGATTTATGGGGCCACTACACTTTTCGGCATCACGTCCACCGGCCTGGGCGCTTCGGACTGGACGCCGCAGATCGCCCAGCTCAAGGGGCAACGTGATGCCATTGGCAAGGCGCTGCGCCACAAAGATTGCGGTATCGCGCAGGCGCCGATAGACAGCTCTCAGGAGGCCATTCTCCGCTGGAGCAGGCGCGCCAGGACGGAAGACTCGAACGCGTGAATGACCCCGGGCGGCTCCGGCACGGGTGGGATCCGTTGTCCTGCCGGAACCGCCGGTGCGCCAAACGGTCGTGGCGGCTCTGCGTCTCCGTCAAATGCCTGACTGCTGAGGGTTGGCAACAGGCTTTCGGCCAGGCGGAGGGGAGGGGGGCGCCGGCTGGCAGGGCGCGAGGGTGGAGTGTTGCTGTCCGCACGCTCGCCGCTCCGGGCTGCCATCCGTGCTGCGGGGCGGCACCGAAAACGAAACGGGCAGGAAACGGTCTGCATGGCTGCCAACGCTGGGCCGCGCTGCCATGGACGGTGCCGCGCCGCGGCCGTCAGCGCCGCGGCGTCTTCGGAACGGACTAGAGCAGATCAGGAAAAGTGGAAACCTTCTCCGTCCGGAACCGTGACAAATCAATTACTTGGAGCAGTTCAGGGTTTTCGTGAAAATCTGAATTGCCCTAGTGCTTCCGCGGGTCGCCGGGGGGCATCGGCAGGCGGACTTCCGCGAGCAGCCCGCCGAGCTGGGAGCGGTGCAGGGAGATCGTGCCGCCATGGGCTTCGAGAAGGTCGTTCACGATCGCCAGTCCAAGGCCGCTTCCTGGTGAGGATTCGTCCAGGCGTCCGCCGCGCGCCAGCACCGTGCTGGTCTGGTTTTCGGGCACGCCGGGACCATCGTCCTCCACCTGGAGGATGACGATGTTTCCCTGCTGCTTCCCTGTGATCCGGACGGTGTTGGCCGCCCATTTCGCGGCGTTTTCCGCAAGATTGCCGAGGATCTCGAGCAGGTCGTGCTCGTCCACGCGGACGCCGAGCCCGTCACTCACCTCGACCTGCCAGGAAAGGTTCCGTCCGCGCGGGGAGCGCTGCAGGACGCTGATGACCCGGTCGACCACGGGGCGGATCGGTTGCACCGGCGCGGCGAGCGCGCGCACACCAGTCCTGGCACGCACCAGTTCGCGCTCCAGATGCCGCCGCATGGACGCGGTGATGCATTCGATCTCGCCCGCCAGTTTGAATTCACCGCGTGCCCGCAGCTCCTTGGCATCGGCCGCCAGCACGGTCAGCGGCGTCTTGAGGCCATGGGCGAGATCCGCAGCGCGGGTGCGGGCCCGGGCGATGGCCCGTTCCTGTTCGTCGAGCAGGTGGTCCACCTCTGCGGCCAGCGGCAGCACCTCGTCCGGAAAGACGGAACCGAGCCGCGTCGCCTCGCCGGAGCGGATCTGCGCCAGGCGCTGGCGCACCGTGTCGAGCGGGCGCAGGCCGATGCTCACCTGTATCCAGGCGGCGATGATCAGCACGGCCGCGAGCAGGACGAGGGAAGGGAAGAGGTCAGCGGCGAAGGCGCGGCCCGCCGCATGGATCTCCTGGCGGTCCACGGCCACGACCGCGCGCACCGCACCGTTCCCGAGACTGGGCGGCAGGTTGATCCGCCGCTCCACCGCCAGCAGTGACGCGCCGTCCGGTCCGGTGAGCTCGTGTTCATGGACCTCGAAGGCCGAGGGGCTGTCGGGCGGCAGCTCGAGCGTGGAATCCCAGAGCGATCGCGACCGCAGAACCGTGTCCGTTTCCTCCTCGGAAACCTGCCAGTAGAGGCCGCTCAGCGGTTGCTGAAAGAGCGGTTCGGCGGGGGGCGCGCCGACATCCAGTGACCCGTCCTCGTCACGGGTGAGTTCGCTCACCACCTGGTTGAGATAGGAGTTGAGCTCGGCCACCATGCGCCGTTCCACATGGCGCTCGAACAGCATGAGCAGCCCCGCGCCCGCGAGCGCGAGGGCAACCACAATGGATGCCGCGCCTGCCGCGAGCAGACGCAGTCGAAGCGAGCCCTGGCTCATGCTGCCCCGGTCTCCGGAACCAGGTAGCCGAAGCCGCGGCGGGTCTCGATCAGGTTGACGCCGAGCTTGCGGCGCAGGCGCCCGATCAGCACCTCCAGGGCATTGAGGTCGCGGTCATAGTCGTGCGCGTAAAGGTGCTTCATCAGTTCCGCCGGCGGAATGACCCTGCCCGCATGGTGCATGAGGTAGCTCAGGCAGCGGTACTCGAGTGGTGAAAGATTGACGGGCATGTCGTTCACTGTCACCCGCATGGTGCGGGTGTCAAGCGTCACCGGGCCGCAGACGAAGACCGGCACGCTTCGCCCGGCCGAGCGTCGCAGCAGGGCGCGCACCCGGGCAAGCAGCTCCTCCATGGCGAATGGCTTGGCGAGATAGTCGTCGGCCCCTGCGTCGATTCCCTCGACCCGCTCAGCCCAGGCCCCGCGGGCCGTGAGGATCAGCACCGGAAAATCGCGGCCGTTGCCCCGCCATTTGCGAAGCACGGCAAGCCCGTCCATCTTCGGCAGGCCCAGATCGAGGATGGCAAGATCGTAGTCCTCGGTATCGCCGCGGAACCAGGCTTCCTCGCCATCGTCCACGCGGTCGACGGCATAGCCTGCATCCTCCAGCACCGCCGACACTTTCTCGGCGACGCGGGGATCGTCTTCGACAAGAAGAATGCGCATCAGTCGTCATCCTCGCGCTTGAGGATCCTTGCCGTGGCGGCGTCGACATAGACTTCCCAGAGCTGGCCGGAACGGTCGATCACGCGGAACTCGTAGATCCAGCGACCGCGTTTGCGCTTGAAGAACACGCCGACGACCTCGCCCCCAAGATCATTGCGTACTTTCAGGAGAATGTCGGCAAGCGGCAGCGCCTCGCCCTTTTCGACCGCCTCGCGGGCACGCTCGAAATCGCGGTCCCGATGATGGGCCGTGACCGTTGCCGGCACGAGGGCCGCGCCGAGGCTGAGGAAGAGGAACGTGCGACGGGTTTTCTTGCTCATGCCGGGGAAATACGCCTTTGAACCTGACAAAACGCTGACATGAATCAACAGCGAGGCGAAAGCCCCGTGCCACTAATAGTGCCGTCATCGGTCCGGGCACCCCGCCCGGAAACAACAACAGGAGATCGAAATGCGTACGATCGCGATGACACTGGCTCTTCTCATGGCCGGGGCTGCCGTTCCCGCTCTGGCAGATGATGACTATGCCTGCGAGCGCCCTCCGGTCACGAGCGGCCAGATTGTCACCACTGCCGAGCTGGCAAAGATGCTCGAGGATCAGGGCTACCGTGTCCAGGAGATCGAGGTCAAGGGCGGCTGCTACGAGGTAAAGGCGGTGAACGAGAGCGGCAACCCGATCAAGGCCTACTATGACCAGGCCACGGGCGAGCTCCTCTGGGCACGTCTGACCCGCGCCAGGAAGTAAGCACGGCGGCGGTGCTGCCAAGCCTGACATGAGCCTTCTGCCGCCCGAACCCTGGCAGGCAAGGTATCAGGTTTGCAATCCCCAAGCGCGCGCGGCAAGTCGGGCCTGCTGGTCCGGGAAACGGGTCGCGAAACACGCGGCCCGCCCCGCCGCCGCGACGGGTAGGCGGGACAGGCAGCAGGCAGGCCGCCTGATCATTATCCACGACAGGAAAAGCAGCTGGATAGCCGAGGGAGAGCCCGACATGGGCCATATCAAGATTGCTTTATGGGGCTCGCTTGCCCTTCTGACGGGCCTGTGGCTCCTGACCGACGCGAGCGTGTGGCAGGCCGCAGGCTTCTTTCCGTTGCGTGATCCCATGGTGCAGCTCACGGGCGTTCTCGCCATGGGCTGCATGAGCATTGCCATGGTGCTGGCCCTGCGTCCGCGCTGGCCCGAGCAATGGCTGGGCGGCCTAGACAAAATGTACCGCCTTCACAAGTGGCTTGGCATCGGCGGCCTCGTGCTCTCGGTCACGCACTGGCTTTGGTCGCAGGGGCCGAAGTGAGCGGTTGGCCTGGGGCTTCTGGAGCGTCCCCAGCGCGGCCCGCGCGGCGCCGGCTCCTCCGTCGAGCTGGGTACCGTGGAGCAGTTCCTGCGCTCCATGCGCGGTACGGCCGAAGGCCTTGGCGAGTGGGCCTTCTACGCCTTCGTTCTGCTCGTCATCGTGGCGCTGGTCCGCATCATTCCCTACCGGATCTTCCACAAGACTCACCGCGTGATCGCGGCCATTTATCTGGTGCTCATCTTCCACACGGTCGTTCTCTACAAGTTCTCCGCCTGGGCCACACCGCTGGGCCTGGTCATGGCGTTGCTCCTTGCCGCCGGCACGGTTGCGGCGATCATGTCCCTCTTCGGCCTCATCGGCGCCAGCCGCAAGGCGGAAGGCCGTATCTCGCGCCTTCACTATTATCCCTCCCTGCGCGTGCTCGAGGGTGATGTCGATATTCCGCAGGGCTGGCCCGGTCACAAGGCTGGTCAGTTTGCCTTCGTGAGCGGCGAGGCCGCCAATGAGGCGCATCCCTTCACCATTGCTTCGGACTGGCACCCGGAGGAGCACAAGCTCACATTCATCACCAAGGAACTGGGGGATTTCACCAGCACGCTGCGCGACCGGCTTGCGGTCGGCCAGCGCGTGACGGTCGAGGGGCCCTACGGCTGCTTCACCTTCGAGGATGACCGGCCGGCCCAGATCTGGGTCGGCGGGGGCATCGGCATGACGCCGTTCATCGCCGCCATGCGCCAGATCGCCCGCGCCCGCGAGCAGGATCCGCAGAAGAACTGGCACAAGGACGTTTTCCTCTTCTACGCCACCGGCACATGGTGCGATGAGGCGATAGGCAAGATCGAGGCGCTGGCAAGGTCCGCGGGCATCCGCCTGCACGTCCACTACGACAAGCGCGACGGCCTGCTGACTGGTGAGCGCATCCGCGAGAAGGTGCCGGGCTGGCGCGACGCGAGCATCTGGTTCTGCGGGCCCGTCGGCTTCGGCAAGGCGCTCCGCCAGGACTTCGCCCGCTACGGATTCGACGTCAGGAAGCGCTTCCATCAGGAGCTCTTCGAGATGCGCTGAGCGTTGGCGGAAGACGATAGCTTCAGGGGCTCGGGCCAGTCTCAAGCCCCTGGTTGTTGTCACCGGGTCTAGCCGCAGCGGCTAGCCGCAAGGCTGCGCCGTAACAGCCCCGATAAAGATGTTGGTAACCCTCTGTGGAGCAGGGCGGCCATGCCGCCCAGTCCGTCCGGAAACGTCGGCGGTCCGGGAAACTCGCAGTAATAACTCCAGTATAACTCAGGTCCTATTCTGTCCGCACTTCGTAAATCTACTGCGTAGATTTCCTGCGACAGAATTTTCTGCAGTGCAGC
Source organism: Chelativorans composti (assembly GCF_039541695.1). Classification (NCBI taxonomy): domain Bacteria; kingdom Pseudomonadati; phylum Pseudomonadota; class Alphaproteobacteria; order Hyphomicrobiales; family Phyllobacteriaceae; genus Chelativorans; species Chelativorans composti. The sequence continues at coordinate 34,848 of NZ_BAABGS010000067.1, read as the reverse complement.
ATAGCTGGCGTGACATGGATCAAATCGGCGGGACGGGGCTGCGATAAATTTTTGGACATGGATCCAGACAGGGCCCTCGTTCGGATCAGAGCAAGGAGACTGAAAATGCGCACGATCAAGATGACACTGGCTCTGGCTATGGCTGGCTTTGCATTTCCGGCTCTGGCGGGGGATTTCAACTGCTACTGCGAGCCCGCCGTTGACGGCAACTTCGTCGCCACGAGCGTGGTGAGCAAGACGCTGGAGGATCTCGGCTACCGTGTCGACCGCATCGAGGCGGAGGACGGTTACTACGAGGTTCAGGCGGTAAACGAAAGCGGCTGGCCGATCAAGGCGGTGTTCGATCAGGCCACCGGCGAAATGCTCTGGGCGAAGCTGCGCGGCACGCACATCGGCTACTAGTCGATTACTGGTCGGCTGAGAGCTGCCGGGCCGGGGCTGGAGGAATGGCATGCTGAGGCGGGCTGATGCGGGCACGGGCAGGGTGTGTGAGATGGTCTTCATGCGGAGGCATGGCAGGCAGGAGGTTCGGGCCGTTCCGGTTCTGACAGGGAGCTGAAATGGTCCGGCGCGGGAGGGGGGCATGGGCCGTACAGGTGGAGCAGGGCAGACCTGTACGGCCCCAATTTGTTCAAGTTGTTTCAGTGTAATTGCGCGGAAAAGAAGGGACCGGCGCACCTTCGGGTGACTGAGCCGCGATACTAACTCTTGCTGTTCCCGTACTTCCGGACGCCGGAGAAGGCGATCCGCACCCGTCCCAGATTGAAAGTCGTTTATTGTCGTGTGCGGTAGCGGTCCTGCGCCCGACTTGTCGAAGCTGCTGTAGATTGGCGGTGGGATGCGTCCCATCGCTTGCCCCGTGCGATTGGGGTGACCGTATCTGATGTTCGCGCGTGATTGTTATGGGGAACAACCGTTGTGCGGCGGCGTTGACCGTCTGACGCAGTGCGAACAGTTCTTGTTCGCCGGCTGAACGAGCCAGGGAGAGATACATGAAACGGATACTGTCAGCGGTGCTTGCAGGCGCCATGGTGGTGAGCGGTGCGGCCCTTGGAAGCGCGGCAATGGCCTTTCCGGCGGGCACGGCGAAGGCCGAGCTGGGCTCCGGCCTGATCGACGTCCAGCATCGCCGCGGCTATTACAGGCATGGCCCTCATGTCTACTATAACGGCCATCGCGGTTCTTTCCGCCCCCGTCCGGGGTGGCGGCGTTACAACGATGCCTGGTTCCCGCCGGCGGCTTTCATCGCTGGCGCGATCATTGGCGGTGCGATTGCCCGTGAGCTGGCTCCGCCGCCACCTCCGCCGGTCTATCGAGGTGGTCCGGCAGCAGGCTTGCCGCCCGCCCACGTGCAGTGGTGCGCGCAGCGCTATCGCTCCTATCGGGCGTACGACAATACATTCCAGCCGTATAACGGACCCCGGCGTCCGTGCCGCTCGCCGTACTTCTGACGGTGATGGCGGAGGCGGCCTTGGCCCCGTGCGGGCTTGAGGCCGCCGATCCGGCCACGGCACGTTGATAGCGCTGCTCCAGCGCCATCAGCCCCCAGATGACACCCAGGATCAGATAGAAATGCCGCCAGTGGTCTGTGTCGATGATCGATCCCAGCGCCACGTGTCCGATGAAGGCGGCGAACACACAGGCGAGATACGGCTGGCACGGCCGGTGGCGGAACAGGATCTTGAGGCTTCCCGCGATCGTGAGCACGGTGAGCGTGAAATAGGCGGCGAACCCGAGCCACGAGTAGTCCAGCAGCGTTTTCAGCCAGATATTGTGCGTGTCCTCGCCGAACATCGGACCGAACACCAGCGGACCGATGCCGAACGGCCGTTCCATGGCCAGCTCGAAGCCGAGAATGAAGCGGGCGAAGCGGCCCATGCGCGCTCCGTCATAGTCCTGCACCAGCCGCGCGCGTTCCTCGAGCAGCGCGGCGATGGCCGGGATCTGCAGCGCGATCAGGATGCCGATGGCCAGTACCGTCGCGCCGGCGATGCACATCAGCAGGATGCGCATCCGGATCAGGCCGCTCCGGTTGTAGATGAATTGGGTGGCCGTCAGGATGGCGGCTGAGAACAGGAACAGGCCCCACGCGCCGCGCGAGAACGACAGGAAAATGCCGAACAGGATGAAAAGCAGGGGAGGGACGGCCGTGAGTGCCTCCCTCGGCGTGCCCGTCATGATCCGCTGCAGCAGGTAGAGGCTCGGCACCAACAGGAACGGCCCGAACACGTTGGGATCCTCGAAGCCGCCTGCCGCGCGTCCATAGCGCGTGAACGCCTCCGCGCTGGGCAGCGCGTGGAAGTATCCCAGCACGCCGAGCGTTGCCGTTCCCACGGCCGTGAACGTCCATGCCCGGAAAATGACCGGCAGGAGCGACGGATGCGCCTCGATGACCGCCGCGAAGAAGATCGAGGTGAAGGCGAGGAACAGCGAGACGGCGATGTAGGTCGGCGCGGTTCCCAGGTCGTCCATCTGGGTCATGGCGAGGAGCCCGCCCACGTTGAACAGCACCAGCAGCGCGATGAGCGGCGCGATGTGCCGCGAGAGCCGGAGCCCGAAAAGGGCCCACACGGGAATGAGCACGACCAGAAAGAGTTCGTAGGGAGCCGGCTCGTGCAACACGAAGCCGGAGAGCAGAACGGCAAGCGCGATCGATCCCGTTCGCAGAAGCTCGACAAGGCGGGCGTTGACCGCCCGCCTGAATGCTGCCTTTTCCGCCCCCGCCCCGACCGCCATGTCTTCAGTATGCGTTCTTGCTGAGCAGGCGGAACGGCGTGAGCAGGAGGATCTTGAGGTCGAACAGCAGCGACCAGTTCTCGATGTAGTAGAGGTCGAACTCGACGCGCTTCTGGATCTTCTCCTCGCTGTCGGTCTCGCCGCGCCAGCCATTGATCTGCGCCCAGCCGGTCACGCCCGGCTTCACGCGGTGGCGCGCGAAATAGCCGTCCACCACCTCGTTGTAGAGCTGGTTGTTGGCCTTGGCCGAGAGCGCATGCGGACGGGGCCCGACCATCGAGAGTGTTCCGCCCAGGACGTTGAAGAACTGCGGCAGCTCGTCGATGGAGGACTTGCGGATGAAGCGTCCCACGCGCGTCACGCGCGGATCGTCCTTGGTGACCAGCTTGCGCGCCGCCGGGTCGCACTGGTCAGTGTACATCGAGCGGAACTTCCAGACCTCGATGATCTCATTGTTGAAGCCATAGCGCTTCTGCTTGAAGATCACCGGGCCGGGGCTGTCCAGCTTGATGGCGATGGCCGTGATCAGCATGACCGGCGAGAAGACAATGATGCCGAGCAGGCTGAACACGATGTCGAACGCGCGCTTCGCCACGCGGTCCCAATCGCTGATGGGCCGGTCGAACACGTCCAGCATCGGCACGTCGCCGATGTAGGAATAGGTTCGCGGGCGGAACCTCAGGTGGTTGGTGTGCGCGGAAAGGCGGATGTCGATCGGCAGCACCCACAGCTTGCGCAGCATCTGCAGCACGCGCGCTTCCGCCGTGATGGGCAGCGTCACGATCAGCATGTCGATGCGCGCCACGCGGGCGAACTCGATCAGCTCGTCGGTGTTGCCCAGCTTCGGGTAGCCCGCCACCACTCGCGGCGAACGAACGTCGTCGCGGTCGTCGAAGATGCCGCAGATGCGGATGTCATTGTACGGGTGCGCCTCGATCTGCCGGATGAGCGACTCGGCCGGCGCGCCACCTCCCACGATGACTGCCCGGCGCTCCATGCGTCCGTTGCGGGCCCACCGGCGGGTAAGGTGGGCGACGATCGCGCGCAGCACCATCATCACGACGAAACCCGCGACGAACCAGGAGGCAAGCCACACGCGCGAGAACTCGGAGGAGATCTTCAGGAAGAACAGCGCAACCGTGATAAACGCGAACGTGCCTGCCCACACCAGGAAGATCCGTCCGATGTTCGGCAGCGGATTGCGCAGGGCGGGCATCTCGTAACAGCGGGCCATGCCCAGCGCGATGACCGTTAGCAGTGACGAACCCGCGATCGCGAACAGATATCCTGGTGCCGTTTCCGGCTCATACCCCACATGCACGAGGTAAATGCCGAGGCCGCAAACCGCCAGAAGAACCATTTCGACAATCCTCACGGCACCGGCAACCAGCACCGCTGACAGGGTGTCGGTCCTGAACTGCCTGGCAACTTCCAGCGCCAGCGGGTTCAGGCCCTTCGCGGCAGTGTCCGGGCTGGAAGAGGACGCCTTCGACGCCTCAACCGCCTTGGTGAACTCGGTGTTCGGATTGATCGTATTCATGGGGCATAACCAGTTGCTATGCTTACTATAACACCGCGTAACCGATAAGTCTGCGCGGCGCTGCACTTGGGGTTAATGCTTTCCCTCATGGGGAGAGGCATTCCTGGTATATGCGCGAAATGTTCCGGGCCATCGCCCCGAGGCTAAACCGTGCGACAAGCGCTTCCCTCCCAGGCATGAGCTTCCTCCATGCGCTTTCGTCCGCGAGCGCCTGCTCCATTGCCGCAACGAGGGAGTCTGCGCTGGGCATGCACAGGGCAGGCGATGATGGGCCAAAGATTTCGGGAATGCCGCCGACCTTCGTCGCGATCAGGGACTTTCCGGCGGCAAGGGCTTCCAGCACGATATACGGCATGGATTCAGCCCGTGATGGGACGACCATCAGGCGTCCCAGCCGGAACGCCTCACGCGCCGACATCGCTGGAAGGAACTGCACGCGCTCGCCAAACTCGAGACTTTCGGCAAGCTGCCGGTACCTGGGCAGATCCGCGCCGTCACCGACCAGAGTCGCCGTGAGCGCGCGCCCCGTCTTGTCCTCCACGCTCTTCAGCGCGAGTAGAAACAGGTCCGGCCCCTTGAGATCCCGCATCGTGCCGACGAACAGGAAATCGCTGGCGCCGTCAGCCGGCTCGACCGGCTCGAACTCTTCCTCGCGCAGACCGTTGTAAACCACCGTGGATGGACAGCGTGGCACGCCGACCTTGTCCTCATAGGTCCGCCGCTCATAGTCGGAGACGAACACCAGGTGATCGGTCAGCCGCTCCAGCATGCGCTCGATGCCGAAGTAAACGCGACCGGCGGCAGATTTCGGATCGTAATGGAGGGAGCCGCCATGCGGCGAGTACAGGCGGGCGACGGACTGCCCGCCCGCGCGCATCAGCGTGCCGAAGGTTCTGGAATAGAAACCGCCCTTGGCTCCGTGCCCGTGCAGGATGTCGGGCCGCATCCGCTTGAGCGCCTTGAGCGTCCGCCGGGAGGCGGTGATGTCTCCCGGACCGATGTGCCTTTGCATCGGCGTCCGGATCAGCCCGAGCGCCAGTTTGGGTGCGATTTCCGCAATGAGACGGTCCTCATGCGGTCCGCCGGTGTTCGAATCACAGACGATCCCGAGATCGTGGCCTTCGGCGATCTGCGCTTCGCACAGGTCCCGGACATGGCGGAATACGCCACCCACCGGGGCCCTGAAACAGTGAACGATACGCACGTCCCTCTGCGCCCCATACCCCGCCTGCCAGGCTGACCTGACAGGCTCCCCATTTGCCCCTGGCTTCCTGAGCGGCGTTTCGCCGGCTCAGGAAACCGCTGGCTCTGCATTAGGCTCTGATTATGGCGCAGGCAAGGATTATCGTTGCGGCATCGGCGCGCGGAAGCCGGGGCAGGGGCGTTCTGCCCCCGTCTAGGCGCGGATCAGGCGTTCGCCCGGGCGGTCAGAACAAACGCTCGCGAACGTACAGTGTATCGCCCGGCAGCACCGGATCGGACGTCGGCACCCGACCCGTGATGACCTTGCCGTTGATCTGTCGCGTGATGTCCACCGATTCCTGATTCGCCCTTGGGGTGTAGCCGCCGGCCACTGCCACGGCCTTCTGCACGGTCATCGAGGGGACGTAGGAGTACTGACCCGGCGCGCCGACCTCACCCATGATGAAGATCGGCCGGTACTGATCGACCTCGGCGCTGACATCCGGATTGCGCAGGTAACCCTGGCGAAGCTTGTCCGCCAGCCGCTTTTCCAATTCCTTCACCGTGGCGCCCCGCGCCGGCACTGCCCCCACCAGCGGGAAGTTGATGTAACCCGCCTGGTCGACGCTGTACGTGTTCGTAAGTTCCGGCTGGTCGTAAACGATCACGCGGATCTTGTCGCCCGAATCAAGCACATAGGGCTGGTTCAACGTCGCGTGGAAAGCGGGGGGAGGCGTGCGATAGCCGGTGCACCCCGCGGCAGCGATGGCGAGAACGATGGCAACCAGACTGGAAAAGGGCTTCTTCATCAGCACTTGAACAATTCATTCTGGATGACGGCCAGACCTGTTGTCTTCTTATCCAGCCATTAGGGTTAATGCCGGGTTAAGTCTCAGCTTATTGCGGTCATACAAGTGACAAGATTAACCCGCTGGTTACCACAGAAATTTACTCTGGATTTGCAACCGCATTCTGTGGTTTGGGACTGGGCGCGGGTTGGGCTCTGTCCTGGCGTTATGGAGAATGGTCCGTTCAGGCTGCCGGGTGGTAGTTGGTGGAGTGGGTGATGGGGAATAACGTAGGGGCCGGCGATGTGGACATTGATATCGGCCACCTTGTGAGGAGCATCGCGCGCAAGTGGTGGCTGGTATTGGGAGTGTCTCTGGCCGCCGGTGCGGGTGCCTATGTCTGGGCGACCACGGCAACGCCGCTCTATCGTGCCGAAACCCGCCTCCTGATCGAGCCGCGCGAATCCGTGTTTACGCGGCCCGCCGACAATGTCGACACCAGCCTGGATAGCGAAGGTGTTTCGAGCCAGGTGGAAGTCATTTCCTCCTCGCAGCTTCTGCAGGAGGTCGCCCGGGAGCTTGATCTCGCGTCCCTTGAAGAGTTTTCGGCCAAGCCGTCAGCTCTGCAGCGTCTTCTGGTCCGCCTCGGACTGGCGCGTGATCCGGGCGAGATTCCGACCGAGGAGGTCGTCCTGATGAGCCTGCGCGAAAAGCTCGACGTGTATCGCGTCGAGAATTCGCGCGTCATCGTCATCAGCTTCTCGTCCGCGGACCCCGATCTGGCCGCCCGGGTGCCGAATGCCATCGCCGACGCCTATGTCGCCAGCCAGCGCGCCGCCAAGATGGAGTCCAACGAGAGCGCCACGGACTGGCTCGCCCCGGAGATCGAGGATCTGCGCGAGCGCGTCAGGCAGGCGGAAAGCAAGGTCGCCGAATTCCGCGCCAGGTCCAATCTCTTGCTTGGTCAGAACAACACGGTTCTGGCCACGCAGGAGCTTTCGGAACTGACGAGCGAACTGTCCCGCGTGCGCGCCGCGCGTTCGGCGGCCGAGGCGAGAGCGCGGGCAGTCCGGCTTGCCGTTCAGAACGGCGCCGCCGTCGAAACCCTGCCGGAGGTTCAGGCCTCGCAGCTAGTGCAGCGGCTGCGCGAGCGCCAGGTCGAGCTGCGCGCCCAGATCGCCGAACTTTCCACCACGCTGATGAGCACCCATCCCCGCGTTCAGGCGCTGCAGTCGCAGCTTGCCGACCTGAATGCGGAGATCAATGCGGAGGCTCGCCGGATCCTTGCCGCCCTCGATGCCGAGGCCGAAGCGGCCCGCGAGCGCGAGGAGGAACTTGCCGCCCGGCTCGAACAGCTGAAGCAGGAGGTGGCGAAGGCCGAGGGAGCCCAGGTGGAGCTGCGCGCCCTCGAACGGGAGGCTACCTCGGAACGGGAGCTTCTCGAATCCTATCTCACCCGCTTTCGCGAGGCGGCCGCGCGCCTGGACCGCAATTATCTGCCGGTGGATGCCCGCATTTTCTCCCGCGCCACACCGCCGGCCTTGCCCTACTATCCGAAGCCGGTTCCGATGATCCTTGCCGCGGTAGTCGGCACGATGCTGCTCATGGCGGTGCTGATCCTGTTGCGCGAGCTTTTCAGCGGCCGTGCCTTCCGGCCGGCTTCCACCGCGCTGCCCATGCCGGCGCCGGTGCAGGTGCCGGAAGCGCGGAAGCTTGAGCCCGAACGGCCCGAGCCGAAGGCCATTGCCGGCGCGGTGGATGAGGACGCTTCCGCCGTCGCGCCGAAGGATCTCGACGTGAAGGGCGCGGCCCTGACGCTGATGGTGGACCATGTCGAGCGCGTGATCGTTCTGTCGCCCGAGGGGGATGCCGCATCCGTGGTGTCCGTCGGGCTCGCCCGCGAGCTTGCCGACCGCGGCCTGCGTGTCGTCCTGCTCGACCTGACGCTCTCGGGCGCCGCCACGCAGCCCATGCTGGAGACGCTCGCCCACAAGGGCATCACCGACCTCCTGACCTCGGAAGCCCAGTTCTCGGAAGCGATCCATTCGGATCTCCACTCCAGCTGCCACATCGTTCCGGTCGGCACTGCCGATCCGAGCTGTTCGACCGAGCACATCGAGCGCCTGCCCATCATTCTGGGCTCGCTGTCGGCCGCCTATGACGTGGTGGTGATCGAGTGCGGCCAGACGAGTGTGAAGAGCACCGCCAAGCTCGCCGAAGGAAAGGCGGCCGTCGTCATTGGCGTCGTCGACCGTCACGATCCGGCCGTAACGGGCATTTTCTCGGAGCTGGAGCAGGAGGGGATGAAGGCGATGGTCGTTTATTCGTCCATCGAATTCGACCGGTCCGCCGTGCCGACGGATCTCGACGCCGCCTGACTGTCTCCGGGACCGCTCCCTGTTACTCCCTCCGACCTGCCAGCCGCCGGCTGGGCAGCCCGGAGAGAGCCCGAAAAGGCTCAGCGTTTCCTGAACTGCGCCAGCGCCGCGACGCCCTTGCGTGCGCGCTTCACGAAGCCGCTGAGCAACGGGCTGCGCTTGATGAAGCGCTTTAGATACTCCACGCACATCACGGCCAGGACGTACATCTTGCCGCGGAACGTCAGTCCGAAATAGGAGTCGAACTCCTCGCGGGTGCGGTCGGTCCATTGGCGCTTGTACGGTTCGTCCCCGATGCCGAAGTCGTAGACGCTTGCGCCGCTCTCGATCGCCTTCTCGATCATTTTATAGGTGAGGAACTCTCCCGGACCCCACTGCGCCAGCTCGTCGTTGCAGTAGGCCAGGAACTCGCAAAGCGGCCCTTCGGACGTGCGACTGTAGGCGTTGATGGCGCGCAGCTTCCCGGCAATCTCCAGCCCGTTGATCTCGAACGAAGGCTCCTCCTGTTCCAGCGCAAGGCGGAACGTGTTGCGCAGGCTGGCCCGGACCTCTTCGGGAGCAAACGAATCGGGGATGCCGCGGAACGCGAGCTGCTCCGCCTTCCACTCGAAGAAATGGTCGAAGAGGCGGTCTACCTCCTCGCGCGTCTGCGCCTGGAAGACCCTGATCTCGCCGAAGGTCTCGAACTTGCGTCTGACCTGCCGGTGGCGGCTCATGCGGTGCTTGCTGCGGATGATGCCGGTCTCGCGGCAGGGCGCGAGGCTCATGGCGAAGGTCAGGTTGGGGCTGATGATGTGCCACAGCTCCCGCAGGGGATTGGCCCGGCCTTCGAGCTGCAGACGCTGCCGTTTCAGGATGATGGCGTCGATGTCCGGCCGCGCCGCGGGGATGTCGTTCAGCACCGCGTGGAGATCGGCCGCATCAAGCGGTACGTCGCCGGACGCCACGAACGTACTGGTCGCGTGCGGACCGCCTGGAAAGGTGGCGATCCGCAGTGGCCCGCGCCGCTCCACTGCAAGCCCGAGCGCCAGCGCCGGCTGCCCGTCCTTCCAGGCGATGGCGATCAGACGTTCGTCGTCTGTCCTGGGACCGAGCCAGCTTTTCACCCAGAGCGGATTCTGCGATCCTGAGTAGAGGGCAGACCGGCAGAACGCGGCATAAGCCTCGATGCCCGCCTGGCCATCCTTGTAGACGACGGTGTAAAACCCGGTCCGGGGATTGTTTTCGTCAAGCTGAAGAGTTTGCGCTTTCGCGCCCGTGAGAAGCTGTTGCACTGGTCCCCCCGACCACTGTCTAGGACTTCGACCCCGCTCGCACACAAACTTGTGCGGCTAACAATTTCGATTCTGTGAATATAACCGGACCGCTGGCAAGATTGTGGCGCGCCAGGGCCTCACCGCGGCTTCCGCTCCGCCCAGCGGATCAAGAGCATTGCCGGCACCACCCAGAGTACGCCGCCGATGAGATAGTAGGCGAGGTGGACGAGCGGTCCGCTGTCTCCCAGTCGCGCCACGGCAATGGCGGTGGAAACGATCGCATAGAGCGCCACGAGGATCACCAGCGCTATTGTTGCTATGAGTTTCTTGAGTCTCGGGTTCATGGCATTCTCCGCCAGACACCTTTAGCGTGAAATGAAGGCCCCGTCATTTCCAAATGCGGCCTGTTGACGCGACCGCATGTCGCCAGGGCGGAGCTTGCAACCGGCTGCTTATTGGGTCACGTACTAACCGGAGCCCGCTTTCGCCCGTGGACGGGGCGCCGGGGCAAACCTGCCCGAGCGTACCCGCCCATTTCCGGTATCCGGAATCCGGCGAAGCTGATGGATTGAGCAGTGAGCACAATGACGAGGACGAGTTTCTCCCCATCTCTTTCGATTCCGGCCGACGTTGCCGACAATCGGCGTCTGGTTCGGATCTGGCTGTATGTCGTGGTCGCGACGCTGTTCGCGCTGGTTCTGGTCGGCGGTGCCACCCGCCTGACGGAATCCGGCCTCTCGATCACCGAATGGAAGCCGATCCACGGCGTGATTCCGCCGCTGAACGACGCGGAGTGGCAGGAGGAATTCGCCAAGTACCAGCAGATTCCGCAGTACCGGGAACTGAACCAGGGCATGACGCTCGACGAGTTCAAGGTCATCTTCTGGTGGGAATGGGTACACCGGCTCCTGGCGCGCGGCGTGGGCGTGATCTTCGCCCTGCCGATGATCTTCTTCTGGGTAACAGGGCGGCTTGAGCCTGCGCTCAAACCGAAGCTCGTGGGCCTGTTCCTCCTGGGCGGCCTGCAGGGGGCGCTCGGCTGGTGGATGGTGGCCTCGGGCCTGGTCGACCGGACCGACGTGAGCCAGTACCGCCTTGCCGCCCATCTGACGCTTGCCTGCATCATCTTCACCGCCGTGCTGGTGGTGGCGCGCGGGCTCGCCCCGCACAGCACCGGTCCGGCCTCCCGTGCGACGCAGCGTTTCGCCGGCTGGCTGGTGGTGGCCGTGCTGGTCCAGATCTATCTCGGCGGTCTCGTGGCGGGCCTAAATGCCGGCTTCACCTACAACACCTGGCCGCTGATGGATGGTGCGATCGTGCCCGGCGGCCTCTTCACGCAGTCGCCGGCCTGGGTGAACTTCTTTGAGAATCCCAAGACGGTCCAGTTCATGCACCGTCTCGGCGCCTATGTGGTCCTGGCCCTGACCCTCTGGAACGCGATCATGGTCTGCCGTGCCGAGCCGCGGACGACCCATGCGAACCGCTCGATCGTTCTGGCCTGCCTCGTCATCGTTCAGGCTGCAATAGGCATCACCACGCTGCTGCTGGTGGTGCCCATCGACTGGGCGCTTCTGCATCAGGCCGTGGCCCTGATCGTTCTTGGCTTCGCCGCCGCCCACTGGCGCGGCACGAAGGGCGAGTATCCGGTGAGCTGAAAATCGCCCTTGCAGGTGTCCTGACAGCGCCGCCCTCCGGGGCGGCGTTTGCATTTGGTCGCCACGGGAGGGGGCGTTGGCCCGGTTCACGGACAGGCATCTTAAGTTCCGTGGCCGCACCGCCAGAGAACCGAGCCTGCACCCACCAAGGCTTCCGCTACTCGTCAAACCGCACGGCTCTCCTGCCGCGCGTGATGTCGTTGACGAGCCCGGCGACGCGGTCGGCTGCCTCCACCGGCACCGTGCCCGTCATGGCGACGCCGTCGGCCAGAAACTCCTCCTTTGTGAGCGACAGGTTCTCCACGGCCGACAGCCGTGCCTTGAGCAAGGCATGGTCGGAAAAGTCGCATTGAAGCGAGAAGCCCACCAGGTCGATGACCTCGGTCTTTTCCGCTTGCCTGAGGCAGCTGGCCGCCACGCCGCCATAGGCGCGCACCAGGCCGCCGCTGCCGAGCAGGATGCCGCCGAACCAGCGGATCACCAGCACGACGACATTGTCCGCCTGCTGGCCGTCGATCGCCTGCAGGATCGGCTTTCCGGCCGTGCCCGCCGGCTCTCCGTCGTCATTGAACCGGTAGCTCTGTCCGATGCGCCAGGCCCAGCAGTTGTGCGTGGCGGTGGGATCGGAATGCTCCCGCAGGAAATCCTTCGCCGCCTGCTCGGACGTGACCGGTGCCGCAATGGCGACGAAGCGGCTCTTCTTGATTTCCTGGGTGAAGGTTTCGATGCGGCTGATCGTGAACATGACTTCCGACTACACCGCAATCCCTCCCGTGTGAACGGGCTTCTGCAACGGCCGCGCGCGGTGGGACATCGACGCTGAAAGGAGAGGGGATGAGAACGGCCTGTTGCCCGGGCGGCGTTCATCCCCAGCGGCGGTGGAACCACATCCACTGACCGGGATGTTCCCGCACCCACTGTTCGGTGATGTCGTTCAGGAGCTGCGCCGTCTTCCTGACGTCAACGTAGCCCTCTTTGTCGCGTGGCAGCTTGAGCTTTTCGCCGATTTCCAGCCTGTACCGCCCGCCCGGGAGCCGCACGCAGTGCGCCGGATACACGTCGCAATCGTAGTGACGCGCCAGCTTCGGGATCAGCGGGCTTGTCAGGCACTTGCGGCCGAAGAAGGTCGTCCTGATGCCGCCGCGGAACTTCTGGTCCACGAGCGCGCCGATGTTGCCGCCTTCTTCCAGGATGCGGGCAAGCTGCAGTGCAGCTCCCGCGCGCGAGGGCACCAGTCCGCCCATCACCGCCTTGCGCGTCTCGTTGATGTAGTCGGCAATGTACGGATTGTTGGGCGCCCGGAACAGCACGTGCACGTCGAGCCCGAACTGGGCGGCCGCCACGGGCAGGAACTCGAAATTGCCGATGTGGGCGGTGAAGAAGATGTGCGGCCGCTTTTCCTCGCGGATGCGCAGGAAGATGTCGATACCCTCGACCTCGACCCGGCCCGCTCCAGGCTTTTCCGGATCAAAGTCGAACAGCTTGTCGATGAACACGTATTCGACCGCCAGCCGCGCCATGTTCGCCCACATGTCGAGGGCGATCTCCTGGATTTCCTCTTCGGGCTTGTCCGGATAGGCGCGACGCAGGTTGTCGAGCGCCAGCTTGTGGCGGATGGTCTTCGGGCCCAGCTTGCGCGCGACCTTCTCGGCAAAGGAGAGCGCCTTGTCCGGCGGCAGCCGGCGCAGCAGCGACAGTGCGGCCAGCGAGACCTGGGCGACCAACCAGTTTTCGGCCGCTTTCAGCCTGCGGGCCATCGTCCTTGAAAAGCGCGCCATCGCCGGCTTCTTAGTCCTCGAGCTTCAGGATGATCTTGCCGAAGACATCCCGCCCTTCCATGCGCTTCAGCGCCTGTTCCAGATCGTCGAAGCCGACCATCGTGTCGATGACCGGATGCACAATGCCCGCCGCCATCTTCTGCATGGCGTTGACCATGTTCTCCATGCGGCAGCCGAAGGAGCCGAGCAGCTTCAGCTGCTGCTGGAACAGCTGCATCAGGTTGATCTCGGTCGAGACGCCGGAGGTCGAACCGCAGGTGACGAGCCGTCCGCCGCGCTTGAGAGACAGCATGGACCCCGCGAACGTGTCCTTGCCCACGTGCTCGAACACCACGTCCACGCCGCGCTTTTTTGTGATCTTGCGCACCACGCCCTCGAAGCGGTCCTTGCGGTAGTTGATGACGTGGTCCGCGCCGAGCGCCTTGGCCTTCTCAGCCTTGTCATCGGATCCGACGGTCGTGATGACCGTGCAGCCCATGCGCTTGGCGAGCTGGATCGCCGCCGTGCCGATGCCGGAACCGCCCGCGTGGATCAGGATCGTCTCGCCAGGCTCTAGCTTGGCGTTGTCGAACAGCATGTGCTCGACCGTGCCGAAGGTGACGGGAGCGACCGCGGCGCCGATGACGTCCACGCCGGGAGGGGCGGGCACCAGAAGCCGGGCCGGCAGGTTCACCTTCTCCTGCGCGAAACCGTCGAGATGGAAGCCATGCACGCCGCCCACATGCTCGCAGAGATTGTCGCGGCCTTCACGGCAGTGGCGGCAGAGGCCACAGGTGCGCGCGCCGTAGATGGACACGATCTGACCGGGAACCAGATTCGACACGCCCGGTCCGATCTCTTCGACATAGCCGGCAGCCTCGGCGCCCACGACCAGCGGCATCTTGCGCTTGGCGAAGGCCATGCCACGCCAGCCCCAGACGTCGATGTGGTTGAGGGCAACCGCGCCGATGCGCACCGTCACCTCTCCCTGGGCTGGCGGCGGGGGAGGGGGAAGGTCAACGATCTCGAGCTTGCGGTCGGCAACCAGTTGCAGTGCGCGCATGGAAACTCCGTATGAAGGCAAGCCTGCCCGCGTGCGTGGACGCTCCGGCGGCTTTATCGTGAATTGTTGGCGCGGTCGCGGCGCGGGCCAATGCCGTGCCGCAAGTAACCGTTCGGGTGGGAGTTAACCCGCCTCGCGCGCCATGACAAGGCAGGTGTTCTGTCCGCCGAAGCCGAACGAGTTCGACAGCACCACCTTCACGTCAGCCTCGCGCTTGACGTTCGGCACCACGTCGAGCTCGATCGCGGGGTCCGGGATCTCGTAATTGATCGTCGGCGGAATGACGCCCTCGCGCATGGTCATGATCGAGAAAACCGCCTCGATCGCTCCGGCGGCCGAAAGCGTGTGCCCGATCATCGACTTGTTGGACGAAATCGGGATCTGCCTGATGCGCTCGCCGAAGACGGTCGACAGCGACAGATGCTCCATCTTGTCGTTCTCCGGCGTCGAGGTGCCATGGGCGTTGATATACTCGATTTCGTCCACCGACATGCCAGCGTCGGCGATCGCTGCGCGCACGGCCGCGATGGCCGGCGACCCGTCCGGCTTGGAGCGGGTGCGGTGGAAGTCGTCCGCCTTCTCGCCGCAGCCGCGCAGGATGCCGAGCACCTCCGCGCCGCGGGCAAGGGCCGCTTCGAGCGGTTCGAGTACGAGCGCGCCCGCGCCCTCGGCCAGCACGAAGCCGCTGCGATCCTTGGAGAACGGTTTGGAAGCCTTCTCCGGGAATTCGTTTTGCGTGGTGAGCGCCGAAAGCAGCGAGAAGCGGATCAGCGCCTCCGCCGTGGCCGAGCCGTCGGAGCCGATCGCTAGCGCCCGGTCGCATTCGCCGCGGCGGATGGCCTCCACGCCGAGCTGGATCGCCGTGGCGCCCGAGGCGCAGGCGGTCGACAGCGTGATCGGCATGCCGCGCGTGCCGTACTTGTCTGCGAGCCGGTCGGCGATGGTGGCGAACTGGCACTCGTCGAAGCGCTCGCGCTCGTCGGCGTTGCGCGCCGCATCGAGCAGGCTGCGCCAGCCGCGCGCGCGGTCCGACTGCGCGTAGAGTCGCAGGCGATGGTGCCAGTCGAGCTCCACCGGAGGCGCTGCGAGAAACAGCGGCCCGCCGAAATCCGAAAGCGACAGCCCTGCCTGGGCGATGGCCTCCTCGGCGGCGAGGTCGGCCAGCGCGAAGGTGAGGGCGGACGCCCCCTTGTCACTCTGCGGCAGGAAGTCGACCGTGCCCGCAATGGTCGTCGAAAGGTGGTCCGTCGGGAAGCGCGTGATGCGATGGATGCCGGACTTACCGCTCGTGAGCGCCGCCCAGTTGTCCTTCTTGCCCTGGCCCAGCGAGGTCACAACGCCCATGCCGGTAACCGCAACCAGCGGTCTGCCGAAGCTGTCGGTTGTCTTCACGGCCATGTCTTCCTTCCTTGCGGCATCGTTACCGGTTCACCCCGGCGATATCCGATGCGAAATTCCTCAGACGGGCGCCGGATTGCGCAGACCACGCCCGGCGCGTCAAGCTTCGGTTATGAGGCCCATTCCCTCGAAGCAATTGTAACCGACGGCCGTCGCAAGCACTGCGGCCGGCTTCTCGGCAAACGCAGGCTCGGCACCGGCGAACGGCGGGTAGACCTGTCCATTGCGGACGGCGAGCGCGGCGAGTGCCACGGCGAAGGGGAACTGGGCTTCCTTCAGATGTCCGGTGAGCGAGCCGAAGCCGCGAACGGCGAGGTTCGGCTTCGCGTCGAACACGTCCTTCTCGGTCCTCGTCGACACATGCGCGCCGGAGGCGCCACTGATCGCGAGCATCGGATCGGAACCGGCAAGCTCCAAGACCATCTGCTCGAGCTTCTCCCTGAGCGCTCCGCTGCTGCGGCGGCTACGGTCGGAGATGATGCGCGAGATGGCGGCATAGGGCTTCGCACCGCGCTTCTCCGCATGCTCCCGCGATTCAAGGACCAGGAAAGCCGCGCCCGAGCCGGTGATGACGCCACCGCCGTTGCGGCCCTCGCGCTCCCACACGGGCGACCAGCCGTCGCGCTGCAGGAAGCCGGCGAGCTCGTAGGCCAGGAGCATGTCGGGATGCTCCGTCTGGAACGCGCCGCCGACCAACACATGGCTCGACTGGCCGGAGCGGATTCGTGCGGCAGCCGTCTCGATGGCCGCGATTCCTGCGCCTTCCTCGCCCATGAAGGTACGGGACGAGCCGGTGACCTTGTGGACGATAGAAATGTTGCCGGCAAGCAGGTTGGAAAGCTGCGCCAGGAAGAGCGTCGGCCGCAGTTCCGTGGTCAGCTTCTCGTTGAGCAGCACGCCGTGATCGCTGCGCGTGAGCGAAGCGTCCAGGATGCCCTGGTCCACCTCCACGTCGCGCTCGCCGCCACCGGCGGCCACGATCATGTCCATGGAAGTGCAAAGCTCTTCATTGTCCTTGATACCCGCGTCTTCCAGCGCGAGGCCGGCCGTATAGGTGCCGAGCCTCTGCCAGGTTTCCATCTGGCGCTGGTCGCCGCGCTTCGGAATCTGCAGGCTCCAGTCGATCTCGGGCAGGGGATGCACAGTGAACGGGTTGAAACGCTCAGTATCCACAACCGGCTTCGGTTCCGGCTGTGTCAGCGCATTCCAGTGCGCATCGGCACCGAGACCCAGCGAGGAGACGATACCGATGCCGGTGATGACGACGTCGTTAGGGTTCATGTCCCCTCGCTACTCTGTGCGTTCGCTCAACCGGCGGCCTTGGCGGCCACGAGTTCGTCGATCTTGGCGCAGAGGTTCTTCATGACGAAGTATTCCTCGGTGCCGACCTTCCCCTCGTTGACTTCCTGCGTCCACTTTTCCAGCGGCACCTTGATGCCGAACTCCTTGTCGATCGCAAAGACGATGTCGAGGAAGTCCAGGCTGTCGATGCCCAGATCGTCAATGGTGTGGCTTTCGGGCGTAATCTTTTCGCGATCAATCTCGCTGGTTTCAGCGATGATGTCGGCGACGCGGTCGAATGTGCTCGTCACTGCTCTATCCCACGTGGATTCGTTCAGGCGTGTCTAATCGCTTTTTCCGGTCAGGAAAAGGGCTGTTGGTCAACAACCTCGCATCCGGGCTTCAGATAACGCCCATTTGGGGCATGTCATGGATGCCGGGCATCGTCTAGTTGAAAGTAATTCGGGCGGCAACACCGAGCGTGTCGCCGTTGGGCACGACGATGATGGCTTCCCCCGGGCGCGGCGTGATGCCGGTAAGCGCCTTGATGTTCGACGGATGGGTGACCATGATCAGATTGCCCGAACCGCCGAAATCCTCAATGCGGGCGATGGTCTCCTCGATCTGCTTCGCCTCGACTTCCGGGTCCTGGGACAGTTCGTTTAGCGCGTCGAAGATCTCGATCCTGCTGTCGCGGAAGGCGATCTGGGCGGTTTCCTGCGTCCGGCAATGCCGGCTGGTGAGCACCAGGTCGACCGGCGCCGAGCGCGCGTAGAACAGGGCTCCCATCCGGCCTGCCTGCGCCCGTCCGCGCTCCGAGAGCGTCTGCTGCGTCCGGCAATCGCCGATGTCGCCGCCCGGATGGCGGCCCGTGGCGAGCGTATAGGCCTCGTTGAGCAGTACCACCTGTCCGCCCTGCCGCAGCAGGGCCCAGCCGGCTTCCGTGGCTCCCGCGTGAACGGATGGAAGGACAAGCGCGAGCGCCAGCAGCATCAGGCGCATGAATGCGGATCGGTAGCTCATTCTTTCAGTTATAGTTTGAGCAGCGCGAAGGTACAGCCTCGCAATGTGCGGCTAGCGATCTTTTACAGTCTCCATCGCTACAAAGGTAGATGTGTGAGACACGTGGGGCAGGCTGGAGATCTTCTCGCCCAGCACCTTGCGGTAGGAGTGGATGTCCTTCGTCCGCACCTTCAGCAGATAGTCGAAGCTCGCCGCGATCATGTGGCACTCCTCGATCTCCGGATATTTCAGCACCTCGCGATTGAAGGCGTCGAGCGCCGCGGACCGCGTGTCGGAGAGCGTCACCTGCACGAAGGCGACGTGGCCTTCGCCCAGCCGTTCGTGGTCGATGATCGCCGTGTAGCCGCGGATGTAGCCCTCGCGTTCCAGCCGCCTGAGTCGCGCCAGCACTGGCGTCTTGGTCAGCCCCACACGCTTGGCCAGCTCCGCCGCGGAAAGCCTTGCGTCCTGAGCCAGAGCGTTGAGGATGTTCTGGTCGAACTGGTCCAGTTGATCTGAAGACATACGATCAGGAACCCGTTTGTATTGATAGATGTCTTAATAACAGCCATTCAGGCTGAGAACTATCATATTTCAGACCAAATGGAAGTTTCGCGCCGTGATATGATCGGCCAACACGAGGAATTGAGGTCTTCCATGGCTGACCCTGACCTGGCGGCACTTCGCCAAACCATCCGCGAAAACATTATTGCCGACGAGATGCAGGCGCTGGAACGCCTGCGCTCCACGGCCGATTTGACAGAGGAACAGCGCCGCGCGATCGCGGCACATGCGGCAGAGCTTGTCCGTGCCGTCCGTTCCGCGGGCGGCCGTTATCTGATGGAATCCTTCCTCGCCGAATATGGCCTTTCCACCAAGGAGGGCGTGGCGCTCATGTGTCTGGCGGAGGCCCTGCTTCGCGTGCCCGATGATGAGACAGTCGATGCGCTGATCCGTGACAAGATCGCGCCTCACGACTGGTCGGCCCATGCTGGTGGCTCGGCCTCCATCTTCGTCAATGCCTCGACCTGGGCGCTGGCGCTCACCGGTCGCGTGCTGGACGATGACGGCACTGGCATCGCCTCGACTCTCCGCGCCATGGTGCGTCGTCTGGGCGAGCC
Source organism: Chelativorans composti (assembly GCF_039541695.1). Classification (NCBI taxonomy): domain Bacteria; kingdom Pseudomonadati; phylum Pseudomonadota; class Alphaproteobacteria; order Hyphomicrobiales; family Phyllobacteriaceae; genus Chelativorans; species Chelativorans composti. The sequence goes on along the minus strand of NZ_BAABGS010000067.1, from coordinate 15,691 downwards.
TGTCATCCGCGCCGCCGTTTCCGCGGCCATGCGCGAGATGGGCGAACAGTTCGTGCTGGGTGAGACCATTTCTGAAGCCGTGAGGAATGGCCGCTCCATGGTTCGCAGGGGCTACACCTATTCCTACGACATGCTGGGCGAGGCGGCCCGCACCGAGGCCGATGCCCTGCGCTATTTCGCGGCCTACAGGGAGGCGGTTCATTCGCTTGCCTCGGAAGCGACCAGTGGTGATATCCGCCTCAATCCTGGCATCTCGGTGAAGCTCTCAGCCCTCCATCCCCGTTACGAGGTGTCCCAGCGGGAAGCCATGCTGCCGCACATGTGCGCCCGGCTTCTGGAGCTTTGCCAGGACGCGAAGAAGGCGCGCATGGGCCTCAACATCGACGCGGAGGAAGCCGACCGCCTCGACCTCTCGCTCGACATCATCGAGCGGGTTTTGGCCGACGCGTCGCTGGAAGCCTGGGACGGTTTCGGCGTCGTGGTCCAGGCCTACGGCCGCCGTGCACCCTTCGTCATCGACTGGCTCCACGCGCTAGCCGGGAAGCTCGACCGCCGGATCATGATCCGCCTGGTCAAGGGCGCCTACTGGGACACGGAAATCAAGCGAGCCCAGGTCCAGGGCCTGCCGGGCTATCCGGTCTTCACGCGCAAGGTGAACACGGACGTTTCCTACATCGCCTGTGCCCGCAAGCTGTTCGGCATGACCGACCGCATCTACCCGCAGTTCGCCACCCACAATGCCCACACCGTGGCGGCCATACTGTCGCTGTCGGGCGGCGACTACTCGAAATTCGAGTTCCAGCGCCTGCACGGCATGGGCGAGGCGCTGCACGACATCATCCACCGTCGCCACAACACCCGCTGCCGCATCTATGCGCCGGTCGGTGCGCACGAGGACCTGCTAGCCTATCTGGTCCGCCGCCTGCTGGAGAACGGCGCCAACTCCTCCTTCGTCCACCAGATACTGGATGAGAGCGTCAGTGCGGAGGAAATCGCCCGCGATCCCTTCGAGGTGGCCTTTGGCGGCCAGCCGGTCGTCAATCCTGCGATCCCGCGCCCGGCCGACATCTTCGAGCCGCAGCGCCGTAACTCCAAGGGCTGGGACCTCACCGATCCCATCACGCTCGAGGAGCTCGACCGCATCCGCCAGCCCTTCGCCGCACCCCATACATGGCGCGTCGAACCCGTCACGCCCGCCAGGGCGAGGGGAGAGAGCCGCACCGTCCTGAATCCGGCGCGCCTCGACGAGGTCGTGGGCACGGTCGTGGACGCGAATGCCGAAACGGTTCGCGAGGCTGTCGGCATCGCCGTGGAAGCCCAGCAAGCCTGGGCGGCGCGGCCGGTGGCCGAGCGTTCTGCGATCCTTACCCGCATCGCAGAACTCTATGAGGCCAATGCCGGCGAGTTCTTCGCGCTGACAGCCCGCGAGGCGGGCAAGTCGGTGGCTGACAGCATCGCGGAACTTCGCGAGGCCGTGGACTTCCTCCACTACTACGCCGCCGAGGCAGCGAGGGCCGTGGCGGGAACCGAGGCACGCGGCGTCATTGCCTGTATCTCGCCGTGGAACTTCCCGCTGGCCATCTTCACCGGCCAGATCGCCGCGGCCCTCGTCACCGGCAACGCCGTGATTGCCAAGCCGGCCGAGCAGACCTGCCTGATCGCCGCCCGTGCCGTGCAGCTCATGCACGAGGCCGGTGTCCCGAAGGAGGTTCTGCATCTCCTGCCGGGCGATGGTCCCACCGTCGGCGCGCCGCTGACAGCCGACCCCCGCATTGCAGGCGTCTGTTTCACCGGTTCCACCGAGGTCGCCCGCATCATCGAACGCCAGCTTGCCGAGACCGCGCGCTCCGATGCGATGCTCATCGCCGAAACCGGCGGCCTGAACGCCATGATCGTCGATTCCACCGCGCTGCCGGAACAGGCGGTGCGTGACATCCTCGCTTCCGCCTTTCAGAGCGCCGGCCAGCGCTGCTCGGCGCTGCGCATTCTCTATGTCCAGAAGGACGTCGAGGAGAAGCTGCTGCGCATGCTCAAGGGCGCGATGGAAGCTCTCACCGTCGGCGACCCCTGGCAGCTCTCCACCGACGTGGGTCCGGTGATCGACGACGAGGCCATGAAGGGCATCAGCGACTACTGCGCGACGCTCGAAAGGAAAGGCCGCCTGATCGCTTCCATCGGCAAGCCGGAGGGCGGTCGTTTCGTCGCCCCCGCCGCCTTCTCCGTCTCCGGCATCGAGGAGATGGAGCGCGAGATCTTCGGCCCCGCCCTGCACGTTGCAACCTTCGAGGCAGACGATATCCAGAAGGTCATTTCCGCAATCAACGCGAAGGGTTACGGCCTGACCTTCGGGCTCCACACGCGCGTTGACGCCCGCGTTCAGGAGATCGTGGACGAGATCCGCGTCGGCAACATCTACGTCAACCGCAACCAGATCGGCGCGGTCGTCGGCTCCCAGCCTTTCGGCGGTCAGGGGCTCTCCGGCACCGGGCCAAAGGCTGGCGGCCCGCTCTATCTGCGCCGCTTCCGCCGCTCCGCCGCCCAAACAACGGAGAAGCCGGCTGGCGCCGTCCTGCCTGGCGGACTCGTCAGTGAGAAGTTGCCCGCGTTCGATCCGGGTTGGGCGAGAAGGGCCGACCGCGTGCCTGCACTTCGCCGGCTGCTGCGCGGGCGCTTCGCCGGGCACCTGGCAAGCGCCGCTGCTCTTGACCAGGGCCCCATCGACCTGCCCGGACCGACGGGTGAGTCCAACACCTACCAGCTGACGCCGAAAGGCATCGTTCTCTGCCTGGGCGCGGGCCCGGAGGCGCTGGCCGCACAGGTCATCGCAGCCCTTGCGGGCGGCAACACGGTGATTGCGGCGGGCGAGGGGGCCTCGAAGCTTCTCCATCCGCTGTTGCGCGGCGACGTTCCGCTCGTGGCGCTGGAGGGCACCGTCGATCCGGCTGCCCTTGAAACGCTGCCGGTCGACCTCGTCGCCGCGTGCGGCGAAGAGGATTGGCTGCGCGCGCTTCGGCGGGCGCTTTCGCGCCGCAGCGGTCCGATCGTCCAGCTCGTCACCGAGCTCGACAACCCGGCCGCCTACATGCATGAGCAGTCGATCTGCGTGGACACCACCGCCGCAGGCGGTAACGCGAGCCTGTTGGCTTCAGTCTGACGGGACTCATCAGGACGCAAAATGAAGAGGCACCGGATGCAATCCGCATCCGGTGCCTTTCGACTCCAACGGGAGAATGCTGCGCTCGATCCGGAGGGACCGCGCGCGAAATCAGTTGACCGCCGCGATCTCTGTGAGGTCGATGCCGAGAAGGCTGCGGGTGTTCGGCCGCGCGTCCACCAGGTCCTGGATCGTGTAGCCTGCAAGCACCTCGAAGAAGGCATTTAGCGCCTTGCGCAGCGCTTCATTCAGGCCGCATTCGCTGACCAGCGGGCAGTCCACGCTGCCGCCGTCGAAGCAGTCTGCCATCGTGAAGTTCTCCTCGGTGACCTTCACCACGTCGAGGAGCGCGATCTCAGAAGCGGGCTTTGCCAGCCGGATGCCGCCATTGCGGCCGCGGATGGTCTCGACGAAGCCTGCCTGCACAAGCGGCTGAAGGATTTTGAAGAGAAACAGGTCGGAAAGCGAATAGGCTTCCGCAATCGCCGGAATCCGGCTGAGCTTCCCATCGTTCGCCGCGCAGTACATGAGAATACGGATGGCGTAGTTCGTCTGACGGGTGAGTCTCATGAAGTCCTCTCGGCGTTAGAGCAGTTCCCGGATTCAATGCGCCCGGAACGGCTCTAAGATATTGTCTTCGCGACACCGGAGGGGGAACCGGTGCCTGCATCTTGGCGCTGCTCGAGCGCGTCCGTACTATGGACCATTCTTTAGAACAATTCCAGATGGACCGACATTAATATGAGTTAACGTGTCATCTTTGTGTTGAAGCCATGCAGCGGCTGCACGGTTCTTATGCCCATTCTTGCATTGCAATTTTGCTGCAGTGCACAATATTGGATGTGGTGGAGGGGCAACATGTTAGACGCTGGAAGCGTGTGCACAGATGACCGAACAGGGCAGAACAAGGGCATTGGCCGGGCTGATCCGAAGGTTGCGCCCCTCGGAGCTGCGGTTGTTCCGCGAACATCTGCTCCGGCTTGACCACGAGAGCCGCCACGACCGTTTCAACAGCACGATCAGCGACGAATTTGTCGCAGACTACGCGGACCGCTGCTTTGCCACCGGTGCGACCGTTCTCGGCTATGTGGAAAACGGCAAGGTTCTTGCCGCTGCTGAGCTGCATGAGCAGCCCCAGTTCGATGAGCCGACCGGTGAGATCGCCTTTAGCGTGGAAAGGAAGCTGCAGCGCCGCGGTGTCGGCACCGAGCTGTTCCGCCGTCTTCTGGCCCACGCTCTTTCCCTGGGCTACACGCAACTGAGCGTCACCACCCACCCCCAGAACGAGGGCATGAAGGCGCTGGCCCGCAAGTTCAACGCGCGGCTGAGTTTCCGTGATGGCGAGACGGTGGGCTGGATTGCACTGGAACCGGTGACCTTCACCTCCCACGAACTCCGGACGGCGCTTCATCCTCAGCCGCTCGAAATCGCCGCCTGAGAAACGTTTCTCGGGAAATGTGGGAGGCTCCTGCGAAGGGAGCCTGAGGATACCGCCACGCTCGAGACTCCCTTGAAGGCAGGGTCAATCGTCCAGAACGCGTCGGCGAGGCGTGCCGAACGGCGTAGCATTTCGGTGCGCGCCCGCCCGTTCGCCAGTCCAAAGAGCCGCTTCAGGTGGAACCAGGAATGAGATGCCGCATTACAGGGCTATCGCATCTCATTCATGTTTCCACTCGCACACAAGGGATTTTGGAATGGCACAGTCCCGTCACGTGAGACATGGTGCGCCAAAGCCTCCAAATTCCGAGATCGTGGAGCTCATCCCGGCGCTGAGAGCCTTTGCGCGAACGTTCTGCCGCGACATCAACGATGCTGACGACCTGGTTCAGGAAACCCTCGTGAAAGGTCTCTCCCATCTGCATCAGTTTGAAGCCGGGACCAGCATGAAGTCCTGGCTTTTTACGATCATGCGCAACACCTTCTACACAAGGGTCAAGATCGCCCGGCGTGAGGCGCCCGGCGCGGCGGACTGCATATCGGCGCGGCCGGCCGTGAGCGCCACCCAGGAGTGGTCGGCCCGTGGTCTCGAGATTCACAATGCCATCCAGCAGCTGCCGGAGCAGCAGCGGGAAGTGATGATGCTCATCGGCGTGCTCGGCATGAGCTACGAGGAAACCGCCGCCATCTGCAATTGCGCCATGGGCACCGTGAAGAGCAGGCTGAACAGGGCGCGCCTGCGACTGCTGGCCGTGCTGGGCGAGCGGTCCTCCCTGTCTGCGGTCGAACGCACGGAGACGAGTCCGGGGGCTGATGACGGGCGGCACATTTCCAAGTTCTGAATGGGCTGAATGCCGAAATTCTGGGCAGCTGCCGCAAGTTTTTGCAGACGTCTCGAAGCCGTTCCGCCGCCGCTGTCCCCCGGTGCCGAAATTGTTGGGCCAGAATTCAGGATCTGATACGGCACCAGGCACATCGAAGCCGGCGTGCGGGGATTGGCACGCCACTTGCATAAATGAAACCGGGAACCAGAGGGGACCACAAGAGGCGCCATAAGAACGCGGCGCGGGGTGTCCTTGCTTCCGGGCGCTCACGAAGCAGACCGGGCACCCCTCTCGCACAAAGTGCGGGACCTTGACCAGCTGCCGGCTGAGGTGTTGACCGCGACCTCAGCCGGCAGTCTGCTTTCTGGCCTGGCGTTCCCGCTTTCTGACTCACAATGCCCGGATGCCGGTGTGCGGCCGCATGCGAGACGGGGCCGTCATCGCTGCTCGTGTGGCCTGTGCTCTGGCAGGGTGGTCGGCCGTCATGCGTGCGGCACCGCGACCGTCAGCCGCCTCCTCCATCACCGCCCCTTCTCGGGAAGCGCTCAGATGAGGCTCATGCCCTTCATGCTGGCGTGCCCGTGCTTTCCAATGATGATGTGATCGTGGACGGTGATGCCGAGCGGCTCGGCCGTGGTGATGATCAGCTTGGTCATCTCGATGTCCGCCCGCGACGGATTGGGGTCGCCTGACGGATGGTTGTGCACGAGGATGAGGGCGCTGGCGGAAAGCTCCAGCGCCCGCCCGATGACCTCCCGCGGGTAGACGGGCGTGTGATCCACCGTTCCGACCTGCTGGCATTCATCCCTGATGAGGCAGTTCTTCTTGTCCAGAAACAGGATGCGGAACTGTTCGCGTTCCTCGAAGGCCATGGTGGCGCGGCAATAGTCCAGAACCTGCATCCAGGACGACAGCACATGCTTGCGCTGCACCTGGGCGCGCAGCGCCCGCTTCATGATGGCCTCGACGAGTTTCAGATCCTGCACGACCGCATCGCCGGCGCCCGGAATCTCGCGCAACCGGTGTGGCGGAGCGCCAAACACTTCGGCAATGGAGCCGAACGCTTCGATCAGCGTCTTCGCCAGCCCCTTCGTGTCCGCGCGCGGGATGGTGCGGAACAGCAGCAGCTCGAGGAGTTCGTAATCCGAAAGCGCCTCCGCCCCGGCCTCCGAGAAGCGCGTCCTCAGCCGCTGCCGGTGTCCTTCATAGTACTTCTGGATTCTTGGATCCCCGGACCTGCGGGCGCTTCTGCTGGCTAGAAGCCCCTTCTGCTGCGGCGATGCCTCTCCGAAAAACTGACGCTCATCACTGATTGACATGACCGAGCCCCCCAAAAAAATGCGGCCAATACAGCCTATGGTAACGTGCCCGGTTTGTGAACAGCTTTAGGTTGTGATGACGAAAAATGGGAATGGCGGCCAGCGGCCGCCATGTTCAGGATCACTCCGAAAGGGGAGGCAGTCCCGGACGGTCGAGACCGGCGGGGGAGAGGGTGAAGATTTCGCATCCGGTCTCGGTCACGCCCACCGCATGCTCGTACTGGGCGGTGAGCGACCGGTCGCGCGTGACCGCGGTCCAGCCGTCGGACAGGATCTTCACGTGCGGCTTGCCGAGATTGATCATCGGCTCGATGGTGAAGATCATGCCGGGCTTCATTTCCGGCCCTTCGTTTCGCTTTCCGTAATGCAGCACGTTGGGCGCGTCGTGGAAGATGCGACCCACGCCGTGGCCGCAGAAGTCGCGCACGACGGAGCAGCGTTCGGACTCGGCATATTCCTGGATGGCGGCGCCGATGGCGCCCATGCGCGCGCCGGGCTTCACCTCGGCGATGCCGAGCATCAGACACTTGTGCGTGACCTCGAGCAGGCGCTCGGCCGCGCGCTTGATCTTGCCGACGGGATACATGCGGCTGGAATCGCCGTACCAGCCGTCGAGCACGTAGGTGACGTCGATGTTGACGATGTCGCCTTCGCGCAGCGGCTTGTCGTCGGGGATGCCGTGGCAGACGACGTGGTTGATCGAGGTGCAGACGGACTTCGTGTAGCCGCGGTAGTTGAGCGTTGCCGGCACGGCGCCATGGTCCATGCCGAACTCGAAAACGAAGCGGTCGATCTGATTGGTGGTGACGCCGGGCTTTACGATGGACACCAGCTCGTCCAGGCAACGGGCCGTGAGCTGGCAGGCCCTGCGCATGCCCTCGAAATCCTCCGGCTTGTAGAGCCGGATCTTTCCGATGTTGCGCAGGGGGGCTGAATCGGCATCGACATAGGTGAGCATTAGAGTTCCATTTCCATGAGACGATCGGGAACGATCTCGTCGGCAGAGATGTGGCAACCTAGCACGAAAGCTTCAACCCCCGCATCCCTGGCGCGCGCAAAGGCCGCGCAATAGGCGGGATCGAGGTCGGCACAGAGCCGGAGGCGCGTGCAGTCCGACCGCTGCACGATGTAGAGCATGATGGCGCGGAAGCCCTGCTCGCGCACGGCGATGAGCTCCTCCAGGTGCCGCGCGCCGCGGGCGGTCACCGTATCCGGAAACTCCGCGACGCCGGGCGTGCGCATGAAGTGGACGTTCTTCACCTCCACATAGGCTGCTGGCCGCTCCGGATGTTCGAGCAGAAAGTCGATGCGCGACTTCTCGCCGTAGCGCTGTTCCGGCCTGATGATGGGGTAGGTGGCAAGGTCGTCCACCAGCCCGGCCCGAATGGCTTCGAGCGCCAGCTTGTTGGGCAGGCTCGCGTTGATGCCGACCCAGCCGCCATCCGCATGCACCAGTTCCAGCGAGTAGGGATACTTGCGCGTGGCGCTGGTGGAGGGCGCGAGCAACACCCGCGATCCCTCGGCCGTGAGCCCGAGCATGGAGCCGGTGTTGGGCACCGAGACGGTGACCTCCCGTCCGTCGGGGAACCGCACGTCCGCCAGGAAGCGCTTGTAGCGGCGGATGAGCCGCGCCTCGACGAGGGGAAGGGGAAACTTCATCGGCCTTCAGCCTTCAGGCGGCCCGCTCGATGCGGATGACCTGCGGCTTGTCGGCGAGGATGCCGTCCTGCGTGATCTGCTCGACCGCGTTGCGGACGGCAAGCTCCGTGGTCTCGTGCGTGACGAGAATGACCGTCTTCAGGTCTACGTCGTCGCCGTGCTGGACGATGGACTCGAGCGAGATCTCGTTGTCGGCCATGCGCTTGGCGATGGAAGCGAACACCCCGAGGCGGTCGTGCACCGTGAGACGGATGAAGTAGCCACCCTCGTGCGCGCGCATCCGCGCCCGCTGGTAGGGCGCAAGCTCCTTTGCCGGACGGCCGAACACCGGACCGTGCTGGAAACCGGGACGGCTCTTGGCGATGTCGGCAAGGTCGCCGATCACCGCCGAGGCGGTGGCATTGCCGCCGGCGCCTGGACCGGACAGCAGCAACTCGCCCAGCATGTCGGTCTCGATGGCGACCGCGTTCGTCACGCCATGCACCTGTGCGATGACAGAGGAGGTCGGCACCATGGTCGGATGCACGCGCTGCTCGATACCGCTTTCCGTGCGCTGGGCCACACCCAGCAGCTTGATGCGGTACCCAAGGTTCGCCGCGGCCTTTATGTCCGCCGGCGTGATGTTGGAAATACCCTCGAGGTAGATGTCGTCGGCCGAGATCTCGCAGCCGAAGGCGAGGCTCGTGAGGATCGACAGCTTGTGCGCTGTGTCATGGCCCTCGATGTCGAAGGTCGGATCGGCTTCCGCGTAGCCGAGCCGCTGGGCCTCCCTGAGGCATTCCTGGAAGCTCAGCCCCTCCGCCTCCATGCGCGTCAGGATGTAGTTGCAGGTGCCGTTGAGGATGCCGTAGACGCGGCTCACCGTATTGCCCGCGAGCGCCTCGCGCAGCGTCTTGATGACCGGGATGCCGCCGGCCACCGCCGCCTCGTAGTTGAGCAGCAGGCCATTCGCCTCCGCGATCTCCGCCAGCTCGACGCCATGGCGCGACAGCAACGCCTTGTTGGCCGTCACCACGTGCTTGCCGGCTTCCAGCGCGGCTTTCACCGCCGAGAAGGCGGGGCCATTGTCGCCGCCGATGAGCTCGACGAACACGTCGATCTTCGGCGAGGCCGCCAGCTCGACCGGATCGTCGAACCACTCGAAGCCGGAGAGGTCGATGCCGCGGTCGCGGTTGCGGTTGCGCGCACTGACTGCGACGGGGGTGATGGCGCGGCCGCACTGCCTTTCAAGCTCGGTGCTCTTTTCGGCGAGCATCCGGATCACGCTGGTTCCAACCGTTCCAAGACCGGCAATTCCGATACGCAGAGGGGCAGCCGCCATATTGTCCTTGACCTTTCCGGAGCGCCGTCGCCGGTTTGGCCACGGGCGCTCAAATCTCCCGTTTTGGCGGGCCACGGTCATGACCGTGGCCCGCTTGAATTCAGAATATCCCTGTTACGACGATCGTTGACGTTCACTGCTCCGCGGCGATGGGAGCGGTGGCATTTTCACCGGTGACCGAGGCGAAGAAGCGCTTGATGTTGCGCGCGGCCTGGCGGATGCGGTGCTCGTTCTCGACGAGCGCGATACGCACATATTCGTCACCGTGTTCGCCGAAGCCGACGCCGGGCGAGACCGCAACATCCGCCTTCTCGAGCAGCAGCTTCGAGAATTCGAGCGAACCCAGGTGCCGGAACGGCTCCGGAATGCGGCTCCACGCGAACATCGTCGCGGGCGGCGGGGGAACATCCCAGCCGGCGCGGGCGAAGGATTCCACCAGCACGTTGCGACGGCGGCGGTAGATCTCGCGCACTTCCTCGATCTCTCCGCCGTTGGAGTTGAGCGCCGCGGTTGCCGCCACCTGGATCGGCGTGAACGCGCCGTAGTCGAGGTACGACTTCACGCGGGTGAGGGCGGCGATCAGGCGCTCGTTGCCGACCGCGAAGCCCATGCGCCAGCCCGGCATCGAGAAGGTCTTCGACATCGAGGTGAACTCGACGGTCACGTCCATGGCGCCCGGCACCTGCAGCACCGAGGGCGGCGGGTTGTCGTCGAAATAGATCTCCGCGTAGGCCAGGTCGGACAGGATGATGATGTCGTGCTTGCGCGCGAAGGCCACCACGTCCTTGTAAAAGTCGAGGCTCGCCAGGCACGCCGTCGGGTTCGACGGATAGCTCAGGATCATAGCCACCGGCTTCGGGATCGAGTGCCGAACCGCCCGTTCCAGCGCCGGGATGAAGTTTTCGTCCGGCTCCACCGGAATGGAGCGCACCACACCGCCCGACATGATGAAGCCGAATGAATGGATCGGATAGGTCGGGTTCGGACACAGAACGACGTCGCCCGGCGCGGTGATGGCCTGCGCCATGTTGGCGAAGCCTTCCTTGGAGCCGAGCGTGGCGACGACCTGCGTGTCGGGGTTGAGCTTCACGCCGAAGCGCCGGGCATAGTAGTTGGCCTGAGCCTTGCGCAGGCCGGCGATGCCCTTGGACGCGGAGTAGCGGTGCGTGCGGGGATCGCGCACGACCTCGCAGAGCTTGTCGACGATGCTCTTGGGCGTCGGCAGGTCCGGATTACCCATGCCAAGATCGATGATGTCGGCTCCACGCGCTCGCGCGGCCGCCTTGAGCTTGTTGACCTGCTCGAAGACATAGGGCGGTAGCCGACGGATCTTGTAAAACTCTTCCATGGTTGTGTTCCAGACTAGATGATTGCCGGGTGGTCATACACCGGTTCGCGCGGGTGGTCGATAGCCAGAAACGCGCGAATGAATCAACTGATGAAGAGTTATTGCTCTGATTCGATCTCGGAGAGAATTTCCTCCTGACGCTGGCGCGCGAGCAGCCGCAGCCGATCTGCCTCCGAAAGCTGGCTGGCGCTTGGTCCGGACGCCGCCTTCCTTTTGGCGTTGAGCTCGTCGATGATGCGCTGGCGTTCCTCGTCGCTGATCTGCTCGGCGGCAGGCTGCACCGGAATGTTCAGGTTGGGGTAGTCGCCCGGGCGCCGGGCCTGCGCGGCTTGGTCCGCCGCGGTCGCGGGCAGGGTGGCCTGCGCCGGTTGCGGCTGGCCCTGGCCGGGGTGCGTCGGAGCCTGCAACGGAGCCTGTGAAGCGGATACGACTGCGGGTTGCTGTGGCGCGAGATCCTCCATATTGAGGGTGGAACACGCGACGAGCAGCGGGCACACGGCTGCCGCGACGATGGTTGCAGCGGAAAACTGTCGTATCCGGTAAGAGTTCTTCATATATTCGGTCTCTGCTTCGGGACCCCGGGCGGATCGGTTATAAGGTGGCACAAAAAGGGCGGCGAGCGAAGTATGGAAGGCTCCAGGGCAGGCGAAAGCGGTAACGACGGGAACCATACGTCGCATGATCCTTTCCATGTAAAGGATCCGCACCGCCTTGCCATCAATTTCGCATACATGCTGGAGGAGATCGGGAAGGTCGCCGGGGCCTGGGCCCGCGCCCGCGAGCGGGGCGATACCGGGACCCCGATTGCAGGACCTCTGAACGATCTTCTCGCCACCCTTGCGAAGATTGTCGAATACTGGCGCGCCGACCAGAACCGGGCGACGGAGGCGCAGACGCGCCTGATCTCCGCCTGCCTTGACATCTGGACCAATTCCATCCGCCAGATGAACGGCGAATTCGACGAGAACGAGCCGCCCCAGCTCGAGACCTCGCGCGCCGACCGGCGCTTTTCCGATCCCGACTGGGAGCGGCACCCCTTCTTCCGCTTCCTGAAGCAGATCTATCTCGCCGCCGTCCGCTGGGCCGAGCAGATGGTGGATGAGGCGGACAACGTCGACGGCGAGCTGCGCGAGAAGGCGCGCTTTTACGTCCGCCAGGTGATGGATGCCGTCTCTCCCTCCAACTTTCTGCTGACCAATCCGGTCGTCGTGCGCGAGACGCTGCAGTCGAACGGCGAGAACCTGATCCGCGGCATGCGCATGTTCGCGGAGGATCTTGCGGCCGGAAACGGTGCTTTGCGCCTGCGCCAGACCGACTACTCGAAGTTCCGGCTTGGCGAGAACATCGCCACCACGCCCGGCAAGGTGGTGGCGCGCAGCGAGCTCGCCGAGATCATCCAGTACGAACCGGCGACCGATACGGTCTACCGCCGACCGCTGCTGGTCATTCCGCCCTGGATCAACAAGTACTACGTCCTCGACCTCAGCCCCGAACGGTCCTTCGTCCGCTGGGCGGTCGACCAGGGCCATACGGTTTTCATGCTCTCCTGGGTCAACCCGGACGAGCGGCACGCCCACCTTGGCTGGGAGGATTACGCCAGCCAGGGAATCGGTTTCGCGCTCGATACGGTGCAGGAACGCACCGGCGAGACTGAGATCAACGTCGTCGGCTACTGCATCGGCGGCACGCTGCTCGCCGCCTGCCTGGCGGCCATGGCGCAGGAGGGCGACAGGCGCGTGGCGACTGCCACCTTCATGGCGAGCCAGGTCGATTTCACCCACGCGGGCGACCTCAAGCATTTCGTGACCGAGGAGCAGATCGCGCTGCTCGAGGCCGCCATGCAGGCAAAGGGCTATCTGGACGGCACGACCATGGCGACGGTTTTCAACGTGCTGCGCGCCCGCGATCTTCTGTGGCCCTATGTCGTGAACAATTACCTGCTCGGCAAGGATCCGCCGCCGTTCGACCTCCTTTACTGGAACTCCGATTCCACCCGCATGACCCCCGCCAACCACATCTACTACCTGCGCACCTTCTATCTGGAGAATGCGCTGGCGCAGGGCAGGGCCACGCTGCGCGGCCGCACGTTGTCGCTCGCCGACGTGAAGATCCCCGTCTACACCGTCTCCGCGGCCGACGATCACATCTCTCCAGCCAGGTCCGTGTTCGTGGGGGCGAAGCTGTTCGGCGGTCCGGTCACCCATGTGATGGGAGGTTCCGGCCATATCGCCGGCATTATCAATCCGCCTGCGGCCAACAAGTACGGTTTTCGCACGGCCCCGCTCGACGCCGCCACCTTCGAGGAATGGCGCGAGTCAGCCACCTTCACGCAGGGCTCGTGGTGGCTCCACTGGAACGACTGGCTGGTCGCGCAGGACGGCGACCGGGTTCCGGCTCGCCACCTTGATCCCGACGGTTCCTATCTTGCGGACGCTCCGGGGACCTATGTGCTTGTGCGCGGGTGAACGAGCCCGGCATTCCCGTTATTGCCGATAGCAATTGCCAAAGAAGATCAGTTTGGTTACCAATTATCTAATTGTCTGTTCGGAGTGCCTGTGCTTCCCGGCCCTGTGCAAGACTGGGATCTTTTCTGCAGGCGAGGGTTTGAGGGGAACAGTTATTGTTTGTCGATCCGGAGCGCGCCGGGCTGGGGGGAGATCATAAGCATTTTCTGCGTCGCGTGGCGGGCGTGGCCATCGCCTGCGGGCTCATTGCGTCCTGCGCATCGAAGAACAGCGATTTCGTCACCGCAATGGGCCTGACCGAGCTCGTCGAGGGCGGCGCGGCTGTAACGCAGGCTCAGGACGTTTCCGGTCAGACGGAGGCGAAGGATGAGGAGGCTTCGACCGCATCTTCCCCGGCCGTTGCAGAGGCATCGTCATCGCGGCCGGCGCGGCGGGCGGAGAATGAGGCCGCTGCTGCCGCCGCGCGCGCGGCTGCACCGCAGTCCGGCGAGGAACAGGACAAGCCGCACCAGACCGCTGCGGCTGAAGGCAACTCCGCTCCCGGATCAGCCGCATCTGCGTCGGGATCGGACAGATCGTCTCAACCCGCCGGGAAGCGGGGTCTCTTTGCTGCCCTGTTTGGCAGCCGCCAGAGCGATGGCGGTGGCGATGAGCAGCCGGCTGCAGCCGCGGACCCGCAGGATAAGGCAAGTCAACAGGACAAGGTGGAGACGGCGGAGCGGCAGGAAAAGCCGGAAGTCAGGCCCGAGCCGAAGCAGCTTCAGATGGCCTCGCTTGCAAAGCTCGGCGCGGAGCCGCTCGCCGCCCAGCCGGAACCGCAGCCTGCCGAGAAGAAGATCGTGATTGATTCGCGTGCCGTGGCCGCATATGCGGCCGATGCGCTTCCCGGCGTCCGAAGCCGCGAGGAACTGTTCGACATCGTGCGCAAGTCGGGTGATTCGTCGGATGACGCCGACATCGACCTTTACGAGGACGAGGGCGGCTATCAGGTCGCCGCTGCCGGCCTCGGATTGGCGCGACTTGCGCCGCACGGGCTTGTCCGGCAACGCCCCGACGTGAATACGTCCTGCTTCAAGCCGCAGCTTGTCCGCCTTCTGAAGGCCATCGAGGCGCACTACCGCAAGCCGGTGATCGTGACCTCCGGTTACCGTAGTCCCGAACATAACCGGCGTGTACGGGGCGCGCGCCGGTCGCAGCACATGAATTGCGCCGCGGCGGACATCCAGGTCGAAGGCGTGAGCCGTTGGGAACTGGCGCGATTCGCGCGTTCGCTGCCGGGGCGCGGCGGTGTCGGAACCTACTGCCACACGGCCTCCGTGCATGTGGATATCGGCCCGGAGCGCGATTGGAACTGGCGCTGCCGGCGCTAGGTCTGTTTCAGGAAAAGCGCGGTCTGCCAGCCAAATCCTTGAAAAATCAAGGAGCTGTGACCATCTGAGGGTTTCATGACGTTGCGCGCGGCTCTGGTCGCAGCAAAAAAATATGATTAACCGCAAAAGGCATCTTGCGGGATCGGAATAAGGCCACTATAAGCGCGGCAACTCGGACGCGCCCATCGTCTAGCGGTTAGGACGCCGCCCTTTCACGGCGGAAACAGGGGTTCGATTCCCCTTGGGCGTACCAAAAAATTCTCCTGTAAAATCAATTGGTTGCGGCGTGTCGTATGGAAAATTTTTCGATTTTATGCGACACGTTTCCTCCGCCATTGGCACGTTAAATCACTTCGTTTCCTTGATCGGAGACTGCTTTCTGAATCGGTGGGCATAGGCCACAGCAGCATTAAGCTCGCGCAGAGATTCCAGTGAAGGCTCTTGGGCGAACCGAGTGAGCGCGCTGTCCAACCAGTCCGCAGCCCCACGCATGGCAGGGATGCCCCCGTAGGTGTTCGATACAGCCCTGAGTTTAGCGACCAGAACCCTGATCGGCAGCGGTCCTTGATTCTGCTCGCTCATTTGATCGGCCCCCACGGACGGGTCCAATTTGAAGTATGGTTTTGACCATGAAGGAGGACCACAATGGCAAACAAGCGACACAAGCCCGACGAGATCGTCACGAAGCTTTGAACCGCGCCGGGTTTGCCGGAGGCTGATTTGGTTTAGTTACGCGGCCATGGCTTCAGTTTCCAGAGCCGCGTAGAAGTTTGCCTCGGCTTCGGCGGGCGGGA
>NZ_BAABGS010000066.1:0-38550 GCF_039541695.1 Chelativorans composti | reverse complement strand
CGTGACGATCTCGTCGGGCTTGTGTCGCTTGTTGGCCATTGTGGTCCTCCTTCATGGTCAAAACCATACTTCAAGGTGGACCCGTTCAATGGGGGTGGATCACTCCACCCCATCGAGGAAATTAGTGATGAAACTGTCCCGGTAACCAGTCAACGTCATCATGTGATGGTGAGGGAGAGCCTTAATAACCCCGTTCCCGATCCACCAGGTTGCTGAGGGGTTCGCCGCGCTCGTAGGCTTCCATCTGGGTGAGCATGAGCGGGGCGAGGTGGTCGGGGTCAGAGGCGGCGGCCTCGTGCGGCGTCACGACGATGCGCGGATGCTGCCAGATCGGGCTTTCCTCCGGAAGCGGCTCGCGCTCGAAGACGTCGAGACTCGCTTCCTTCAGGATGCCCTCGTCCAGTGCGCGAAGAATATCGGCTTCCCTGTGCACGCGGCCGCGGCTCGCGTTGATGAGGCAGGGGCCTCCTAGGGGGCCGTTCTGGCGAAGGCGGGCCAGCACGCTGTAGTTCACCATGCCTTCAGTCGCCGGCGTGAGGGGCAGCAGAATGACGAGAATGTCCGTCCTGTTCAGGAAGGGCGTCAGGCCGTCCTCACCGGTATAGCTTTCCACACCCGGCACGTCGCGCGGGGTACGGCTCCAGCCCGCCACCCGGAATCCGATGGCCAAAAGCTTTTCGGCAGCGGCGCGGCCAAGCGCGCCTAGTCCCATGATGCCCACGGTCACTTCGCTGGCGGTCGGCTGGGAAAGGGATTCCCAGACGCTCTGCGCCTGCAGCTGGCGGTAGGCAATCCCCTGGCGGTGATGGTCCATCACGCGCCAGACCACATATTCGGCCATGTGCTGGGTAAGGTTCGGCGCGACCACGCGCACGATCGGAACATTGGCATGCAGATCATGGACGTCCGGGTCGGACATGATGTGGTCAACACCAGCGCCGGCGGAGAAAATGATCTTCAGGTTGGGCAGGCGCCGCAGAAGGCCGTGCGGATAGCGCCAGAGAACGGCGTAGTCGATGGTCGGGTCGACCTCGCCCGAGGGCTCCAGAACGACATTGCGGCCATCCTGGCTCAGCATCCTGCGCCAGTGGTCGGCATTCATCCCATGGGCTGTCAGGAGGACGCGGCCCTTGACGCTCTTCAAGGTTCCTGACGGAACCGCTGAGGGCTGGGTGGACATGGGGATCACCTATTCGTTCACGACGCCCACGGGGGCAGTCTCGATGTCGAAGGCCGCGGCGATCAGGGCGCGGGTGTAGTCCGTCTGCGGAGCAGTGAAGATCCGTTCGGAGGGTCCCGTCTCGACGACCTGCCCGTTGCGCATGACGATCACCTCGTTGGCCAGCGCCCGCACGACCTTCAGGTCATGGCTGATGAACATATAGGCCAGATTGTGCCGCTTCTGCAGGTCGCGCAGAAGGTCCACAACCTGGGCCTGAACGCTCATGTCGAGCGCGGAGGTTGGCTCGTCCAGCATCACGAAGCGCGGCTTCAGCACCATGGCGCGGGCGATGGCTATGCGCTGGCGCTGGCCGCCCGAGAATTCGTGCGGGTAGCGGAAGCGGACGGCAGGGTCGATGCCGACTTCCTCGAGAACCTCGACGACCATGCGGTCGCGATCGGCGGCGGAGAGACCCTTCTCGTGGATCTTCAGGCCCTCCTCGATGATCTCGCTCACCGACATGCGGGGGCTGAGCGAGCCGTAGGGGTCCTGGAATACGATCTGGATCTCGCGGCGGAGCGGGCGCATGTCGCGGAAGCTGCGGCCGTCGATGCGTTGGCCGCGGAAAGTAATCTCTCCCTGCGAAGAGATCATCCGGCAGAGGGCCAGGCCGAGCGTGGTCTTGCCGGAGCCGGATTCGCCCACGACGCCCAAGGTCTGGCCGGCGCGCACCGTCACGTCGACGCCGTCCACGGCCTTCACGTGGTCGACGACCTTTCGCAGGAAGCCTTTCTTGATGGGGAACCACACGCGGATGTTCTTCCCCGTCATCACCGTCTCGGCGTCGGGGTCCGCGGCAGGCGGCTCGCCCTTGGGTTCCGCCGCCAGCAGGTGACGGGTGTATTCGTGCCGCGGATTGGTGAAGATCTCTGCGGTCGGGCCGCTTTCGACGATCTTGCCCCTCGTCATCACGCAGACACGGTCGGCGATCTTGCGGACGATGCCGAGGTCATGGGTGATGAAGAGCATGGAAAGACCGCGCTCGCGCTTGAGCTCGGCCAGGAGCTCGAGGATCTGCGCCTGAACGGTCACGTCGAGAGCGGTCGTGGGCTCGTCGGCGATCAGCAGCTTGGGCTCGTTGGCGAGCGCCATGGCGATCATCACGCGCTGGCGCTGACCGCCCGAGAGCTGGTGCGGGAAAGCGTCGAGCCGCTTCTCGGGCTCGCGGATGCCGACCTGGCGCAGCAGTTCCAATGTGCGCGCGCGTGCCTTCTCGTTGCTCATGCCGCGGTGAAGCTTGAGGACCTCGCTGATCTGCCGCTCGATGGTGTGGAGCGGGTTGAGCGAGGTCATCGGCTCCTGGAAGATCATGCTGATCTCGTTGCCGCGGACGGCGCGAAGCTCGGGCTCCGGCGCCTTCATGAGATCCATGCCGCCAAAGTGGATCTCACCGCTCGGATGGCTCGCGGGCGGATAGGGGAGCAGTTTCAGGACCGATAGTGCGGTGACCGACTTGCCGGAGCCGGATTCTCCGACCAGCGCGAGGGTTTCGCCCGGCAGTATGTCGAAGGACACGCGATCGACGGCGAGGCTGGTCTGGCCGCCCTGCGTGAAGGCTACGGAAAGGTCGCGGACCGAGAGAAGGGGCTGGCTCATCGGAAGGTCTTCCTCGGGTCAAATGCGTCGCGCACGGCCTCACCAACGAATATCAGCAGCGAGAGCATGATGGAGAGGCTGAGGAAGCCGGTGATGCCGAGCCACGGGGCGTTCAGGTGCCGCTGGCCCTGGCGAAGGAGTTCTCCGAGCGACGGCGAGCCGGGCGGCATGCCGAAACCCAGGAAGTCGAGGGAGCTCAGCGTGGTGATCGAGCCGTTCAGGATGAAGGGCAGGAACGTGAGGGTGGCCACCATGGCGTTGGGGAGGAGATGGCGCAGCATGATGGTGCGGTTGGAGACGCCAAGCGCACGTGCCGCCGCCACGTACTCGAAGTTGCGGGCGCGCAGGAACTCCGCGCGCACGACGCCAACGAAGGCCACCCAGGAGAAGAGCAGCATGATGCCTAGGAGCACCCAGAAGCCGGGCGGCAGCACGGCCGCGATGATCAGGATAAGGTAGAGGACCGGAATGGACGACCAGATCTCGATGAAGCGCTGAAAGAGCAGGTCGGTCCAGCCGCCGAAATAGCCCTGCACGGCGCCGGCGGACACGCCGATCACGGCCGAGGCAAAGGTGAGGATGAGGCCGAACAGGACGGAAATCCGGAAGCCGTAGATCACCCGGGCCAGCACGTCGCGCGCCTGGTCGTCGGTGCCGAGCCAGTTCCAGTTGCCGATGGTGCAGTTCGGATCGTCGACGCCGAGCGGATAGCGGCTGCAGCGCTCCTCCTTGGTGTAGAGCCAGGACGGTTTCGCGGGAGCGGCACCCGGGATCTCGTTGTTGACCGTGCGGTAGGAATAGCGGATGGGCGGCCAGATCATCCAGCCATTGGACTCGATCTCCTCCTGGATGAAGGGGTCGCGGTAGTCGGTGACGGCCAGGAAGCCGCCGAACTTCTCCTCCGGATAGTCCACCAGAACGGGGACGAGAATCTCGCCCTTGTAGGAGGCGATCAGCGGCTTGTCGTTGGCCAGGAACTCCGCGAACAGGGAAAGGATGAAGAGGCCCAGGAAAATCCAGAGTGACCAGTAGCCACGGCGATTGGCCTTGAAGTTCTGCCAGCGCCGCTGATTGAGCGGCGAAAGAAAGGGCCGGCGAACACGGTTTCTGACCTGCTCAACCTCAGCTTTTGCCTGAATTTCGGACATTCAGACATCCCTCCGTTCAAAGTCGATGCGGGGGTCGATCAGCGTGTAGGTGATGTCAGAAATCAGGCTCACCAGCAGTCCGAGCAGCGAGAAGATGTAGAGCGTGGCGAAGACCACCGGATAATCGCGGTCGATCACCGAGCGGAAGCCGAGGAGTCCCAGACCGTCGAGCGAGAAGATGCTCTCGATCAGCAGCGAGCCCGTGAAGAAGGCCGAGATGAAGGCACCGGGAAAACCCGCGATGATGACGAGCATGGCGTTGCGGAACACGTGCCCATAGAGCACCTGCCGTTCGGACAGGCCCTTGGCGCGGGCCGTCACCACGTATTGCTTGCGGATCTCGTCCAGGAACGAGTTCTTGGTGAGCAAGGTCGTGGTGGCGAAGGCGGAGAGCACCAGCGCCGTCAGCGGCAGGGTCAGGTGCCAGAAATAGTCGACGATGCGCTGGGGCCAGGACATCTGGTCCCAGTTGTCCGAGGTGAGGCCGCGCAGCGGGAACCAGTCGAAGAAGGAGCCGCCGGCAAAAAGCACCATCAGCAGCACAGCAAACAGGAAGCTCGGGATCGCGTAGGCGACAACTATGACGCCGCTGGTCCATACGTCGAAACGGGAGCCGTCCTTGACGGCCTTGCGGATGCCCAGGGGGATCGAGATTCCGTAGGAGATCAGCGTGATCCATAACCCAAGGGATATGGACACCGGCATCTTCTCGATGATGAGGTCGATGACGGAGATATCGCGGAAGTAGCTCTCCCCGAAATCGAAACGCAGGTAGTTCCATATCATCAGCAGGAAGCGCTCGTGCGCCGGCTTGTCGAAGCCGAACTGCTTCTCCAGCTGTTCGATGAAGCGGGGATCGAGGCCCTGCGCGCCGCGGTACTTGGAGCTGGAAGCGGAGGTGTCGAAGGTCTGTCCAAGGTCCGAGGCCTGGCCGCCACCGATGCGGGAATCGGCACCGTTCGCCTGGCCGGTGATCTGGGCGATCACCTGCTCGACGGGGCCGCCCGGCGCAAACTGCACGATGATGAAGGACACAAGCATGATCCCCAGAAGCGTGGGGATCATCAGCAGGAGACGGCGGAGGATGTAGGCTCCCATCAGTTCGCCACTCCATCCAGGCAGGCGCAACCGCCAACCTTCACTGCCATCGGGCGAAACGCCTCGTCCGCTTGCCGCATATGCCCTTGAACCAACCCGTCACTTGCCAATGGCCTTCGCCTTTTCCTCGTCGTACCACCATAACGCTTCCACCGGAAAGCCATAGTCCGGCTTCGGCTCGCGAAACCCGAACTTGTCCCAGAAGGCGACACGACGATTCGCCGAGCCCCAATTTGGAATCCAGTCCAGACGCGCACGCAAGACCCTGTCGAGACATTTCATGGCAATAGTGAAATCTTGGCGATTGTCGGCACGGGCGGCGATGTCGACCAGCTGGTCGACGGCCTCGTCGGCCATGCCGACATAGTTGTTGCTGCCCGGCAGGTTTGCCGTGCTGGAGTGGAAGAACTGCATGAGCGTGTCGCGGGTCGGCGTGGCGCCAAGGGAGAAGGCCACGTCGATCATGTCGAACTCGAAGTCGATCAGCCGAAGCTGATACTGTGATGGATCGACCTGGCGGATGGTCGCGTCGATACCGATCGAGCGAAGGTTGCGGATGAAGCCTGGCGAGATGCGCAGGAAGGTCTCGTCGTTGACCAGATACTCGACCGTGAAACGCTCGCCCTTCTCGTTGTGGAGGAACCCGTCTTTCAGCGTCCAGCCGGCCTCGTGCATCAGACGGGCGGCTTCGCGCAGGTTGCGGCGATCGTTGCCGGTGCCGTCCGTCGTGGGCTGAACGACAGCTTCGCCGAAAGCCTCTTCCGGAATCTTGCCGCGTAGCGGCTCAAGGATGGCCAGTTCCTCGGGGCCCGGCAGCCCTTCCGCCTTATAGGGCGAGCTCTCGAAGGGTGACTGGTTGCGCCTGTAAAGGCCGTAAAAGATGTTGCGGTTGATCCACTCGAAGTCGAAGCAGCGGGCGATCGCCTGGCGGACGCGCAGGTCACGGAAGCGTTCCCTGCGCTGATTGATCGCCTTGCAGTAGAAGCTGGGACGCTGGTCTTCCGGGAACTCGCGCTTGATGACCCGTCCGTCGAGCACGGCCGGAAAGTCGTATTCGGTCGCCCAGACCGAGGCGGTGAACTCGCCGCGCCACTCCGTCTCGCCCTTCTTGAAGGCCTCGAAGGCGGCATTGCGATCGCTGAAGGAGTCGATGCGGATGATGTCGAAAAGATAGAGGCCGTTGCGGAACGGGAGATTCCTGGCCCAGTCGTCTTCCACCCGTTCGTATTCGATGAAGCGGCCGGCGGAGAAACGCCCCACCCGGTAGGGGCCGGAGCCCAGAAAGGGCTGGAGGTGCCCGCTGTCGAACTTTTTCGTCGCAAGTTCCTTCTTTGACAGGATCGGGAAGGTGGAGGCGGCGAGGATCGTCCGCTCCGACTGCTGTCCGGAGAAGGTGAGGCGGAATTCGCCGTCGCTCAGGGCTTCGGCGGCGGCCATCTCGGCCAGGATGAGCTGGAAGGTGGGATGGCCGTCGCGCTTCAGGAGATCGTAGGAGAAGGCCACGTCCTCCGCCGTGATCCGCGAGCCGTCATGGAAGCGGGCTTCCGGCCGCAGCCTGAAGGTGAAGCTGTTGCGGTCCTCGGAAATGGTCACGGTCTCGGCCACCAGCCCGTAAATGGTGTCCGGTTCGTCGAGGCTGCCGCTCATCAGACTGTCGAAGCACAGCTCCATGCGGGGCGGCGCGCTGCCGGTGCGCACGAAGGTGTTCAGCGTGTTGAAGGTGTTCGTGTTCTGGTTGAACAGCCAGTCGCCGGGCTGCAGCCGTATGATGCCGCCCTTCGGCGCATCGGGATTGGCGTAGTCGAACTGCTTGAAGCCGGCCGGGTACTTCAGGTCGCCGAAGGCGGACAGGCCGTGGACGGGCGTGTTGACGGGCGTGGCGGCAAAGATCGGTCTCGTCATGGCCGAGGCCGCCAACGAGGCCGCCCCTGTCAGAAACAGACGTCGCGTGAGACCCAACATGACGCTCACCTCTTGGCCGGATCTATCCACCAGGAGTCAATGTCAATTCCGGTATAGGCCGGCTGCTTTTCCGGAATGCCGAACTTGTTCCAGTAGGCCATGCGGATCGTCGGCTGGTAGTACTGCGGGATCGTGTAGTAGTTCCAGAGCAGCACACGGTCGAGCGCGTGGGTGAGCGCCACCAGTTCGTCGCGGTCCGTGGCGTAGATGATCTTGTCCACGAGGGCGTCCACCACCGGATCCTTGATGCCCATGATGTTGCGGGAGCCCGGCGTGTCGGCGGCCCTGCTGGTCCAATAGTCGCGCTGCTCGTTACCCGGGGAATTGGACTGCCCGAAGACCCCGGTGACGGCGTCAAAGTCGAAGTTCTGGACGCGCTGGATGTACTGGGAGGCATCCACGATACGGAGGGTTGCGTCGATGCCGAGCTTGCGCAGGTTCGGGATGAGGCCGTCCGTGATGATCTCCGCGGTCTCGCTGGCACCAAGAAACTCGATCCTGAACGGCTCGCCGGTTTCCTTGTTGACAAGCTTGCCGCCGCGGGTCTCCCAGCCTGCCTCGTTCAGGAGACGGATGGCTTCGCGCAGATGCTGGCGCTCCGACGTGGGCGTGTCGTTGACCGGCAGCTTGAACTCCTGCGTGAACAGCTCCGGCGGGAGCTGGTCGCGGAACTCCTCCAGGATCTCGAGCTCGCGCCCCTGCGGAATGCCGCCGGAGGCGAGCTCCGAGTTCTCGAAATAGCTGCCCAGGCGCTTGTTCAGGCCGAAGAAGTGCTTCCGGTTCTGGTCCTCGAAATTGTAGGCGAGCGTGAGGGCCTCGCGCACGCGGCGGTCAGCGAACTGCGGACGGCGCAGGTTGAAGACGAAGGCCTGCATGGGCTGAACCATGCCGCTCTTGAACTCGCGCTTGATGACCTTGCCTTCCTTGACGGCGGGGAAATCGTACTCCGTTACCCAGCGGCGGGTGGACGTTTCGCGCCGGATATCCTCGATGCCACCCTTCTTGAAGGCGAGGAAGGCGGCGTTGTCGTCCTGAAAATAGGTGTAGCGGCGCTGGTCGAAGTTGTTGCGGCCGATGTTCACCGGCAGGTTCTCGCCCCAGTAGTCCTTCACGCGCTCCCAGGTGATGTCGTTACCCGGGCGGAACTGGCCGATCTTGTACGGCCCGCTGCCGAGCGGCGGCTCCAGGGTCGGCTGGGAGATGTCACGCTTCGTTCCGTCCGGCCTCACGCCTTCCCACCAATGCTTGGGCAGCACGGGCAGGTCGCCCATGATGTGCGGCAGCTCGCGGTTGCCGGCCTGGTCGAAACGGAACTCGACCTCGCGATCGGAGAGAGCGACAGCCTCCTTCACGTTTGCGAAGTAGTGCATGTGTGAGGGACTGATCTTTTTCAGCGTCTCCAGCGACCAGATCACGTCCTCTGCGGTAATGGGCTTGCCGTCATGCCAGCGGGCGTCCGGGTTCAGCCTGTAGGTGGCGGAGGAGAAGTCCGGCGGGTACTTGAAGGCCTCAGCGATCAGGCCGTGGCTGGTGCCCGGCTGATCGGGCGACTGGGCCATGAGCGTCTCCCACAGCAGGCCGCCGAAATCGGAAAGTCCGGCCGCGGGAGTGCCCCGCACGATGAACGGGTTGAAGCTGTCATAGGTGCCGAAGGCAATCTGGTGCAGCGTACCGCCCTTGGGGGCGTCGGGATTGACGTAGTCGTAGCGCTCGAAAACGGCCTGTTCCGCATCAGGATCAATGAGCGAACTGGTGGTGCGCCATTCATCCTCGGCGCGTCCTCCGGTTCCTGCCAACAACACAAGCAGTCCAGCAAGTGCAGCCTTCCTGAAAGCAGCGGTTGCCGTTGCGTGCATATGATCGCTCCCAGATTGTCGACCCGAAAACAGTAGATCATTCACGGCAGAAGGCAAATGCCAAACAGCAACAAAAAAGCCGACCAAAGGCCGGCTTTTTCAAAGCTTTGTGAGATCGCCCGTTCACTGCGCCGACTGGGCCGGAGCCTCTTCGGCATTGCCGCCGTCGGTCTCGGGAGCAGCTTCCTCCTGCGGTGCAGCTCCCTGCTCGGTGGCGGCCCCATCGTTATCAGCCGGAGCAGCTTCGGTTGCCGGTGCCTGCTCAGCAGCCGGAGCTTCCTCCGCCGGAGCAGCCTGCTCGGCCGGAGCGGCTTCCTCCGCGGGAACGGCTTCTCCCTCAGCGCCCACTTCCGGGAGCGGAGCCGGCGAATCAGCCTGTTCGCGCAGGTAGGCGATCAGGTCGGCGCGCTCCTTGACCTTCTTGAGTCCCGCAAAGGCCATGGCCGTACCCGGGACGAAACCCTTCGGGTTGGCGATGAAATGATCGAGATTCTCGTAAGTCCAGGTCTTGCCGCCCTCGGCAAAAGCCTGCATGCCAGCCGAATAGCTGAAGCCCTCATGCGAGGCAACCGGACGGTCCACGACGCCCCAGAGGTTGGGGCCGACCTTGTTCGCGCCGCTCTTGTCGTCGGTGTGACAGGCCGCGCAACGCTTGAAAATGCTGGCGCCGTTCGCGGCGTCAGCCGACGCCAGAAGCGGCAGCACCGATTCGGGAGCACCACCGGAATCCGAGCCGGCCGAAGCGCCGCCGTCTTCCGAAGCGACGATTGCATAGCCGGGAGTTTCCGGTGCATGCGAGCTGAAGATCGCGTCTGAAACTAGGCTGACGGAAAACACGACAAAGACTGTGCCGAGGACCGCGCCTAAAACCTTATTGAGCTCGAAAGAATCCATACGCCCTGAGGCTCCTTCTCCACACGCTGCAAGTAACCTGCCGCCGAAATCAAACGGCTACTGGTCCTCACTCAACCGCTGCCTGCAAAAATTGCGCGGAAACTAGGTCTTTTGCAAATGGCTTGCAACACCTATAAGACCTTTCATAACTGCTACTTTTTGCCACTTTGCTCCAACCCAGAACCAGAAGCAACTCCATGACCATTCTCATCTTGATCCCAGCGCGGATAGACTCGACGAGGCTTCCCGGCAAGCCCCTGGCGGATATCGCCGGCAAGCCGATGATAGCCCAGGTCGCAGCGCGTGCGCTAGAGAGCAAGGTTGGCCGCGTCATCGTGGCCACCGACTCCGAGAAGGTGGCGGAAGCTGCCCGGGCAGAGGGCGTGGAAGCCATCGTCACCAAGGGCAACCATCAATCCGGCTCTGACCGGATCTTCGAGGCCCTGCAAACCGCCGATCCGGAAGGCAAGGCCGAGATCATCATCAATCTTCAGGGCGATCTGCCGACCATCCCGCCCGAGGACGTGCGGGCCGTGCTGCGACCGCTCGAGAAACCCGACGTGGATATCGCGACCCTGGGTGTGGAAATCACCGAGGAAGAGGAAAAGACCAATCCCAACGTCGTGAAGATCGTCGGCGTGCCGGTGACTGATTCGGGTGAGCGTCTGCGCGCCCTTTACTTCACGCGTGCGACCGCGCCCTGGGGGGACGGGCCGCTCTATCATCATGTTGGCATCTATGCCTACCGTCGCGCCGCGCTGGAGAAATTCGTCTCGCTTCCCGCGGGAACGCTTGAGAAGCGGGAGCGGCTGGAGCAGCTGCGCGCGCTGGAGGCGGGCATGCGAATCGACGCGGAGATCGTTCAGTCCGTGCCGCTAGGAGTCGACACGCCCGAGGATCTCGAGAAGGCGCGCCAGATGCTGGCGAAGAAAGGATAAGAATGGGTCCGACGAAGACGAACAGGATCGCCTTCCAGGGAGAGCCGGGGGCGAATTCCGACACGGCATGCCGCAACATGTTCCCCAACATGGAGCCGTTCCCATGCCCCACGTTTGAGGATGCTTTCATCGCGGTCGAGACGGGCAAGGCCGATCTCGCGATGATTCCCATCGAGAACACGCTGGCCGGGCGGGTCGCGGACATCCACTACCTGCTGCCGCGTTCCAAGCTGCACATCGTGGGCGAGTATTTCCTGCCGATCCAGTTCCAGCTGATGGTGCTGCCGGGCGTGGACATCTCCGAGATCAAATCGGTGCACAGCCACATCCATGCGCTTGGCCAGTGCCGCAAGATCATCCGCAAACACCGGTGGAAGCCGGTCGTCGCCGGCGATACGGCCGGGGCGGCGCGTCAGGTGGCGGAGGAAAAGATCCGCAGCCAGGCGGCGCTCGCGCCGCGGCTGGCGGCCGAGCTCTATGGGCTGGAAATCGCCCTGGAAAATGTCCAGGACGAAACGAACAACATCACCCGTTTCGTTGTGCTGTCCAAGGAGAAGCGGTGGGCGGAGCGCCGCTCTCCCGACCAGGCGATGCTGACGACGTTCATCTTCCGCGTGCGCAACGTGCCGGCCGCGCTCTACAAGGCGCTGGGCGGGTTCGCGACCAATGGCGTCAACATCACCAAGCTGGAAAGCTACCAGCTCGGCGGACGGTTCTTCTCCTCGCAGTTCTACGTGGATGTGGAGGGTCACCCGGACGACCGCAGCGTGCAGCTGGCGCTGGAAGAACTCAGCTTCTTCTCGCGGGAGGTGCGCATCCTCGGCGTCTACGAGGCGCATCCGTTCCGCCGCGAACAGTCGCAGATGGATGACGGTGCAGACTGACCTGTTGCGTCAGGCTGAAACGAAAACACGAAGGCGACCCGCGCCTCATGTTGAGAGCCTCCGACGGAGACCGTCGTTGGAGCTTTCCGGAACCGCGCCTTGCTTCGCGCGGTTCCAGACGGAAGACCGTTCCCGATTTCCCTGGGAGGGTTCTAAGCAATTGTTTTGTCGCAGTCCCGGACGGAAAACCGGGTTCCGCTTCTCCTGGGACTGCTCTAGTAGCGCTTGCGGAGAAACTTGCGGTCCAGCGAGAAATAGCCTCCGCCGAAGGCCGCAAAGAGAAAGGCGATGCCGGACCACAGAATGGACAGCAGCACGGACTTGGCCTGCGCCAGCTCGACGAAGCTCCGGCCTCCATCGGCGAGAAGGGCATAGCCTTCGCGCGTCAGCAACCCGGCCGTGGACGTGACGGCAGTGACGCCTTCCTGCGTCAGCAGTTGGGTTCCGAAGGGATAGGTCAGGTGATACCAGAGGGTGACGAGGAGCATGACCCCGACGGCGAGGGCAGCGGGCCTGGTGTAGAGACCCAGGGCAAGCAGGGCTCCACCCAGC
Source organism: Chelativorans composti (assembly GCF_039541695.1). Taxonomy (NCBI): domain Bacteria; kingdom Pseudomonadati; phylum Pseudomonadota; class Alphaproteobacteria; order Hyphomicrobiales; family Phyllobacteriaceae; genus Chelativorans; species Chelativorans composti. The sequence goes on along the minus strand of NZ_BAABGS010000066.1, from coordinate 26,400 downwards.
ACCAGAATGACCAGCAGGACGATTGACCAGACGGCTCCGGGATGGAAGCCGATACCGTCAAAGAAGGCGGTCATGCCGAGCGGATCCTTCATCAGTGGGATGCCCTGGATGACAAGGGCGGCTCCCGTTGCGAAACGCAGAGCTGTCCAGGCCAGCGGCTGGGCGACATTGTCGTAGAATGTCGCCATCCGTGGGAAGTACAACTCCTTCTTGGCATTCGTGAATGGTAGCACAGTGGCCATACCTCAACTCCTGATTATGCGACCTGGCCGCAACATGCGACCTGCGCAAAACGGTGAGCGGAGCCGAGGCGCGCGACAAGGAACGCCGACAGAGCTTTACGCGAGATGAGAGGCGGAGAAACGTTCCTTTACGCCGTAGCCTGGCTGGCCCAGAGTGCGATGAGGTAGCGCGCGATCGCGCCGCGCGTGGCGGCGCGCAGGCCGTCCGGGTGGGTGCCATCGAGCATCTGGAGAACTTCGGCGCGTGAGAACCAGCGGCAATCCTCCAGTTCCGCCGTATCGCGCTCGACTTCTTCCGTTTCGGCCTCGGCGATGCAGCCGATCATCAGCGAGAAGGGAAACGGCCACGGCTGGCTCGCCACGTAGCGGACAGGTCCAACGCGGACGCCGGATTCCTCGAAGGTTTCGCGGCGCACGGCCGCCTCGATGGTCTCGCCAGGCTCCATGAAGCCGGCGAGACAGGAGTACATGCCAGGCGCAAAGCGGTGGCTGCGGCCAAGCAGGCAGCGGTCGCCCTTCACGGCCAGCATGATCACCACGGGGTCGGTTCGGGGGAAGTGCTCCGCGCCGCAGCTCACGCAAACGCGGCGGTAGCCGCCGCTGCGCATCTCGCTTCTGCCGCCGCAGTGGCCGCAGAAGCGGTGGGTGTTGTGCCAGGCCAGAAGGGCGGCCGCCTGGGCGATCGCGCCGACCGTTTCCGCAGGCAGGTGATAGGTGCTGTAGGTGCCGCGAAGGTCCACTGCCTCGACGCCGCATTCTGCCGGAACGGTCTCCGGTTGGATCGGCGCGGCGAGGACCGGCCCCGACGGGGCGGTGCCGAGAAGCACCGTTTCGGCCAGGTCGGCGCCAAGGGCCCGGGCCTCGTTTTCGGTGAAGAAGGCATCGGGCGGCGTTCCCGTGCGGATGCAGACCTTTCCTTCCCCGGCGAGCAGGAAACGGGCCCGGTCATCGGCAAGCGCGATGCGGATGGCGTCATCCGTGCGCTTCTCGGAGCGCGTGTCGATCACGTTGCCAGTAAAGGCCAGCCATTCGGCCGCGGTCCTGGATTCGGAAGGGAAAAACGTCATGCCGCCCCCGCACGCTTCGGGAAATGTCTTGTTTTCAGAGGTGATTGCGGATCTCGGCAACCAGACGGGCCAACTCGTCCGGCTGGTAGGGTACGCGCTCGCCAAAGCCCCAGACCGGACCAGGCCAGCAGAGGTCGCCCTCGTTGCGGGCAATGACATGAACGTGCAGCTGGCGCACGATGTTGCCGAGGGCGCCAACGTTGATCTTGGTGCAGCCGGTCATGTCCTTCAGCGCCTTGGACACCAGATTGGTCTCGAAACTCAGCAGGGCTTGATCGAGCGGAGTCAGGTCGTGCGGCTCCTCGATCCCGGGGCGCATCGGGATGAGTAGCAGCCACGGCCAGCGGGCGTCGTTGCGCAGCCGCAGCTGGCAAAGGCCGAGATTCGCGACCAGGACGCTCTCGGTCTCCAGCCGGCTATCCAGTTCAAACGCAGGCGCTGAGCCCTGTGGGGAAATGTGTTCGCTCATGGAAAATCAGGCTAGTGTGAGTGCGAAATAGCTGCAAGCTAATTTGCGTGCGCACTTGCATTTCTCCGCGCGATTGACGATATGGAGCGTGGGAGGTTGGCGGTGGACGTGTCACTCGCCAACCGGGTCAGGTCCGGAAGGAAGCAGCCCTAACGAGCTCGGCGCGGGTCATTCAGCCAGCCTCCCACTTCGGCTTCAGGCAGCATCGGTTGCCTCTTTCGCCCAAGCTAGTTGACGCGACCACCCGTTCATGGGGAACAATCGCAAAGCCACCATGGAGAGCGCGACCGCATGAATGACGCCGGGCAGACTGATTCCAGCAAGGCCGGCGGCTACCGGGTTCTGGCCAGAAAATACCGCCCGCGCGACTTCTCCGGACTGATCGGCCAGGAGCCGATGGTGCGCACCCTCAAGAACGCCTTCGCCACGGGCCGCATCGCCCAGGCGTGGATGCTGACGGGTGTGCGCGGCGTGGGCAAGACCACGACGGCGCGAATCCTGGCGCGCGCGCTCAATTACAAGACGGCGACGGTCGACCATCCCACGATCGAACTCACCGAATTCGGCGAGCATTGCGAGGCGATTCTTGAAGGACGTCATGTCGACGTGATCGAGATGGACGCCGCCTCGCACACAGGCATCGACGACATCCGCGAGATCATCGAACAGGTGCGCTATGCGCCGGTGTCTGCCCGCTACAAGGTCTACATCATCGACGAGGTGCACATGCTCTCCACGGCGGCCTTCAACGGGCTGCTGAAGACGCTGGAAGAGCCGCCGCCTCATGTGAAGTTCATCTTCGCCACCACCGAAATCCGCAAGGTTCCCATCACCATCCTGTCGCGCTGCCAGCGCTTCGACCTGCGCCGCATCGACGCCGGGCTCATCAAGGAGCACCTGGCGCGGATCGGCGAAGCCGAGGGCGTGCAGGCCGACGACGAGGCGCTGGCGATGATCGCGCGCGCCGCGGAAGGTTCGATGCGCGACGCCCAGTCGATCTTCGACCAGGCGATCGCCCATTCCGGCGGTCATGTCACGGCCGAGACGGTGCGCGATATGCTGGGCCTTGCCGACCGCGCCCGGGTGATCGACCTGTTCGAGCACCTGATGAAGGGCGACGTGGCGGCGGCGCTCGCCGAGTTCCGCGCGCAGTATGACGTGGGTGCGGACCCCGTGACGGTGCTGACCGACCTTGCAGAATTCAACCACCTCGTGACCCGCCTGCGCTTCGTTCCCGAAGCCGCGCAGGACAGCGCCCTGTCGCCGGAAGAGCGCAAGCGCGGCAGCGAGCTTGCCGGACAGCTGTCGGTACGGGTGCTGTCGCGGTCGTGGCAGATGCTGCTCAAGGGCATCCAGGAGGTGCAGAACGCAACCCGTCCGGTGGCGGCTGCCGAGATGGTGCTGATCCGCATCGCGCATGCGGCTAACCTGCCAACACTCGATGAGGCGCTCAAGGCGCTGCAGAATGGCGGGCCGGGCGGCGGCGCGCCTTCCTTCCCGGGGGGCGGGGGAAATGGCGGCGGCTTCGCCCCTGGCAGTGGCGGCGGCGTGAACGCCGTCGGATCCAGCTTCGTGACCAGCGGCGGCGGTGGCGGTCAGACGATGCGTCTGGTGCAGTCCATGCCGGAGCCGGTGCAGCAGACCGCGCCCGCACGGCCTGCCGAAGCCGAAAACGCGCCCGAGGTTCCGGTGCGGTCGCTCGCGGACATCGCAGCGCTGGCTGAGTCGCACCGCGACATCGCCTTCAAGATCCTGTTCAAGCGGCACGTGCGGCTGGTAAGCATCGAGCCGGGACGGCTGACGGTCAATCTGCTGCCGGAGGCGCCCAAGACACTGCTTGGCGACCTGACCAACAGGCTGCTTAAATGGACCGGCCGGCGCTGGGTCGTCTCGGTGTCGAACGAGCCGGGCGGGCCGACCCTCTGGGAAGAGGAAAACAGCCGGCGCGAGATGGCGATCGAGGATGCCCGGTCCGATCCGACGGTCGCCGCTATCCTGAAGACATTTCCCGGTGCGAAGATCGTCGACGTGCGGATACCGGATGCGGCAGCCCATGACGCGATGGAGGGCGAGGACATGCCCGCCCCCGGCTTCGATGCCGACGACGAAGACGAGTAATCATTTCATTGAGATGCGGAGAATCAGATGCGTGACCTTTTTAGCATGTTGGGCAAGGCCAAGGAAATGCAGGCCAAGCTCCAGGCGATGCAGGAAGAAATCGCCAACATGGAAATGGAAGGCCAGGCCGGTGCAGGCGCGGTGAAGGTCACGCTGTCCGGCAAGTTCGAGATGCGGAAGCTCGACATCGATCCGTCGCTCCTCAAGGCGGACGAGGCGGAGATTCTCGAAGACCTGATTCTCGCCGCGCACAACGACGCGCGCGTGAAGATCGAGGCCGAAATGCAAAGGAAAACGCAGGAGATGGCGGCGGGGCTGCCGATTCCGCCCGGCCTCAAGCTGCCGTTCTGATCGGCGGTCAGCCATAGCGTTTCAGGGCGGCATAGATGCCGCCCATGCTTTCATGAAAGCTTGAAGAATTCCCATGTCCAAGCGTATCGCAGGCCCGGAAATCGAACGCCTGATCCAGCTTCTGGCAAAGGTGCCGGGGCTAGGCCCGCGCTCGGCGCGCCGGGCGGCGCTCCATCTCATCAAGAAGAAGGAACAGCTGTTCACGCCGCTCACGGCGGCGATGGGGGATGCGCTGGAGAAGGTGCGCGTCTGCTCCACCTGCGGCAACGTCGACACGGTGGATCCCTGCACGATCTGCAGCGATCCGCGGCGTGATCCCTCGACGCTGATCGTGGTGGAGGACGTGTCCGACCTCTGGGCGCTGGAGCGCGCGGGAGCGATGAATGTGCGCTACCATGTGCTCGGCGGCACGCTGAACCCGCTCGACGGCGTGGGGCCGGACGACCTCAATATCACGGGGCTCGTCAGCCGCGTTGCGGCGGGCGGCATTTCCGAGGTGATCCTCGCCGTCAACGCGACGGTCGAGGGGCAGGCGACCGCGCACTACATTACCGACCAGCTCTCCGGCCTCGACGTGAAGGTGACGCGGCTCGCGCATGGCGTGCCCGTGGGCGGCGAACTCGACTACCTGGATGAAGGCACATTGACCGCAGCTCTCAGGTCGCGGACAACATTCTAGACATGTGAACCGGGGGTGACTGCAGGGTTCGACGGGCTCATGCTTCGGCAAGCTCAGCACGAGGGGAAGCAGAGCGCAGAAGGACCGGCTCACGCAGCACGCCTGCAACATGGCGGGGGAAAGAGAGGAAGAGCGGGATGCGGAAGGGTTGGAAGGCTTTCGTACTGTCCGTTGCCATGATCTGCATGGCGCTCGTTCCCGCATCCGCACAGCACGCCATCGAAAAGCAGTTCCAGCAGTGGCTCAGCTCCGATCTCTGGCCGGAGGCGCGGGCGCGCGGCATCGACGAGCGCGTGTTCCAGCAGGCGTTTGCAGGCGTGAAGCCCAATCTGAAGCTGCCGGACCTTGTGCTGCCGGGCAAATCAGCGCCAACGGGCAGCGAGGGCCAGCACCAGGCCGAATTCCGCCCGCCAGCGGCCTATTTCGAGCCGATCGGTGGCATCGTCTCGGGCGGGCGCGCGCGGCTCAAGCAGTACGGGGCAGTGCTCGATGCGGTGGAGAAGCGCTTCGGCGTGCCGAAGGGCATCGTGCTTGCCATCTGGGGGCGCGAGTCCGGCTTCGGCGGGGCGAAGATTCCGCACAATGTCTTCGAGGTGCTCGGGACCAAGGCGTTTCTCGCCACTCGCAAGGCGATGTTCCGTGAAGAAGTGCTGGCGGCGCTCGAGATGGTGCAGAAGCGCGGCGTGAGCCCGCAGGCCATGCGGTCCTCCTGGGCCGGGGCGCTCGGCCAGCCGCAGTTCATGCCGACTTCGTATCTCAAATATGCGGTGGATTTCGACGGCGACGGCAAGGCGGACATCTGGAACTCCGTGCCGGACACACTCGCCTCCATCGCCAACTATCTCGCAGCCCACGGCTGGCAGAAGGGGCGCGACTGGGGCTTCGAGATAAACCTGCCGGCGCATTTGTCATGCACGCTCGAAGGGCCCGACCAGGGCCGCCGGATCGCCGACTGGACGGCGATGGGTGTCACGCGCGTCTCGGGGAAGCCTTTTCCGCAGCACGAAATGGCGGGCGAGGGCTACCTGATGCTGCCGGCAGGTCGGCACGGCCCTGCGTTTCTCGTGACGCCGAACTTCTATCGGCTCAAGGACTACAATGAGAGCGACCTCTATGCCCTGTTCGTCGGGCACGCGGCGGATCGGATCGTTTACGGCGACATCCGCTTCGTCACGCCATGGGGCAAGGTGGAAGGCTTCAGCCGCGCGCAAGTGGCGGCGATGCAAAAGCGGCTCGAACAGTTGGGCCATGACGTCGGTGGCGCTGACGGGCTGGTAAGCTTCAAAACGCGGCGTTCCATCGGGCTTTGGCAGGAGCGGGCCGGACATGCGCCGACATGCTATCCGGACAGCGCGCTGGTCAGACAGATACGATAACCATACACGCCGGAAATTCCATTCGCCGCCGCAGAATCTGTTGCGAACATAACTTTTATATGTCCTTTAATCGTCGCTGACCGGCGAGGGTTGCCGATCGTCTGTACAGGTATCCAGTACAGCGGTGGGATTTCACGATTGATGTTCCGGCAAGGGGAGAGGTTTGCTGTGAGTATCGCGCGGAAGCTCAAGACGTTCGTGCCATTGGGGTTGGGCCTCCTCGTTCTAACCAGCTGCGTGGTCGAAGAGGGACCCTATACACCCCGCCCAAGTGTGCCAAGAGCCTGCATTCCGGAGTACAAGCCAGTTTGCGCCGAACGTGATGGTGAACGCCGCACGTTCGACAATGTCTGCTACGCCCACAGGGAAGGGTACAAGGTCGTATACGAGGACCAGTGCCGGTACGGGTGGGATCCCCGTCCGTGGCCAGCGCCCGGGCCGACGCCTCCGCCTCCGCCGCCCCCGCCTGCGCCTCCGCCCCAGCAGATGTGTACCATGGAGTACCGTCCCGTGTGCGGCGAACGCTATGGCCAGCGCAGGACGTTCAATAACAAGTGTCTAGCCGAGAACGAAGGGTTCCGCGTCCTTTACAACGGACAATGCGTGGGCACCCGGCCGTCCTCGGGCATGTCGCCCGGGTTCTCACCGGGCTTCTCATCCGGGTTCTCTTCGGGAATGTCCAGATTCTCGTGTGACGTGACCGAAAACCGGCCGGTCTGCGCCGAGCGGCTTGGTCATCAGCAGAGCTTCCGCAACGCCTGCCAGGCCGAACGGTTCGGCTACAAGGTCATCTACGAGGGCGACTGCCAGCGCTGACATATCCTGATGCCGCTGGGCGCTTCACTCCCCGGCGGCATCCGCAGACGGAAACGAAGAGGGGCACAGGCGAGTGTTGCCGCCTGTGCCCGATTGCTTATGTCGCTCCCCATGCGTCTGACGGTCGCTCGATCCGGTGATTCAGCTTCAACAGGTGGGCGCGTATCGGTGAGGCGTTGCCGGGCGCCCCGCATGCGACGGTGCGCCCTCTGCTTTTTTTGCCCGGCAATCGAGAAACGCATTTATTATCATGAACGGTAATTTGTACCTAAGCCTCTGATAATCAATAATAATTTACGCGCAGGTCGATGCGGGCCAGTATCCCCGCCGGTGGGGTAGGACAGGAGGAGGTGATCAGCGTGCGTCTCTTCCCAACTTTTCGACGGTTCGTTCTGGCTGGGCTGACCGTTTTCGCGCTCGGCGGTTGCGCGGTATTGCTTGAGGACGATGAACCTCAAAGGCGGCGCGGCCCGGTGGCCTGTACTTTGGAAAACAGGCCTGTGTGCGCGGTGTTGCACGGGGACTATCGAACGTTTCCCAATGCCTGCGTGGCGAGATCGGAAGGTTTCAATATTGTACACAGCGGGCCATGCCAGCGCGGCTGGAGCCGTAGGCGCTGGCACCCATACGACTACTGAGGCGGAGAATTCCGGTCAGGATGCGGCAATGCGCTCCAAAGCCCACTGGGCGAGCGGTGTCTGGGTGTAGGTGATGAGACCGCCTATGCCCAGCGCAACGCCATAGGGGATGCCGGCTTTCGCATCCGCGCAGTGACGCAGCAGAATGTTGTTTGCGGCCAGCGTGGCGAGTGTGGAATGGCGGAAGCGCAGGATGGCCAAGGTCAGAAGACCGCCGAGGACCGCCGCCGTCGCCAGGTAATTGACCAGAGCCAGATCGAATCCGAACCAGAGCGCAGTGGACGCCATCAGCTTGGCGTCGCCACCGCCCATGGCTCCGAGGGCAAACAGCGTGAACGTAACCAGCAGTATGGCAGAGCCTGCGAGTACGTGCATTCCGATCTCCGACAGCGGCATGCCGGAAAGGATTGCGAGGATAAAGAAGGCACCCACCAGGGTCAGAGACACGCGGTTGGTGATTGTCATCGAGATCAGGTCCGAGACTGCGGCAAACACCATGCAGAACGGGAAGATCAGAAATACCGCAGTTTCAAACATGTCACGCCACGCAACCGAACTCGAACTAATTACAATGGACCGTGATACCTGTGCCTATTAAACAAGGCCACCGCCCAAGGGCGGTGGCCTTCGTCACGAGGATTAGTTACCGGCGTTGTCGATCGCCGTGCCAATCTCGGTGAACTTGTCGCTAATGCTGCCGCCGAGCAGCTGCAGGGCGCCAATGATCACAACAGCGATGAGGGCTGCGATCAGGCCATATTCAATAGCGGTAGCGCCGGATTCATCCTTGGCAAAACGAGCAAACAGCTTCGTCATTAGAGTGCTCCTTCAAGCTCGATTAACAGCACTTCCGTGGGCTTCTTGGGGCCGATCGAAAGCTCCCTCACCATAGGAAGCATCTGTTGCGAGGCACTTAAGAAATAGGATTACTCAATTATTGCTGCAAGCCCGAACGATTCCTGGTTAATTTTTTTATACCGAGAAACAATTTGCCCCGTGACGCATCCCCCGTGCACGCATTATGAATACGGGTTTGTATAACAGCGCAGCTCCGCGCAGCTACCCCGGAGGCTACGCGATATGGGCCCCGCTTGCAGGTCGGTTGGGCTGCCGGATCTCCACCCTTGCGCTTCTTAAGAAGAGATTCACGACTCTCGGCAATCATGGCCCACACATCTCGGTGGGGTGAATAAGATGGCGGGATATACAAGGGCTGTGTTCGCGCTTGTCTGCGCGGTTATGGCGGCAACGTTCTTTCCGGCAGGCGCGCGCGCTGAGATCATCACGATCGTGATGAACCAGGCAAAGATCATCAAGCTGCCGAAGCCTGCGGATACGATCGTAATTGGCAACTCCGAAATCGCCGACGCCACTGTCCAGGACGATGATACCATCGTGCTGACCGGCAAGGGATTCGGACAGACCAACCTGGTTGTGTTCGATGACGATGGCGAGGTCATCATGGATTCCCAGCTGGCCGTCGCCAGGCAGATGGACAATTCCGTACGCGTTTACCGCCCGGGCAACATCCAGACGCTGTACTGCTCGCCATTCTGCGAAGGATCGTTCAGGACCTCTGCCGAGCAGGAGTCCGACAGCGTGATGGCCCGCTGACGGGCTTCCGGGGGACGTCATGAAACCGGCCCGGCCTGTGCAGGTGAGGGGATGGCGCCGCTCGAAACTGGCGGCGGTGCGCCTGTTCGCGCGGGATCGCAGCGGCGCGGCGGCGCTGGAGTTCGCCATCCTTGCCCCGCTGTTCTTCATAATGCTGTTCGCCATCTTCGAGTGCTGCATCACGTTCGCCGCAAAGCAGGTCATCACAAACGCGACGGACGACCTGGCCCGCCAGATGCGAACGGGGCGGATCAGGACGGACGACGTGACGCCGTCGTCGCTGCACCAGATGTTCTGCGACCGGATGCCCGCGTTCTTTGCCGAGGGATGCCCCGGGCTGCGCATCGATCTGCGCACCTTCGAGACGTTCGAGGAGATCGTCGCGGAGTTCGACAAGGGGATCATTCCGGCAGGCTACAAGGCGGATCTGGGTCCGGCACTGTCCAAGAATGTCATGCGTGTCTTCTACGAGTGGCCGGCGATCATGACGCTCATCACCGATCGCATGACCGACCCCAAGGACGGCAAGTCACTGCTGTTCGCCACCGCCACCTGGCAGAACGAGCCGTTCGGAGAGAAGTAGGTTGACCGATGGGCACGATCACTGAGGCAATCGGGCGGATGCGGCGGTTCCTGAAACGGGAACAGGGTTCGGTGGCGGTGGAGTTTGCACTGCTGGCGCCGCTCATGATCGCCATCTTCATCCTGACCATGGAGATGGCCCAGGCCATCGACGTCAGCCGCAAGCTCGGCCGAATGACCGTGCAGATCGGCGACCTCATCACCCAGCAGGCAGAGGTGAAGAGGGCCGATATCCAGTCAATTGCGCTGATCGGCCGTGCGACGATGCAGCCCTACCGGAAGACCGTTCCGGCGGTCCGGGTGACGGCCATCGACATTACCACGGGCAACCAGCCGAAGGCGACGGTTGCCTGGTCGCGTTGCTACAACAGCTGTTCGCAGCTGCCGGCCTTTGCCAAGGGTGCGGAGGTGCCGCTTGCCGAGGAACTGCTGGTCCCCGGCATGTTTCTCGTCCGTGTCGAAACGGAGCTGAACTATCAGCCGATCGTTGCCTGGTCCGAGGGGGCAAAGAAGCTGCTGGGCCTGATGGCGCTCGACAACATCGTCATGTCGGAAACGGTAGACCACCATCCGCGCATCAGCACCAAGATCCCGTGCTCGGACTGCTAGTGACGGAGACTTCTCAGAGGGTCTGAGACGTTCCTGCCGCTGGTCCGCTATCGTTCCGTTCGGAATGCGGCTTTCTCTCTAGGAACCGCTGTTTAGCGTGATTTCCGTACAAGCGCCGAACTGACCGCATTGCGGCAGGTCTGCGACAGGCGAGGCGGCCGGCCGGGGCCGCCAGAGGGTCGGGCGGCGGCCTGCGCGTCAGTCGTCGATGATCTCGCCCGGGTAGACACCCCAGATCAGGTCCTGCTGGATCCAGCCCTCATGGCTGCCGAATCGCATGAGACACCAGGCGCCGTCGCATTCCTTCACGTTGCCGAGGGCGCCGGGCTCGACATCAGCCACGCGGCGGGCATTGGGAGCTGTGGAGGCGACGAGCGGAACGGTACTCTCCTTGTCCTTCAGCCAGGGGGCGACGATGCCCGTCCGGTTGCCGGAAAGAAGCGCCTGATTTACCCAGCCGTCGGTGCCATCGACGTCGCGGATGCGGCGCCAGTTGTCGAACTCCTGAATGATTTCCACAGGAAGGCCCGCCTTCGTGTACATCCAGCTGACGGCATAGTTGGTGCCCGGTCCCACGCGAAGGTTCACGCGCGCCGATTTGAGGCTGACGAACCGCGGGATGGGCAATCCGCTGGATCCGACCTTGATTGACGAAGACCCGTCGGATTGCGCCAGGGCGGGAGTACTCCCCAGCCCGGCCGCAACGAGAAAAGCCGAGAGCAAACCACCAATGATCTTGCGACGCCGCATTTCCTGCTCCTGCCAGCGTGGAGCGGCGCAAGCCCTATGCCCCCCTGGACATGATCAGTGCAGCCCCACGCAGAAAACCATGCCTTTTCCTTTGTCTTGACTGTGCTTGCTTGCTAGACATCATCGCCTTGTGGCGACACAGGACCGGCTTCGCCTTGCACTATTTCCGGTCTCGGTTAAAGAGGTCTGAACGAAGAGGGATTGAGCTTTCATGTCAGGTCGCAAAAAGCCTCTGGTCGTCATCACTCGCAAGCTCCCTGATCAGGTGGAGACGCGGATGCGCGAACTGTTCGACGCGCGGCTGAACATCGATGATCGCCCCATGTCTCAGGCCGACCTGGTCGCCGCGGTCAAGGAAGCCGAGGTCCTGGTGCCGACAATCACCGACCGAATCGACGCCGAACTCATCGAGCAGGCAGGTCCCCAGCTGAAGATGATCGCCAACTACGGCAACGGCGTGGACCATATCGACGTTACCGCCGCCGCCGCGAAGGGGATCGTCGTCACCAACACGCCGAACGTGCTCAATGAGGACACGGCGGACATGACTATGGCGCTGATTCTCGCGGTGCCGCGACGCCTGATCGAAGGCGCGGAAGTGCTGCGCCACGGCGACAAGTGGGCTGGCTGGTCGCCGACCTGGATGCTCGGCCGCCGGGTCTGGGGCAAGCGGCTCGGAATCGTCGGTATGGGCCGAATCGGCACCGCGCTGGCGCGGCGCGCCAAGGCCTTCGGCATGTCGATCCACTACCACAACCGGCGGCGCGTCGCGCCGCTGATCGAGGACGAACTGGAAGCGACCTACTGGGACAGTCTCGATCAGATGCTGGCACGCATGGACATCATCTCGGTCCACTGCCCGTCGACGCCGGCGACCTACCACCTGCTTTCGGCGCGGCGGCTCGCCCTCATGCAGCCGACGGCCTATCTGGTGAACACGGCGCGCGGCGACGTGGTCGACGAAAGCGCGCTCATCCAGCTCATCGAGGAAGGCAAGATCGCGGGTGCCGGACTGGACGTGTTCGAGCACGAGCCAGCCATCAACAAGCGGCTGCTGAAGCTTGCGGAACTGGGCAAGGTGGTGCTGCTGCCGCACATGGGGTCGGCCACGATCGAAGGCCGAATCGACATGGGCGAGAAGGTCATCATCAATATCCGCACCTTCTTCGACGGCCACCGGCCGCCAGACCGCGTCATCCCGCGCAAGTCCTAAGCCCGGCGAATCGCCTTGCGATCGGCTGAACCGGAGGCCGGCGCCCGTGGGAGTGGCAGCGCGTGTCGGCAGGTTCGCGCCACGGCCGTTTTCGGACGCTGTTGTCGCTTCTAACCGGAAGCAGAGCGGCGGGATTTGTAAAGAATGGTCTCGAATCGCGCCGAGAGGCCGTCATAGAGCAGCAGGCGGCCGACCAGCGGCTCGCCCGATCCCGTGATCAGCTTGATCGCCTCCATGGCCTCCAGGGTGCCAATCACGCCCACCAGGGCGCCGACGATTCCCGCTTCAGCGCAGCTCGGGACAAGCCCCTCCGGTGGAGGGGTTGGAAAGAGGTCGCGGTAGGAGGGATTCGGGCGACCATCCTGGCTCTGCTCGTAGGGCTTCAGAACGGTGACAGAGCCGTCGAAACGCCCGACGGCGGCGGTCACGAGCGGGATGCGGGCCGCCTCGCAGGCATCCGCGAGAATGTAACGGGCGGCGAAATTGTCGGAACCATCGACTGCGATGTCGTAGCGACTCACGATCGGACCGGCGTTCTCCTCAGTCAGACGAAGCGCGTGAGTTTCCACTGTCACATGGGGATTGAGCCGTCGAATCGCCTCGGCCGCACTCTCGACCTTGGACCTGCCCACGGATCCGGTGGAATGGATGACCTGGCGCTGAAGGTTGGAGAGGGAGACCCGGTCGTCGTCAACGATGCCGATGGTACCGACGCCCGCGGCGGCAAGGTATTGAAGAACGGGGGAGCCGAGGCCTCCGGCGCCGAGCACCAGAACGCGGGCGCGCTTGAGCTTCTGCTGGCCCGCGCCGCCAATTTCCGGCAGCACGATGTGGCGGGCGTAACGTTCCAGTTCCTCGTCGGAGAATGGTGTGTCGCTCACAGCGGCGCCCTCCCAAGCTGCCTCATCATGCTTCCTGGATCGTGCCGGCGGAAACCCGGAAGAACTGGGCCTTGCCCGCGAGGCTGGAGAAGAGAAGCGGCTCCGTCCCGGTCATGAAGGCCTGGCAGTTCAATTCCTCCAGGATCTCGAACAGGGCGGCGCGGCGGTCCGCATCGAAATGGGCGGAAATCTCGTCCAGAAGGAGAATCGGCGCCGAGCCGGAGAGTTCCGAAGTCAGACGGGCGTGCGCGAGCACAAGGCCCAGAAGCAGCGCCTTCTGCTCCCCCGTGGAGCAATTGGCGGCGGGCATGGTCTTGGGCTTGTGCCAGACCAGCATGTCGGAGAGATGAGGGCCCTCGAGCGTACGGCCGGCGGCGCGATCGCGGTTGCGTTCGCTCATCAGACGGGCGCGGAACTCCTCCTCCACCTCCACGGCTGGCCTTCCCTCAAGGCAGCTTTCCACGAAGCCGGAGAGGGCGAGTTCGGCCTTCGGGAAAGGGCCGGATGGCATCCGCTCAAACATGGAGGTCAGCAGCCGGAGCATTTCGACGCGGGCGGCGGCAATGGCCACGCCCGTTTCTGCCATCTGCGTCTCGATGGCATCGAACCAGGCGTCGTCGCGGATGTCGTCGGCGAAGAGGCGGTTGCGCGCGCGCATGGACTTCTCGTAGTCGAGCGTGCGCCGCCCGTGGGCCGGGTCGATCGCCAGTACCATACGGTCGAGGAAGCGACGGCGCTCCGACGACGGGCCGGTGAAGAGCGAATCCATGGAGGGCGTGACCCATATGACCCGGAGCCATTCCAGAAGCGCGTCGGTGTTCTTGGCGGGTTCGCCATTGATGCGAACGCGGCGGCCGCCCTCAGTCCCGGGGACGATGCCCGTGCCTATGCTGCAGTCGCCGAAGGGCCCTTCGATCTCCGCGTGAATGGTAAAGCCGTCAGGAGCTCCCTGGCGGACGACCTCATCATGGCGGGCGCGGCGAAGCCCGCGTCCGGGCGAGAGGAAGGATACGGCTTCGAGAAGGTTCGTCTTGCCGGCGCCATTCTCGCCGGTCAGCACAATCGCACCAGGCTGCAGCGGCAGGGACAGCCGGCTGTAGTTGCGGAAATTGGTCAGGGTCAGCTTGCTGACATAAACCTGGGCCGGCCGGAAGTCCGGCGCGGCCGCTTCAATCGCTTGCGTTGTCACACTCGCATCGGCATCAGAACATACAGCACGCGCTCATCCGCCGGGTCCTGGATCAGAGTAGGCGATCCCGCATCCGCGAACAGGAAGCGGGCGTTTTCTCCCGACAGCTGTGCCGCCACGTCGAGAAGGTAGCGCGCGTTGAATCCGATATCAATCGGCTCGGCCTCGTAGAAGGCCGGCAGCTCGTCTGTGGCGCTGCCCGAATCCGGGTTGTTGACGGTGAGAGTCACCTGGCCGTTGGAGATGGACAGCTTCACGGCGCGGCCGCGCTCGGTGGACACGGTGGAGACGCGGTCCACGGCGGCGGCGAAGCTTGCCCGGTCGACAACCAGCTCCTTGTCGTTGGTGGTCGGAATGACGCGCTGGTAGTCCGGGAAGGTGCCGTCGATCAGCTTGGAGGTGAGCACCACGCTGCCGATCTCGAAACGGATCTTGGTGTCGGACAGCTGCACGGAGACGGCAACGTCCGGCTCGTCGAGCAGCTTCTGAAGCTCGCCCACCGTCTTGCGCGGGATGATGATGCCCGGCATGCCCTCCGAGCCGGCCGGAGCCTCGATCTCCGCACGGGCAAGGCGATGGCCGTCGGTCGCGACGGCGCGCAGCATGAGCTTGCCGTTGGCCTCGACCGTGTGCAGGAAAATGCCGTTCAGGTAATAGCGGGTTTCCTCGGTCGAGATCGCGAACTGCGTCTTGTCGATCAGCAGCTTCACCAGATCGGACTGGACCTGGAAGGCATGCGAGAAGTTTCCGGCGGACAGTTCGGGGAAATCCGCCTGGGGCAGGCACTGCAGACGGAAGGTGGACCGGCCGGCGATGACCGACATGGAATTGCCGCTGTCATCGGTCTTCAGCATCACCTCCGCGCCGTCCGGAAGCTTGCGCACGATGTCGTAGAGCAGATGGGCCGGGACGGTCGTGCCGCCACCCTGTTCCACGCTCGCGGGAACCGCTTCCGTCATCTCGAGATCAAGGTCGGTCGCCTTCAGCTCGAGACTGCTTCCCTCGGTCGTCAGCAGCACGTTCGACAAGATCGGGATCGTGTTGCGGCGTTCCACCACGCGGTGAACGTGGCCGAGGGATTTCAGAAGATTGGAGCGTTCCAGAATTACTCGCATGACTGCCGAATCTCGCCTGGATAGATCAGAAAGGGCACTTGCGTGCCCCTCCACATGGCCTGAGGCCTAAGTTGATGCAAACTGACGGGAAAAGGGCCAAAACGCAAGCCCGAGGCTGCAAAAGCGACCATTTTCCACGGAGCAAGAAGCAGATTTCAATGACACAGCCGCCCGCCCGAAAGACATCGGCGCGGGCGGCTGCGGTGTTTCCATTTCAGTGGCAGGCGGGCCTCAGGCCTGCTCGCTGATGAGACGCTTCAGCAGCTCGATCTCCTGGGCGAGCTGGCGATCTTCGCCGAACAGGCCCTCGATCTTGCGGACCGCATGCAGAACCGTGGTGTGGTCACGTCCACCAAAGCGGCGGCCGATTTCCGGCAGAGACCGCGGCGTCATGACCTTGGCCAGGTACATGGCCACCTGACGCGGCTTGACGATGGTGCGCGTGCGGCGGTTGGACAGCAGCTCGGTCTTGGAGACGTTGTAGTGGCGCGCGACGATGCGCTGGATGTCCTCGATGCGAACCCGGCGCGCCTCGCCACCGCGGGAAACCGGTCCCAGGATCTCGTCGATGCGGTCGAGGGTGATTTCCTGCTCGAAGGAATGGCGGAACAGGAGCTGGTTGAACGCGCCTTCGAGATCGCGGCCGCTGCCGGTGATGGTGCTGGCAACGTGTTCAAGGACCTCGTCCGGGATGTTGAGCGACGGGTCGTCCTGACGCGCCATGGCCAGGCGCTGCCGGAGCATGGACAGGCGCATCTCGTAGTCGGGCGCGCCGATCTCCAGCGAGACGCCGCCATTGAGACGGGACTTCACGCGCGGCTCAAGCGATTCCAGCTCCGAGACCGGTCGGTCAGCGGCGACGACCACCTGACGGGCGCTGTCGAGCAGCATGTTCAGCAGGTGGCAGAACTCGTTCTGGATCGACTTGCCCTGCAGGAACTGCAGGTCGTCGATGATGAGCAGGTCGATGTCGCGCAGCTGCTCCTTGAGGGTGAGCGCGTTGTTGTCGCGGATCGCGGTGGCGAACCGCCACATGAAGTATTCGGCGGTGAGATAGACCACGCGCGACTGCGGACGCGCCTTGGCGGAGGTCGCCGCTATGGCCTGCAGGAGGTGGGTCTTTCCGAGACCGACCGAGGCATGCAGGAAGAGCGGGTTGAAACGGACGGCTCCAGGGGCCGATTCCGCCACCGTGCGCGCGGCTGCGCAGGCAACGCGGTTCGACGGGCCCTCGATGAAGGATTCAAACGTGTAGCGGCTATCGAGAGGAGAACCGAGCACGTTCGGGCGCGCCTGGGACTGCTCCTGACGGGGAGCTGCCGGCGGCGTCTGCGGGCGCGCGTTGAGCGCCGCGGTGCCGGAAGAGAGCGCCGAAGATGCCGCAGGCAGGACCGGCTTGCGGACCGGGGCGGGCTTGGGTTCCTGGCGCGTCATGACCTGGCGAGTCGCCGTGCGGACCACGACCTCAACCCGCAGAACCGACGGATCCTCCGCCTGCCACAGCTCCGTGATCAGGTCGAGGTAATGGCCGTTGATCCATGCACGCAGAAATGCCGTCGGAACGGAAATGCGGACAACGCCCTTGGATGCCTCGGCAAGCTTCATCCGGCCAAACCAGCTGGAGTAGACTTCCGTTCCCAGGCGAGCCTTCAGCTGCGCGCGAACTCTTTCAAAGGTAGCAGATGCCAAGCTGCAGTCTGCCTCTCGCGCCGTATCCGATGATGGATACCCGCTACCAATTTCCCTCTCAACGCCGCTTGGCATCCTCGTCGTCCCTGTAAGAAATGCTCTTGTTATAAACGGGCGCGTCAACCGACACGCAAATTACAAATGGGGGTTCGCCCGTCCCTGTTTTCACTCTTATTCAAAGCCCTTTCGTGACATTCGGTACGTCTCTCCGGTCTTGACCCTCATCCAACCAGAGGGGGTACTGCTTACAGACATCAGAAGTCTCACTATCTAGCAAACAAAACGACCCCATGCAGTGGCGAAGGCCACGCATCAAATCGCTCTGTGTGACTATTTATTTCCCGGGCTCGCTGGCCACCCTGAGGTTGAGAAGACCTTAGCTAAAACAGCCCGCAAAGGGCAAGTCCGGGGAAGCGTGAATCTTTCCTCTTGCTGCCCGCCGCGGGGGCCAAAAAGTCGCGTCCCGCGGATGTCTCGCTTGTTAAGCTGTTTGGATTCAACGGGCTTTTGAAGTGGCGCCGGCGAAGGGACGCGAGGCGAACAAAAATTGAAAAAAATCGCTTGACTCGCGTGTGGAAACATCTGCCCACTGAGTCCCTGTTGAACCTGTGGATAAAGTGTCGTAAGTCGTTGATTGTACATGTGTAATTCAATTTCCCCGGTCTTTGGGAGGGGAGGGGATCCGTCCCTCTGAAAAAATACCAAAGAAGGTAAATTGGCTAATAATCATTAACTGATCTGAAGCAGGAAATTATTGCCCAAAAGAAAACCCGGCCCACATCTGGACCGGGTTCTCGTGATGCCGAAATCGTCTGAAACTTATTACGCGCTGAGCGTCTTCACGCGATGCGCCAGGCGAGAGACCTTGCGGGCAGCCGTGTTCTTGTGAATGACGCCCTTGCTTGCGGCGCGCATCAGCTCCGGCTGAGCGAGCCGGAGGGCGTTCTCCGCAGCAGCCTTGTCGCCAGCGGCAATCGCCTCTTCGACCTTGCGAACAAAGGTACGAACGCGTGAACGACGGTTCTTGTTCACTGCAGTGCGAGCTGCGATCTTACGCACTGCCTTCTTGGCCGAAGTGGTATTGGCCATGTATCCTCTCTCATCTCTCTCTAAGAGCCGGGGCAAGTGCAAACTGCAAACCGGCGGCGCAAAAACAAACGGGCGGCACGGGCCACCTCAGTTGCGGAGGCTTATAGAGGAGCTTTCCCGCGCCGTCAACGCCTTGAAATGACTCTGATTGCGGTTTCTGGACGCTGGGGCGCGCGGGTTGCAGAGGGTCCGCGTGCCATCCGGAGGGTTCGCACCCGCACGTATCAAGCTGGCCCAGGCGAGGCGGATTGTGCGGGCGCCGATCTCAGCGCTGGCAGGACGGGCAATAGAAGGTCGAGCGGCCGGATTGGACGATGCGTCTTACCGTGCCGCGGCAGTCGGCGTGCGGGCAGGGGTGACCCTCGCGATCGTAGACGCTGAATGTGTGCTGGAAATAGCCAAGGGAGCCGTCCGCCTGCCGGTAGTCGCGAAGCGACGAGCCGCCGGCGGCGATCGCGTCGGCGATGACGTCGCGGATTGCGGTGGCGAGTCGCTCGCTGCGCCGGGTCGGCCTGCCGCCCTTGCCGGCGATGGTTCCCGCCTCCCTCAGTGGCGAAAGACGGGCGCGCCAGAGCGCCTCGCAGACATAGATGTTGCCGAGCCCGGCGATGAGGGTCTGGTCGAGGAGCGCGGCCTTGAGAGGGGCCTTCCTGCCGGCCAGAAGGGCGGACAGGAGAGCGCCATCAAGGCTATTGCCGGTGGGCTCGACACCCAGGCCACGGATGAGCGGATGTTGCTGCAGCTCGGTCTCGGAGGTGAGCAGCATGAAGCCGAAGCGGCGCGGGTCGTTGTAGGTTACGGTCACGCGGCGGCCGTCGGCATGCTCGAGCGCAAAGACGACATGGTCGTGGACCGGGTTCTTCGAGCGTTCGTAGTGGAAGTCGCCCGGCGTGAGCGAATCCTCCTCCCAGTCGATGCGGTAGGATCCCGACATGCCGAGGTGCGAAATCAGGACGCCGCTGTCGTCGAGGTGGAAGAGAAGGTATTTTGCCCGGCGGGAAATGCCAGTGACCGTGCGGCCGGTGAGCCGTTCGGCGAAGCTTTCCGGAAAGGGGAAGCGCAAGTCGGGGCGGCGCTGTTCCACGCGCAGGACACGCGCGCCTTCCATCGCGGGCTGCAGGCCCCGGCGTACGGTTTCGACTTCAGGCAGTTCCGGCACGATCAGACAATCCGTTGGAGGCGTTCTTCCATTCCGTCCGCCGCGATGGCCGGGCGGTGGAGTCCGTTTAGCGCGAGTTGGGCGACGGGGGTAGGGGGACAGCAGACCCTTTCCCCGTTGCGGCACTGTGTGCCACCGCAGGAAAGCTGGCGCGGCCGAAGGAGGTATAGCCTATTCTCCCGGCTGGCGGTAGCCCGCGGGAGGGGGAGACTGAAGCTGCACGGGCTCGACCACTGCGGCAGAGACTGGTGAGGCGGGCAAAGGCGTCTCCGGCACAGGCTCGATCTGGTGCCGGCGCAGGTTGCGCTCGGAGCCCACACGGGAGAGCAGCACCACCGGCAGCAGCGCAATCACAACGATCATCAGCGCGGAGATCGAAGCATCCTCGTAGGTGCCGCGGGCTGCCTCGCCATAGAGATGGGTGGCAAGGGTCTCGACGTTGAGAGGGCGCAGGAGCAGGGTGGCCGGCAGTTCCTTCACGCAGTCGACGAAGACCAGGAGGGCCGCGGCGGCGAGGCCGGTCCTGGTGAGGGGCAGGTGGACGCGCCGCAGCGTTCCGGAAGGGGTTTCGCCAAGCGTGCGTGAGACTTCATCGAGCGACTGGGGAATGCGGCTCAGGGCCGCCGCCATGCCGCCCGAGGATATGGCCATGAAGCGCGCCGAATAGGCATAGACGAGGGCAGCACCGGAGCCAAGGAAGATGAGACCGGTGGGGACGCCGAACCAGGAAGTTACAAGGCCATTGACGGTTCTATCTATGCCGCCGAGGACGACCACGAGGCCAATGGCGATGACGGTGCCAGGGGCCGCATAGCCCACCGCCGAGAGGCGGAAGGCAGTGGAACTGTAGAGGGCCGGCCGGATCCGCGCCGCATAGGCGGTCGCGCTGCCGAGCGCGAGCGTCATGACGGTGGCGGCGGCGGAGAAGATAACCGTTGCCGTGACGATGGAGGCGAAGCGCGGCGGAATGCCGGCATAGTCGAGGCGGGCCCAGGCTTCCGTTACCAGGTAGAGCGCCGGGGCCGCGAAGCCCGCCAGCACGGGAAAGAGGCAGAGGGCGAGCAGGACGAAACCCATCGGCCGGGAGACCTGCTGCCGCTCGAAGCTTCGGGCGCTGCGGGTGCTTGCCGCAAAGCGCTGGCGGCGGCGCGCGTATTGCTCGAGTGCCACGACGGCCATGACCACCACCAGCAATGCGAGCGCGATCTGCGAGGCGCCGGGAAGGTCGGAACGCGTGACCCAGGTGGTGTAGATGGACACGGTAAGCGTGCGCACGCCCAGGAATTCGGCGGCGCCTACGTCGTTCAGCGTCTCCATCAGGGCAAGGCTGATGCCAACGGCCACAGCGGGGCGAGCCAGCGGCAGAGCCACGCGCCAGAAGACGGCCCGGCGGGACACACCCAGCGTGCGCGCCGCCTCGATGAGGCTCGCGGGCTGGGTCAGGAACATCGACCGCGTGGCGATGTAGACATATGGGTAGAGCACGAAGGAAAGAACAAAGATGCAGCCCGCCATGGAGCGGATATCCGGCAGGCGGAACTCGCGCGGGCTCGTGTAGCCCAACAGTGCGCGGATCGTGCTCTGGACCACGCCGATCGGGTGCAGGATGTCGAGATAGGTATAGGCGACAATGTAGGTCGGAACCGCCAGCGGCAGGAGCAAAGCCCATTCCGCCACGCGGCGGCCCGGAAACTCGTAAGCGGTCACCAGCCAGGCCGCACCCGTGCCGATGAACGCCACCAGAATGCCGACACCGCACAGGAGAACAAGCGTGTCGCGCAGCGACACGGGCAGGATGGTGGAGAAAAGGTGACTCCACAGACCGCCGGACCCTTGCAGGGCCTCGAAGGCCAGCGCCAGAAAGGGCAACACCACGGCAGCAGCCGTGGCCCCGGCCGCGATCAGCCAGAGGGCTCCGGACCGCCATGTCGCCGTGCGCATGCTACCCCGTTCCACCATCGCGCAAACCCGCGAGGGCAGCCGCAGGGCTGCCCTCGCCATTCTTCACTCAGTTGTCGAAGCCAACCTTGTCCACGAGCTCGCTGGCCGCCTTGCGGTTGGCGACGATCTCGGTCAGCGGTTTGGCATCCACGTTCAGCTCGCCAAGCTCCGCGATGATCGGATCGGCGGCCACGCCGGGCTTCACCGGATACTCGAAGTTCGCCTTGGCATAGATCTCCTGCGCCTCGTCGGAGACCAGGTACTCGAGCAGCTTCACGGCCTCGTCACGGTTGGGCGAATGCTTGGCCACGGCCGCGCCGGAAATGTTGACGTGGGTGCCGCCGTTCTCGAAGGTGGGCAGGATGACCTTGATCGCATCTCCCCAGGCCTTCTGCTCCTCGCCGCCGCGGCCGGAGCGCATCAGGCCGACGTAATAGGAGTTGCCTACCGCGATGTCGCAGATGCCGCCGAGGATGTCCTTGGCGCCCTCGCGGTCACCGCCCGCGGGCTTGCGGGCAAGGTTGCCCTTGAGGCCGGTGAGCCACTTCTCCGCCTCATCCGCGCCGTGGTGGGCGATGTAGGCCGCAATCAGAGCCGTGTTATAGGGATGCTGGCCGGAGCGGATGCAGAGCTTTCCCTGCCAGTCGGGGCTCGCAAGCTGCTCGTAGGTGATGGAGTCAATGTCGAGGTCCTTCGCAGCGTAAACGACGCGGGCGCGCATGGACAGCGCGAACCAGTTGCCGTCCGGGTCTCGCAGCTGCTCGGGGATCGCTCCCTTCAGGGTCTCGGAGTCGACCGGCTGGGTGAGACCCTTTTCAACCAGGTCGATGAGATTGCCGGCGTCGACCGTCATCAGGATGTCGGCAGGCGAGCTGTCTCCCTCGGAGGCCACGCGCTCGGCCAGGCCGTCCTTGAGGAACACCGTGTTGACGGTGATGCCGGTGGAGTTGGTGAAAGCGTCGAGCAGCGGCTGGATCAGGCCAGGCTCGCGGGTCGTGTAAATATTCACTTCGGCCGCCGGGGCCGCGTTCGCCGCAGCAAGCATCGAAGCGGCGGACAGAAGGGTCACGGTGAAACTGACGCGCATGAAACCAGAGCTCCCTGTTGGTTTACCGGCCCGGATAATCAAATGATGATATAAATAGTCAAGTTTTCTTGAAGGGCGCCCGATCACAAATTGTTACGGATTTCCCTACGTCCGATTACCTCTCACTGATCCCCCGGGCCGGGCATGGCGAAGGTGAAGACGGCCTCTTCCTCAATGCGGAAGCGCAGTTTGCCCTCCACTACGTCCACATGTTGGGTGGTGCGCATGATGAGCGGTGTGCCCAGTCCCTCGACATCCAGCTCCAGCTGCTCGATCTCGCCACGGAAGCTGCGCGAGCGCACCCTGCCGGTCATGGCCGTGCCGACGGGGCTCGGATAAACGGCCTGGGGGCGGATATAGGCCACGGCGCGGGTGCCGTCGGGCACGTCGAGCGAGCAGGGGAAGGCGCCCAGGACAGTCTGCACGCTGCCTTCGCGGTAAACGCCGGGGACGCGCGTGAAAGTGCTGAAGAATTCGGCCGAATAGGGATCGGAAGGCCGGTGGTAGAGCTCGCGGCCCGTGCCGATCTGCACGATGCGGCCCCCCTTCATGAGCACCAGTCGGTCGCCGGTGGACAGCGCCTCTTCCGGATCATGGGTGACGATGACGGCCGTCGTGTTCGTCCGGCGCAGCAGCGCAAGCGTGTCGCTGCGGACGCGTTCGCGCAGATCCCGGTCGAGGTTCGAGAAAGGTTCATCCATCAGCAGAACGGCGGGTTCGGGCGCGAGCGCGCGGGCCAGTGCGGCCCGCTGCTGCTCGCCCCCCGACAACATGTGCGGGTAGCGGTCGGCCATGGCGGAGAGCGCCGTGAGCGAAAGAAGCATCTCCGTCCGCTCCTTGGCCTTGGCGCGCGGCCAGCGGCGCAGGCCGAACATGACATTCTGCTCGATGGTGAGATGCGGAAAGAGGGCGTAGTCCTGGAAGACAAAGCCGATATTGCGCTGTTCGGGCTCGACAAAGACGCCGGGGCCCGCGAGCACACGGCCGTCGAGACGGAGGGTGCCGCTATTTGGACGGTCGATGCCGGCGATCAGGCGCAACAGGGTGGACTTGCCGCAACCGGAGTGGCCCACGAGACAGACGATTTCGCGCGGGGCGATCGACAGGTCCATGGGGCCAAGGGAAAAATTCGGTCCCAGCCTGCGCGCGAGCGCCCTGATCTCCAGCATGGGGGCTGCGGATTGAGCGTTCTGAACCGGCTCCGACACCAGCATTTCCTCTCGGAACTTCGTTTCTGCGGGGCTATCTGAGTGGATTTTTCGAGTCAAGTATTTGATGCCACCACAGGCCGAACGCCAGAGCACTTCCGCCGGGCTTCGCGGCGCCGCATGGCGGCGGGCCGTCACGGGTGGGGCGTATGTGACGCCGGAGCGGCGCGACGATAACGCGGGCTTCGTCAACCGCCGGGCGACAGTGCGTTCGCAGAGCTTACGTTGTGGCGAGGTGCGCGGGGCTCTAGATTAGCCGCGACACAGCTCGGGATGAGACACATGAAAAAGATCGGTTTTCTGTCCTTCGGCCACTGGACGCCTTCGCCCCAGTCGCAGACACGTTCCGCCTCCGACGCCCTGCTGCAATCCATCGAGCTTGCGGTGGCTGCCGAGGAGCTCGGCGCAGACGGCGCCTATTTCCGCGTGCATCACTTCGCCCGGCAGCTAGCCTCGCCGTTTCCGCTCCTGGCGGCGGTGGGGGCAAGGACCAGCCGGATCGAGATCGGCACGGCGGTCATCGACATGCGCTACGAGAATCCGCTTTACATGGCGGAGGACGCGGGCGCGGCGGACCTCATCGCCGGCGGGCGGCTGCAGCTTGGCATCAGCCGCGGCTCGCCGGAACAGGTGATCGACGGCTGGCGCTACTTCGGATACCAGCCGGCGGAGGGCGAGACGGACGCGGACATGGCGCGGCGGCACGCGCAGGTGTTCCTGGAGGTGCTGAAGGGCGAGGGCTTCGCCCAGCCGAACCCGCAACCGATGTTCCCCAACCCGCCCGGACTGCTTCGGGTGGAGCCGCATTCGCCGGGTCTGCGCGACCGCATCTGGTGGGGTTCGGCCACCAATGCGACGGCGGTGTGGGCGGCCAAACTGGGCATGAACCTGCAGAGTTCGACGCTCAAGTTCGACGAAAGCGGCCAGCCGCTGCATATTCAGCAGGCGGAGCAGATCCGCGCCTTCCGCGACGCGTGGAAGGAGGCAGGCCACACGCGCGAGCCGCGGGTGTCGGTGAGCCGGAGCATCTTCCCGATCGTCTCCGATCTCGACCGCATGTATTTCGGCCGCGACAGCAGCGAGGACCAGTTCGGCTACATCGAGCCCGGCACGCGGGCGGTGTTCGGGCGCAGCTATGCGGCCGAGCCAGAGAAGCTGGTGAAGGAGCTTGCGAAGGACGAGGCAATCGCCGAGGCCGACACGCTACTGCTCACCATCCCGAACCAGCTCGGCGTCGATTACTGCGCCCACTGCATCGAAGCGGTGCTGAAATACGTCGCTCCGGAACTGGGGTGGAGGTAAGCTTCGCCGAGCGCGCCGAGGCGGCGGGGCAAGTACGCTGCGCTGGAATCTGGTCAAGGTAGCTGCCGCGCCTGCCGCATCGAAGCGGTACTCAAGCGCGTTGCGCTGGAACCGGCGTGGTGATGAGACGGGTTCGAGCGCCAATCGACGGGGCACATGCCGGAAGGCATGTGTCCCTCACGCATGCGCCGGGGAGCGGTCAGAGTTCCTGGGCAGATGCTTTAACGTTCTCTTCATGGCGGCTTTGCCGAGGCTCCCGACGGAAGGACGGATCTGGCGTTCGGAGACCAGTGCTCACGGGCCCAAAGCTGTTGCGATGCGATCAGACTGAAACAGCTGGGACAGCAAATGTCTGGCTGATATGATGGCGCACCCGACAGGATTCGAACCTGTGACCTCTGCCTTCGGAGGGCAGCACGAAATCCTTGGCTCTTGGTGCTGTGCTAATTAACCCGTTGTATTCAATGCGATTATTGAGCCACCATAAGATGGATGAAGCTCCAAATCAAGCCACGTTGTGTTGCTTCGTTGTGACGCTATTGTGACAGCTTCAGGCCCTCAGACTGTCTGCTTTCCGCGAAACGCTTCTGAAGGTGCTTGAAAATCGGCGGGGTGTCTCGTCCGCTGATGTTAAGCAACCGGGCGGCTCGTGTCATCTTTCTCATTGCGGGGCGAGCCGCTGCCAGATCCTCGTCTTCATAGAAGAGGTCGATCTCGCTTGAAAGTTCAATTATCAAGCTTTCCAAGAGCTGAAGCGCTTCAGTTCGCCTATAGCTTTCGGTCATGCATGTCTCCATTGTTTTGGTAAAATGGGGGTGAGTGAGGAGCCTCTGGCTCACCCCCAAAAAATAGTCGTTTCGGTTCTGTTTGCACTCCAAATCCATACTAAGTCCCGTGGACTTCCGCCGACAGTGGCGTAGACTGCTGCCGCAGCAGGGCCAATATCATCGTCAGAATGTACGGAGAGAGGATGCCGGAATGAGGTCATACTTCTCTCCGAACCATTGGACGAACTCGGTTGCGGTCTCACCGGCTGCGTAAGCCCGCTCGGCCTTGTCGATGTGCTCGTCAACCAGATCGCGGTAGCAGTACAGACGATCCGCTGCCGCCCTTGATCGGCCCCCACGGACGGGTCCAATTTGATTGTTAGTGCAATGATGGTCGTGGCGCCAGCGCGGGCGGCATCGCTGGTTGGGGTTGCAGGGCCGCCCGCGCG
>NZ_BAABGS010000065.1:0-33409 GCF_039541695.1 Chelativorans composti | reverse complement strand
GGCCAAGTCAATCAACCCAACCCCTGAAAGCATCAAAGCTCTCACAAGAAAAATCTGAGGACGAACCGTCCTTCCGTCCGGCAGCGCCGCCGCCGTCGTTGATGGCCTGTTTATAGGTCCGTCCTTTTCGGGTGTCAACATACTTCGTGACGGCCGTGCGATTTTTTTCATCAGCCTGCGATTAATCCACAAGCAGCAAAAACACAGTCAGCGCAGGTCACAGAGCGCCACGCCACATTGGGGCCCCATTCCGCTCTTACTCGCGATTATCCAGACTTGAGTCTGCACTGGTTTCGATCGCACCGCGCCCGGCGGGCGGCCGGATCCGTATTCACGGGGGCCCGGTAACGTTTAACGCATACGCCTGGCGTTCCGCACATTGACTTGAGCCGGTTAGGCGGGCACTCTGCCCTGCAGGGGCCCACGTGGGGACCAAAGGGAGCCAAGAACGTTGGACAACAACGCCGGAGCACAAATCTCCCTCGGAGACGACGAGCCGTTGACGACCGGGGGGCGAAGCAATCCCCCGGACCGACGCGAAATCTCCGCCCGCTGGCTGGCGGGGACGATTCTGACCGGCCTCACCTCCACGCTTCTTCTTGGTGTCGCGCTTTCGGCGGCGCTCGATGGCCGCGAACAGCTGGCCACACCGCCTGAAATTGCCCTCATTTCGCAGTCGGCGCCCAGCGCAGACAATATGCGCAAGGGCGGTCGCCTGGCTCCCTCGCCTGTTCTCGGCGGCTCGAACACCAAGCGGCAGATGGAAGTCTCGACCGTCCACAAGGAAGGCGACCGGGAGGTGGTGCGGTCCCTGCCCTTCGTTCACCTGCGCGTGCCGCTCGCCGCTTCCTATCCGGTCAGCGCCGACTATCCTCCCTTCGACCCCCTGACCGTTTTCGCCGCCGACAATGTCACCAGCAACCTCGGCAACATGGGCGTAATCTACGGCGCCAAGGTGGAAAGCGAGATGGCGCTGCGGACGCTGCCGTTCCCGCTCACCGGTGAAGAATTCGATGAGGACAGCCAGCTGACGGTGGACGAGGTGGAAAAGGTGGTGCGGGAGACCGGAGCGCTGCTCACCGAAGGAAACATCCAGGTCGCTTCCCTGCACTACATCGACCCGCAGCGATTCGGCGGCGACACGCTGGCAACCCAGACGATGGGAAGTTTCGACATCCGAATCATCCCGGAGAACGTATCGACCTCCTCGCGCGATTCGTCGACCAGCGGCGAACGCAGCTACGCCGAGGACATCATCCTGCTCACGGCAAACAAGAAAATCGATCAGGCACTCAAGGACGCGGGCTACGACGGGCCGGATGCGGCCAACATGGCTGAAGCCATCGCCAAACTGCTGAACGCCGACACGCTGAAGTCGGGCGTGGCAATCTGCCTGGGCCTCGAGATCCAGGACGACCGGCCGCACATCATGCGGGCAAGCGTGTTCGAGCGGAAACAGCATGTGCTGACGATCGCGCTCAACGACCGCGGCCAGTATGTGCCGGCCGAACAACCGGAAATGGGCGAAGCGCTCGTATCGGCGCTTGCCAACGAACCGAAGACTGTCGCGTCGCGCTCCGACCTGCCGCGCGTTTATGACGGCATCTTCACGGCCGCCCTGTCGCACGGGCTGACCAAGGAGATGACAAGGAAAGTGGTGCGGCTGCTCGCGGCGGACGTGGACATGCAGTCGCGCCTGTCGCCGAACGACAAGATCGAGGTTTTCTTCTCGCAACCTTCGCCCAACGGCAATGCCACGGAAGATTCCGAACTGCTCTATGTGGCGGCGACCTTCGATGGAAAAGAGCGCAAGTTCTATCGTTTCCAGCTGCCGGATGGCACGGTCGACTACTTCGACCGCGAGGGCCGCAGCTCGCGTCCGTTCCTGATTCGCAATCCGGTTCCGGCCGGTCGCATGACCTCTCCCTACGGCCTGCGCCGCCATCCGATTCTCGGCTACAGCAAGATGCACACCGGTGTGGACTGGGCAGCACCGCGCGGCACGCCGATCATCGCGACCGGCGACGGCGTCGTGGAAAGCGCCGGCTGGGCCGCCGGCTACGGCCGCCAGACGATCATCCGGCACGCCAACGGCTACAAGACGTCGTACAATCACCAGAGCGCCATCGCGAAGGGCGTGACGCCCGGCGCGCAGGTGCGGCAGGGCCAGATCATCGGTTATGTGGGCGCCACCGGCATGGCGACCGGCAACCACCTCCATTACGAAATGTTCGTGAACGGCACCCGGGTCGATCCGATGCGCGTTCGCCTGCCGGAGAGCCGCTCCCTCGAGGGCGATCTGCTCGCCTCCTTCAAGGAAGAGCGGGATCGAATCGAGGCGCTGCTCGAGGATTCGTTCTCCAAGCCGCTGGTTGCCGCTGCCACGACGAACTGACGCCGCAGCACTTCCCAATGAAGCGAATCACGATCGGGCAGCGCGGTCCGTGGCGCGGCCGCTGAATCAGCCATGCGCGCCAAAGTCCCCAACTTCCGACAAAAGAAAACCCGCCAGGAGGCGGGTCCCAGAGCGATTCGCTCGTCTCCGTTTCGGACGGAGCGCCGGGCGACTCAGAGGAACTCCACGGGCGTCCCGGGCTTCACATTCTTCGCCAGTTCTTCGGCATCCCAGTTGGTGAGACGGATGCAGCCGTGTGAAAAGGTCTTGCCAATCTTCTCGGGCTCCGGCGTGCCGTGAATGCCGTAGGTCGGCTTCGACAGTGCGATCCAGACGGAACCGACCGGATTGTTCGGTCCCGGAGGGATGCGCAGGATCCTGTCGTTGTTGCCCTGCTTGAAGTTGATCTTCGGATTGTAGGTGTACTCGGGATTAAGAGCGATTCGCTCCACAGTGTGCGTTCCACTCGGCGAGGGTGTGTCCTGGGAACCGATGGTGGCGGGGTAGCTGGCGACCAGACGATTCGCCGAATCGTAGACCCGCAGTTGCTTCTTTTCCTTGTCGGCGACGATCCGCGCCACCTCGAACTTGCGCTGGAAGTTGACGTTGGCGACCTTGATGATGGTGCCGGGGCGGTCGAAGTTCACGCCGGGATTGAGAGCGAGAAGATACTTCTCGTCCATGTGGAAACGCTCGGCAAGCATCTCGGAGACGCGGGTGTAACCCAGGCGCTCGAGCCGCGCCTTCTCGCTGTAGTCCTCGGGAACGGAGGCGATGTAGGGACCAGCGGCATCCTCCGAGGTGATCTCGTAGTCAATGAAGGCGGGACCACCCGTGCGCTCGAGCTCGGCCTCAATCCACTCCTTGTCGTAGGTGCGCAGGCGCTCGCCGGTGATCTCGTAGTAGGCGGCGATCGCCTTGTTCACGTTGTCGCCCATGCGACCATCGATGACGCCGGGCGATGCCCCTGCCCGGTCGAGCAGGATCTGGAACTTCGCCACTTCCTCCGAAGCACCCTTGCCGGTCGGGATCGGGACATCCGGAACTATGGAAGGCGTCGGGCGGGCAGCATCCTCCACCGAACCGCCGTCGGGACTGAGCTCCGGCGCCGGAACGACCGAACGGGCCTCCATCTGCGACGGCGGCGCAAGCGGCGCGCGCTCGATGCTTCCGCCGGAACCGTTCCGCACCTGCGGCCAGGCCGGCTCGACGTAGCCTCGATTGCGACCGCGCGGATTACCGCGGGGATCGCCATAGTCGTATCCGCGGTCGTAACCGTATTCGCCCTCGTAGCCGTAGTCCGGCTCCTCATAGTCATAGGAATCCTGACGGCCGTAGATGGCTTCCTCACGCTCGCGGTGGAAGCGCTCGACGTCGCGGGGATCGGTGAAATCGTAGTAGCGGCGGCCGCGCTCCCACGTCTGCCAGCCGCGGTCGGCGCGGCCAGGGTATGCCCGCTCGGCGGCCAGCGGCTCCCGGACCTCGACGACCCTGCGGGTCACGGGATCGACGATGACCTCACGGCCCTGCGCATCGATGAAGACCTCAAATTCGTAGGCCTGCGCCACCTGGATCTCACCCCGCGGCGAATTCCCGGCCGTCGCGGTTACAGCCGGAAAGGGCTCCGCAAAGGCAAGTGAAGCAATCAAGCAGCCAAAAACCAAGACGAGGGAACTCAACCCACGCACTTCATCATCCCCACAGTTGAGCCAGGCAATCTGCCGGATAACACCAATCCCACTCACCCTGCCCGGTAACAGATGAACAGGGCATGAAAATGGCTGGAAGAAGCAACCGTTCGGTTACCGTATTCAGCCAACCCGGAGACGCGGATCAGGCGAGGCCCTGCTCGAGTTCCAGCCGCAGGCGCTTCGGAAGGCCGGCAACCACCATCCGGTAGCTTGCCCGGAGATAATCGCTGAGCGCATCGTCATCCAACGCCCCGTCCGAGAACCGCTGCACCCATTTCAGCCCGCGGGAAGCGAGATAGGGAGCCGGACGCACGCCCGGCTCGTCCTTCAGAAGCTCATAGGCCATGGGCGAGCACTTGAAGGTCACGGCAGCTTCCAGATCCGGCGCATCCGCACGCGCCAAGGCGAAGACCTTGCCACCCACCTTCCAGACATGCGCCTCCCCCCACTGGACGACGCGGGTGGCGCCAGGAAGGCCGGCACAGAATGCATTGAATTCCTCAAGGGTCATGACAGGCCTCGCTCGTGAACTGATCGCCGCCTTCCGGCGGCGGCTGATGGTAACGCGCGTTCCCGTCAAAGAAAAAGAGCCCGGGGCTTTTCGGCTCCGGGCTCTTCAGTGTCGTCGTGTCGGGTCCCGGGGCTCCCTGATTCTTACCGGGGAGCCAGGCCCGGACCTGCAGCCGTCAGGCCGCGGCCTCGGTCTCCACGTCGTTGCGCTTTACCCGGAAGATCAGACGGTCGGAGCCCGCCGTAACCTTGACGGTCGAGTTGTCGAAGATCTCGCCCATCAGGATCTTCTCGGCCAGAGGATCCTGCAGCTCGCGCTGCATGACACGCTTCAGCGGACGCGCACCGTAGGCGGGGTCGTAACCCTTGTCCGCCAGCCAGTCGATCGCATCCTGGTCGAGCTCGATGTTGATCTTGCGGTCGGCCAGCAGGTTCTCCAGCCGCTTGAGCTGGATCTGGACGATCTGGCCCATGTCCTCGCGCCGCAGGCGATGGAAGAGAATGATCTCGTCCACGCGGTTCAGGAACTCGGGCCGGAACGCCGACTGGACAACTGCCATCACGTCATTGCGGGCGGCATCCACATCCTGATCGTCCGCCAGGTTCACCAGGTATTCGGCACCCAGGTTGGACGTCATGATGATCAGCGTGTTGCGGAAGTCGACCGTGCGGCCCTGGCCGTCCGTCAGGCGGCCGTCATCCAGCACCTGCAGCAGCACGTTGAAAACGTCCGCATGGGCCTTCTCGATCTCGTCGAAAAGAATCACCTGGTAGGGCCGGCGGCGGACAGCCTCGGTCAGCACACCACCTTCCTCGTAACCGACGTAGCCGGGAGGCGCACCGATCAGGCGGGCCACGGAATGCTTCTCCATGAACTCGGACATGTCGATGCGGACCATCGCCTGCTCGTCATCGAACAGGAAGTCGGCCAGCGCCTTGGTCAGCTCGGTCTTGCCGACGCCCGTGGGGCCCAGGAACATGAACGAGCCGATCGGCCGGTTCGGGTCCTTCAGGCCTGCGCGGGCACGGCGGACAGCCTTGGAGACGGCCTGGATGGCCTCGCCCTGACCCACCACGCGCTTGGCAAGCTCGTCCTCCATGCGCAGGAGCTTCTCACGCTCGCCTTCCAGCATCTTGTCCACGGGGATGCCGGTCCAGCGCGAAATGACCTGCGCAATGTGCTCGGGCTTGACGGTCTCCTCAACCATGCTGCGATCGCTGGTCGAAGCTTCTGCCTCGCGCAGCTTCTTCTCAAGCTCCGGGATGCGGCCATAGGCAAGCTCGCCGGCGCGCTGGAACTCGCCCTTGCGCTGGGCAATCGCAAGTTCGTTGCGCGCTTCGTCCAGCTGACGCTTCAGGTCGGCGGCCAGAACCAGCTTGTCCTTCTCGGCCTTCCAGGCGTTGGTGAGCTTGACGGATTCTTCCTCGAGGCCGGCCAGCTCCTTCTCAAGCCGCTCCAGACGATCCTTCGAGGCCGCATCCTTCTCGTTGCGCAGCGCCTCGCGTTCGATCTTCAGCTGCATGATGCGGCGGTCGATCTCGTCGAGCTCCTCGGGCTTGGAGTCGACCTGCATGCGCAGACGCGCGGCGGCCTCATCGACCAGGTCGATCGCCTTGTCCGGCAGGAACCGGTCTGTGATGTAGCGGTTCGACAGGTTGGCGGCGGCGACCAGAGCGGAGTCGGACAGGCGCACCTTGTGGTGCTGCTCGTACTTCTCCTTGAGACCGCGCAGGATGGAGATCGTATCCTCGACCGTCGGCTCCTGGACGTAAACAGGCTGGAAGCGGCGTGCGAGCGCGGCATCCTTTTCGACATACTTCCGGTACTCGTCGAGCGTAGTCGCGCCGATGCAGTGCAGCTCGCCGCGGGCCAGAGTCGGCTTCAGCAGGTTCGAGGCGTCCATCGCGCCGTCGGACTTGCCGGCGCCAACCAGCGTGTGCATCTCGTCGATAAACAGAATGACGCCACCGGAGGCGGCCTGGATCTCAGACAGAACGGCCTTCAGGCGCTCCTCGAACTCGCCGCGATATTTCGCGCCGGCAATCAGCGCGCCCATGTCCAACGCCATGAGCTGCTTGTCCTTGAGCGACTCGGGAACGTCGCCGTTGACGATGCGCAGGGCCAGGCCCTCGACGATGGCGGTCTTGCCGACGCCGGGCTCGCCGATCAGCACGGGATTGTTCTTGGTACGGCGGGACAGGACCTGGATCGTGCGGCGGATCTCGTCATCGCGGCCAATCACCGGATCGAGCCTGCCGGCGCGCGCGTCGGACGTCAGGTCGCGCGCATACTTCTTGAGCGCGTCATAACCCTGCTCCGCACTGGCGGTGTCAGCCGTGCGGCCCTTGCGAATCTCATTGATAACCTGATTGAGCGCGACGGGGGTCACGCCCGCCTTCGCCAGGATCTCGGAGCTCTTGGCCGACTTTTCCATGGCAAGGGCGGTCAGAAGACGCTCGACCGTCACAAAGCTGTCGCCAGCCTTGGTTGCAAGCTCTTCAGCCGTTGCGAACACCTTCGCCAGAGGCTGTGCAAGATAGAGCTGTCCGTTGCCGCCCTCCACCCGGGGCAGTGCATTCAGCGCCGCTTCGACGCCAAGCTTCACGTCGCGGGCATTGCCTCCGGCACGCTGGATGAGCGAAGCCGCGAAGCCTTCCTCATCGTCGATCAGCGCCTTCAGAAGGTGCTCGGAGGTGAACTGCTGGTGGCTGCGGGAAAGGGCCAGCGTCTGCGCGGCCTGGATGAATCCCCGAACCCGTTCGGAATACTTCTCAAAGTTCATTCAAGCGTCTCCATCTCTGAACCAACCCGCCAGGCAGCATTGGTCAGGTTAATGTGACGGGCTTCCAAATGATTTGGCTGACGTCAAACCATGAGCGGCAAGCCCCGATGCCCCCAATATGGGAGGGGTCAGCGGCTTCAACAAGAGTGGGTAAACGGGATTCTTGAACGAAAAAACGGCGGACGCCGCCCGCCGTTTACGAAAGAGCAAAAAACGGAAATTCGCGAAGGCGCCCCCATTGCAAGTCAACCACACATCTCGCGCAGTCCGATC
The DNA here is from genome assembly GCF_039541695.1 of Chelativorans composti. Lineage (NCBI taxonomy): Bacteria > Pseudomonadati > Pseudomonadota > Alphaproteobacteria > Hyphomicrobiales > Phyllobacteriaceae > Chelativorans > Chelativorans composti. The sequence goes on along the minus strand of NZ_BAABGS010000065.1, from coordinate 25,757 downwards.
TCCCGAAGAAGATCCAGCCTGCATGGTGGGCTCAAGTCTCAGGCGAGCCGCCCCGGGCGGGGGCCTCGTCGTCCGCCCGGAATCTCTGAAAGGCAATCAGGAAGCGGTTTCCTCAGGCTGCGCCTCGGCGGCCTTGCGGACGCGCGGACGGCGCGTGCGGCGAAGCGGCTTCTCTTCCCCCTCACCCTGGGCGGAAGCGTCAGCAGCGGCCTCGGCGGTTTCAGCCGGAGCAGTTTGAGCCTCGGCGGACGGAGCCGGCGCGGCGGAACCCTGAGCGGGCTCTTCGGCCGTCTCTTCGCGCGCCGGAGCCGCAGACCGCTGGCCACTGCGGAGGTTGCCGCGCTCGCGAGAGCGGCGGCCCTGGCCTTCCGAACGCTGCTGGCGCTCGTTCAGCGCCACCTCAGCCGGAATGCCTTCGATCACGGGCTGTGGACCCGTTCCGTCATCCACCACGGGAGCGGCCTGCTGGGCCTCCGGCTGCTGATGGGACTGCAACTGTGACTGCTGCTGCTGATTATGATGGTGCTGTTGCTGCACGGCCTGGGGCTGGGAAGCCATTCCGGCCGGCGCGTCGAGGAAATCCAGATCGTCCTCTTCCTCGCGGAAATCACGAACCGGCTGCTGCGACTGCAGCATTGCCTGGGCAGCTGCAATGATCCGGAAGTAGTGCTCGGCGTGCTGCAGGTAGTTCTCGGCCATCACCCGGTCACCGGCGCCCTGCGCATCGCGCGCCAAGGCAGTGTACTTCTCAGCGATCTGCTGGGCGGTGCCGCGAATCTTCACGTCAGGGCCATTGCTCTCGTAAGTGCGCGTCAGCGGGTTCGGGCCCCTGCGGTTATTGCCATTGTTGCCGTTGCCACGGCCCCGAATGCGCCGATTCTGTTGTTGTGGCCTCATACCATTCTCTTTGTTTGAGACGACTCTCGTTTCAAAAACTGCCAGCGGAAATTCGAGCGCGCTCTGGCTTCCGTTCCACAATCTTCCTGACCATCAAGCCCACGCGTGCGTGCGCGGGAGCGAACGTGGTCTCTCTGATGTTCACTTGCCCGATGATCCCCGTACGAAGCGCTGCGTTCAGCGGTCGTTTTGCGGCGGAGGACTTACGCTCCTGCCTGTTTCATTCATCTGGCACGCGGAACCTAGCGGCATTGTCCAGGCTTGCCAAGTCTTTTTTCCGCGCTGTTCACGCCAAGTGAAAAACAAGGGCCCTGTCACGACCGCCAAGATCACGGACACTGTCAGTCAGTACAAATCCCCTAGCCGAAAATATGTCGGCAACGCTCTGTTTCTGGTCAAATCCGATCTCGACGGCAATCACTCCTTCTCGATTCAGGAGCCTCGGGCCGTCGTCCGCCGTCAGGCGATAGAACTCCAACCCATCCTGACCACCATCCAGAGCGCACCGGGGATCGAACTCGCGCACGGAGCGGTCCAGGGACTGCACGTCATTCGTCGGTATGTAGGGCGGGTTGGAAACTAGAAGGTCGAACTTTCCTTCGACCGCCTTCGACCAGTCCGACTGGAGGGTCGAAAACCGCGCTCCACATCCATTGATATCGGCATTTGCCCTGGCGGTTGCAAGGGCATCCGCCGAAATATCGACGCCCAGCGCCGTTGCTTCCGGAAGTACGCTCAACAACGCAAGAGCAATGGCTCCAGTTCCCGTGCCAAGATCAAGAATCCGGCATGAGCCCGTGCGGGCAATACAGGCCCTGGCGTGGGGCAGCGCAAGGTCGACAAGCGTTTCGGTGTCCGGCCTGGGGTCCAGCGTTTCGGGCGACAGGCGCAGGCGCAGCCCGTAGAACTCCCGTTCGCCAATGATGCGGAACACCGGTTCGCCTGCAAGCCGCCGGGCCACAGCGGCCCGCAGGGCCGCCACCTCCGCATCGCCGATCAGGCGATCGGGATTGACGATCGCATCCTTGCGCTCGGTCCCGGTGAAGTGCTCGACCAGAATGCGCGCTTCCAGTGCCGCCTCGGCAATGCCGGCCTGCTGAAACGCCTGCCGGGTCGCAGCAAGCAGGGCGCCAAGCGGCTCCGCCATCGTCAGTTTTCGCTATTCTGGGCCGCCAGGAGCTTGGTCTGGTGATCAGCGATCAGCGCGTTGATCAATTCGTCCAGCTCGCCCTCCATGACGCGGTCGAGCTTGTAGAGTGTCAGGTTGATCCGGTGATCCGTCACGCGCCCCTGGGGGAAGTTGTAGGTGCGGATTCGCTCGGAGCGGTCGCCCGTGCCGACCTGCAGGCGGCGCAGCTCGGACCGCTCCTCGGCCGCCTTCTGGCGCTGTGCGTCATAAAGACGCGCGCGCAGGATCTGCATCGCCCGGGCGCGGTTCTGATGCTGCGATTTCTCGGCCTGAACGACCACGATGCCGGTCGGCAAGTGGGTGATTCGCACCGCCGAGTCGGTGGTGTTGACGTGCTGGCCACCAGCGCCGGAGGCTCTCATGGTGTCGATGCGGATGTCCTCGGGGCGGATTTCCACGTCCACCTCCTCAGCCTCCGGCAGAACGGCCACGGTGGCCGCCGACGTATGGATGCGGCCCTGGGCCTCCGTCTCCGGCACGCGCTGGACGCGGTGCACGCCCGACTCGAACTTCAGCTTGGCGAAAACGCCGCGACCCGAGACGGAAGCGACGATTTCCTTGTAGCCACCGGCATCGCCTTCGCTCGCGGAGACGACCTCCACCTTCCAGCCCTGCTGAGAGGCGTAGCGCTCGTACATGCGGAACAGATCGCCCGCGAAAAGCGCGGCTTCATCGCCACCGGTGCCCGCGCGGATCTCGAGAATCGCGTTTCTCTCGTCGGCGGCGTCCTTCGGCAGGAGCAGAAGCTGCAGCTCCTGGTGCAGAGTCTCGATGCGATGCTCGACATCCTTGCGGTCGGCCTCCACGAGTTCCCGCATCTCGCGGTCCAGGCTCTTGTCGGCGAGCATGGCCTCCAAATCTTCCTGTTCCGCCTCGGCCTTGCGCAAAGCCCTGATCTTGCCCGCGATCTCCTGAAGCTCGGCGTATTCCGACGCAAGCTTCACGTATTCTTCCGGAGACGGACCCGCGGCCATCTGCGTTTCGATCAGCTCGAAACGCTTCAGCACCTGATCCATACGATCACGTGGCAGTTCAATCATAAGCAAAGCCCAGTGTTATCTTTTCAGAGCGGGATATCGTGCTTCCTGGCAAATTCGATCAGGCCCGCACGGATATCGGTCTTCGCGCAGTGGCTTGCAAGCGCCTCGTCCATCCATTCGGCAAGTTCCTGCAGCGGCAGCTCGCGGACCATCGCCTTGACCGGACCGATGGACGAAGCCGACATCGACACGGAACGGAACCCGACCGCCAGCAGAGCCATGGCGGAGATCGGCTTGCTTGCAAGCTCGCCGCAAATCGTCACCGGCGTATTGTGCTTTTCGCCCGCCTTAACGATCTGCCGCAGCAGACGCAGGAACGGCACGCTGATCGGATCGAATCGGTCGGAAACGCGGGTGTTACCGCGGTCCGTCGCCGTGACGAACTGGAACAGGTCGTTCGAGCCGACGGAGACGAAATCCACCGCTTCCATCAGCTCGTCAAGCTGCCAGAGAAGCGAGGGAACTTCGATCATGGCGCCGATCTTCAGACTGGTCGGGAGATGATAGGCAAAGCGCGAGAGGTGTCGCACCTCGCGATCGACGATCTGGCGAGCCTGATGGATCTCGCTGATCTCCGTCACCATGGGCAGCATGAACTTGAGCTCGCGGCCGCCGGCGGCCTTGAGCAGGGCGCGCACCTGCGTGCGCAGCAGCGCCGGACGATCAAGCGTCAGGCGGATGGCACGCCAGCCTAAGGCCGGGTTCTCCTCCTGATGCGTGACGTTGAAATAGGGAAGAACCTTGTCGCCGCCGATATCCAGGGTACGGAAGGTGACCGGCCGCCCCTCGGCCGCATCCAGAACCTCGCGATAGAGCCGCTCCTGAGCCTCGACGCGCGGGAAGGTCAGCGCCACCATGAACTGCAGCTCGGTGCGGAAGAGGCCAATGCCGGACGCACCCGACTGGGCCAGCTGCGGCAGGTCGACCGCAAGGCCCGCATTCATAAGCAGCTCAACCGGGACGCCATCCTTGGTAACCGACGGCTTGTCGCGCAACTCCCGGTAAAGCTTCTGCCGGCGGGCGCGGAAGCGCACCTTCTCGGCATAGGCGGTTTCGATGTCTGCAGGCGGCCGCAGGTGGACCTGGCCATCCTCGCCATCGACGATGATCGAATCGCCATTCTCGGCGAGCGAGACCACCCCCTTGACCTGGCCAACGGTAGGCAGGCCGATGGCGCGGGCCACGATGACGATGTGGCTGGTCGGCGCGCCCTCTTCCAGAACGAGGCCACGCAGGCGGTCGCGCGGATAATCCAGAAGCTCGGCCGCTCCCATGTTGCGCGCCACCAGAATGGCGTTGCGCGGCATGATCTCCGACAGCGCGTCGGGTCCGCGACCCATCAGCTGGCGCAGCAGACGGTTCGCCAGATCGTCAAAGTCGCTCATGCGCTCGCGCAGGTAGGGGTCAGTCATGTGCATCATGCGCGCGCGCATGTCGCTCTGCACCTTCTCGACCGCGGCCTCCGCAGTCAGGCCGTTCTGGATCGCCTCCTCCAGGCGGCGCACCCAGCCGCGGTCGTTGGCGAACATGCGATAGGCCTCGAGGACCGCCCTGTGCTCGCCCTCGAAGGCGACGTCGCGGCGCGAGAGCATGTTGTCGATGGACAGGCGCAACGAGCTCAGCGCCTGCTCCAGACGCTCCTTCTCATGCTCGATGTCCTCGGCGAACAGATCCTCAACCAGGATGCGCGGCTCGTGCAGGACGACGTGGCCGAGGCCAATGCCATCATTGAAGGAATGGCCCCGCAGATGAACGGGACGGCGCAGATCGAGCTCGATGCCGGGGCGGGCCAGACGCACCAGGTCGCCGCTCGCGATCATCTCGGCGACAACCATCGCGACGGTCTCGAGAACGTCGACCTCGTCCTCGCTGTAATGACGCTGGGTTCGGTTCTGAACGACGAGAACGCCGAGCGTGCGGCCTGCCCTCAGGACGGGTACGCCGAGAAAGGAATGGTAGATTTCCTCGCCCGTCTCCGGCAGGTAGGCGAAGGCCGGATGCTTCTGCGCATCGGCGAGGTTGAGCGGGCGGGCGCTTGCCGCGATCGTACCCACCAGACCTTCGCCCAGACGAAGCTGGGCCTGGTGAACCGAGGTGGGGTTCAGACCTTCGGTGGCGTAGAGCTCGAGGACCGAGTCCGCCCGCAGCACATAGAGCGAGCAGACTTCCGCGACGAAATTCCGGGCGATCTCCCTGACGAGGCGGTTCAGCCGCTCCTGCGGTTCAGCAGGCTCCGCCATCAGCTCGCGGAGCCGCTTCAGCAATAGACGGGGGCCGCCTGCAGAATCAGGCATGGATCATGCTCCAAAGCTTCGTCGTTCGTCGTCCGCCGGAGGCGACGCGCGAAGCACTATAGCTCCGCGTCGGCTTATTGTTTATCCAGCCCGTAGGCAGAATGCAAAGTCCTGACCGCCAGCTCCGCGTAAGGCGCATCGATCAGAATGGAGATCTTGATCTCCGACGTGGTGATGGCGCGGATGTTGATGCCCTTCTCCGCCATCGCCTTGAAGGCCGTGGCTGCAACGCCCGCGTTGGTGCGCATGCCCATGCCGATCACCGAAACCTTGGCAAGGCCCGTCTCGGACTGGATCGTGTCGAAGCCGACCGTGTCGCGCACGCCCTCGAGGATGGCCACCGCCTTCTGCATGTCGCCCGAGGGAACCGTGAAGGTGATGTCGGTGAACTTGCCGTCCTCGGAGACGTTCTGGACGATCATGTCGACGTTGATGTTGCCTTCGGCCAGCGGACCGAAAATGCCCGCGGAAACTCCCGGCCTGTCAGCGACACGGCGTAGGGAGATCTGAGCTTCATCCTTGGCAAAGGCGATGCCGGTGACAACCTGCTGTTCCACGATTTCTTCCTCGTCGCAAATGAGTGTGCCGGGCGGGTTCAGGAAATCCCCCATGCCGGGCGCGTCCGGTTCTTCAAAAGAGGACCTCACAAAGGTGCGGACCTTGTGGGCCATCGCCAGCTCGACCGAGCGAACCTGCAGCACCTTCGCGCCGAGCGAGGCCATTTCCAGCATTTCCTCGAAGGACACCTTCGCCAAGCGGCGCGCCTTCGGCTCGATGCGCGGGTCGGTCGTGTAGACGCCGTCCACGTCGGTGTAGATGTCGCAGCGGTCCGCCTTCACGGCGGCGGCCAGCGCCACGGCCGAGGTGTCGGAACCACCGCGGCCCAGCGTAGCGATGCGGTTGTCCGGAGCAAGCCCCTGGAAGCCGGCCACGACGGCCACCTGCCCCATCTCCATGCGGCGGATAATCTCGCTGCCGTCGATGTCGAGAATACGGGCGGCGCCATGCGCGCCATCCGTGCGGATCGGGATCTGCCACCCTTGCCAGGAACGGGCATCAACGCCGATGGACTGCAGCGCAATCGCCAGCAAACCGCTCGTCACCTGCTCGCCGGAAGCGACAACCGTGTCATACTCGCGAGCATCGTAAAAAGGCGACTGGGAACCGCAGGCCTTCGGCATTTCCTGCACCCAGCCGACAAGCTCATTAGTCCTGCCGGCCATGGCGGAGACAACCACGGCAACCTGGTGGCCCGCATCCACCTCGCGTTTGACGTGGCGCGCAACGCGAAAGATACGGGAGAGGTCAGCGACGGAGGTTCCGCCGAACTTCATTACAATGCGCGCCATGATCCTAGATGTGCCCTCGCAATTAACGAGCCCAAGGCTCTCCTGAACCTGTCTCCGCCAGATAGCGGCGCGCTTCAAATATCCAATGGTGATGTATTCCGCAAGCGATGCTGAGGCTTGACAATACATTCGTCACGCCCGACTTCCAGACAAGTGCAGGAGATGAGCAATGCAGGACAGCCAGCCTACGACAATCGACAGCGCCGAAGTCGAGCGCTTTTCGCGCATCGCGCAGGAGTGGTGGAACCCGAGCGGCAAGTTCAAGCCCCTCCACAAGTTCAACCCGGTGCGGCTGGCCTATATCCGTGACCATGTCGCCGCCCATTTCGGGCGCGACCCCAATGGCGTGCGGCCCTTCCAGGGACTGCGCTTCCTGGACATCGGCTGCGGCGGCGGCCTTCTGTCCGAGCCGATGGCGCGGCTGGGCGCCAGCGTCGTGGGCGCCGACGCTTCGGCCACCAACATCGAGGTCGCCAAGCTCCACGCGGCTGAAAGCGGCCTTGCCATCGACTACCGGGCCGAGACCGCGGAGGCGCTCGCCGATCAGGGCGAGCGGTTCGACGTCATTCTCAACATGGAGGTGGTCGAGCACGTTTCGGACGTGGACCTCTTCATCGCCAAGTGCGCGGAAATGCTGAAGCCTGGCGGGCTGATGTTCGTCGCGACGATCAACCGCACGCTGAAGGCGTGGGGGCTCGCCATCATCGGTGCGGAATACATCCTGCGCTGGCTGCCGCGCGGAACCCACGACTACCGCAAGCTGGTGCGCCCCGAGGAGCTTGAAGGCGCTCTCATGGCCAACGGCCTCACCATCAAGGACAGGACGGGCGTGACCTACAACCCGCTCGCCGACCGCTGGCAGCGCTCCCGCGACATGGACGTCAACTACATGGTGCTGGCGGAAAAGCCGCAGTCAGGGGAGTAATCAAGGGCTCCCGCTGCCGCTGCTGGCCGGACCTGGGCTGCGCCCGGAAAACCATACCCCGCCGGGTATCCCAACGGCAGAGGATGCGGGAGCGCGGCAACAAGCCCAGCGGAATGGAGATCTCAGTTCCTGTCTTCGGGAAGGATCGGCAGGGGCATGAAGTCGATGCCGTCTTCGGCCAGCGAGCGGGCTTCGTCCAGCGTGGCTTCGCCGTAGATGCCCCGCACTTCCGTCTCACCGAAATGGATCTTGCGCGCCTCCTCGGCGAAGCGCGGGCCGACATATTCGGCATTCTCGCGCACCTGGCGCGTGAATGCCCGCAGTTGCTCCAGGAACTGCTTCTGCTCGTTGGACATGGCCAGCGCCACCTGCTGCTTCTTGCGCGAGGTGGAAACGGCCGGCGCCATCAGCGCCTTGTTCACGTCATTGGTGCCGCACTGGGGGCACGAAACCAGCTTGCGCTGCTTTTGCTGATCGAAGTCATCGGCGCTGCGGAACCAGGCCTCGAATTCGTGACCGTTACTGCAGTTCAGATTGTACTTGATCATGCCATCACCTCCGCTCCAACGGGAGACGGCGGAATGAAATCCCTTGCGTTCTTCAGGTTCGGAATCTTGCGGCGGGCGTCAGCCGAGGCCGATACATCGATCTCGGCCACAACGATGCCTGGCTCGTCGTTTCCTGCGTCGGCGACAATCCGGCCCCAGGGATCGACGATCAGCGTGTGGCCATAGGTCTCGCGACCGTCCTCATGCCTGCCACCCTGCGCGGCAGCAATGACCCAGGCGCCGTTCTCGATGGCGCGCGCGCGTTGCAACACATGCCAGTGGGCCTCGCCCGTCTGGCGGGTGAAGGCGGCCGGGATGGCCAGCACATCGGCGCCGGCAAGCGCCTGGGCGCGGAACAGCTGCGGGAAGCGAACGTCGTAGCAGATCGCCAGCCCAAGGTTCATGAAGGGCAGCTGCGCCACGACCGCCCGGTCGCCGGGCGCATAAGTTGCCGACTCGCGCCAGCTCTCGCCATTGTCGAGATCGACATCGAACATGTGGATCTTGTCGTAGGTAGCGATCAGCTCGCCTTCAGCCCCGAACAGGAAGGCCCGGTTGGCGACCCGTCCATCCTCCAGGAGAACGGCCGTCGAGCCTATGTGAATGAAGACGGACAGTTCACGCGCGAGTTCAGAAGCCCTGCGGACGAGCGGGTCCTTGTCGGCGGTGGTAATGCGCTCCATCAGCGCCTCCCTGCCACGGACCAGCACTCCGGTCATCTCCGGGCTCTGGACATAGACAGCCCCGCTTCCGGCCGCTTCGCGGACAAGCGCCTCGAAGGCGGTCAGGTTGGCCTGCGGATCGGTGCCGCTGCGCATCTGCAGGGCTGCTACGCGAAAAGATGTCATTCAGGCATCTCCGAAAAGAAGCTCGTCGAGGCGCCCTTCCTTTTCCAGGGCATGAAGGTCGTCGCATCCCCCGACATGATAGTCGCCTATGAATATCTGAGGGAAGGTTGATCTGCCGTTAGCGCGCTGGATCATTTCGGCCCGCAGCTCCGGTGAGAAGCTCGCATCATACTCCGTATACTCAACGCCCTTTTCATCGAGCAAGCGCTTCGCACGGGTGCAGTAACCGCAGCCCAGGCGCGTATAGATCGTTACATTTGGCATTTATTTTTCCGCATCTTCTTGTGCGGCTTATATATGCTCCCTGCTGGCGATAGCAAAGTCCTCCGGCAGGACGCGGGCGAAGGTGAGCACATCCACCGCCGCCGCGCCAGCCCGCAGCAACACCCGGGTGGCGGCCTTTACCGTTGTGCCAGTGGTATAGACATCGTCCACGAGAATGAGCCTTCTGTCCCTCACGAGCGGAAGGCAACGCTCGGGGACGGTGAACACACCGTCCAGGTTCGCACGGCGCTCTGGGGCCGTCAGTCCAACCTGCGGACGCGTCGCCTTGCGGCGCACCAGCACGCCGGGAAGATGCGGCAGCCCGGTCTGGCGGGCGATCGCCCGGGAGAGCTCGGCCGACTGGTTGAAACGGCGGCTCAGAAACCGGTAGCGGTGCAGGGGTACCGGCACAATCGCGTCGGCGTCCGCGATCAGCTCCGCTCCGGCGCGGACCATCCAGCGCGCCATCCATGGCGCGAGGTCGGTCCGGTCGCCAAACTTGAGCGCGCGCGCCATGCGTTGCGGAACACCCTGATAGAGCACTGCCGAGCGGGCCCGGACAAACGGCGGCGGATCGGCGATGGCTTCCGCCGACAGCATGCCCTCCCCCATGTCGTGGGCAAAAGGCGTGCCCATCACCTCGCACCAGGGCCGTTCAATGAAACGCACTTGCGGCCAGCAGTCGGGGCAGAGCGTTCCGGGCTGTTCCACGATGTTGCGGCAACCGAGGCAGGTGGGCGGGAACAGAATCCTCGCCGGCCACTCGCAAAGCTGGCGCATCACCCCGCCTATGTGCATCTTGCCCCCCGCGTCATGCTCCCCACCTTTGCATCATAGCAGATTTGTGCCATTGCGCGGGAAGCATTGGAGTGACCATGGACATCATCTTCGACCCGCAGCTTCTCATTGCCCGCAAGCTCCGTGCCCTGACGCAGGGCCCGGCGGGAGCCGACTTCCTCATGCAGCGCATGGCGGAAGACCTGGGGGAGCGCCTGTCCACGGTCGAACGCCGGTTCGAGCGGGCGGCGGCGATCTTCTCGTTGACTCCCGATGCCGCGCGGGTGGTGGCCGCCAGCGGCAAGGCGGCGACGGTACTGCGCGTCGAGGCTGACCAGCGGCTGCTCGGCGACGATGAATTCGAGGGCGTGCTGGCGGAGCCGGAGATCGTGCCGCTGGAGCCGGAAAGCATCGACCTTGCGGTGTCCCTGCTCACGATGCACGAGGTCAACGACCTGCCGGGGCTGCTCGTGCAGATCCGGCGGGTGCTGAAGCCCGACGGGCTGTTTCTCGGCGCGATGGCGGGCGGCAGCACGCTGCAGGAACTCAGGCAGTCGCTTCTGGAAGCCGAGGCGGAGCTTACGGGCGGAGCCTCCCCGCGCGTCTATCCGTTCGCAGACGTGCGCGATGCGGGCGGTCTGCTGCAGCGCGCGGGTTTTTCGCTGCCGGTCACGGACGTCGAGACGATGCCCGTGCGATACAACACGATGTTCGACCTGATGCGCGACCTCAGAGCCATGGGCGCGACAAGCGCGCTTGTGGAGCGAAGCCGGAAACCGGCTTCACGCAAGCTGTTCCTGCGGGCGGCGGAGATCTACCAGGATCGGTTCTCGGACCCGGACGGGCGCGTCCGGGCAACGTTCAACATCATCTGGATGTCCGGCTGGGCGCCGCACGAAAGCCAGCAGAAGCCTCTCAAGCCCGGCAGCGCGGCCGTTTCGCTCGCCAACGTGCTCGACGAACTCGACAAGCAGAAGAAATAGACCATTTTGCCGAAGGCGCCGGCGGCGCCTTCAGGAAACCGTCCCCGACACAGCGTCCTTCCCGGCCTATTCGCCGGCAAGGGCTGACTGCAATTCCCTGTTGGAGAAAAAGAGCGAGGTCAGGAAACCCAGCTCTGCCAGACCCGTCACGATCGCCAGCACCAGCACGCTTACAATCAATGCGTATTCCACGGCTGTCGCGCCGCGCTGGTCCTTCAGGAAAGACTCGCCCCTCATCGCCGCCCCTTCAGCATCTTCCTCGCTTTGACCCGTCCCGGCTGATGATACATTCAGACTCCAGCGAAGACCGTAAGACGCTTCTCTGTTGATCCACAGCAGGACCGCCGATCGCCCCGGTCAGGAAGTGATCAATGCCCGGCTCGAAAAGCGCCTGTCGCACCACGCGCCGTTCACTGTCCGGTGCCAGTGTCAGCGACAGGGCGACCGCCGCGGACCCAAACAGCAGGAGTACGCGCAACACGCCAACGCCCGCGTTGGATAGCCAGCTTCGCCTGAATGTCCCCTTCAGATCTTGCTTCGACAGCACCGGACCGGTCCCTCAAAAGAACGCCCCATGCGCCCTCACGCACAGGCTCTCACCGGCCGCTAAAGGAAAGTTTAATGGGGCGATTAACGTTAAGAAGGGTTAAATCGGCCGGGCGGGACCGCGGGAAAGACGGTCTGCCAGCACGAGCGACCGGAGGGATTGGACCGGTCGCAGGCTCGACGGGCTCATGATGTGACGGCGCATGGTTCGACGGCTCACCACGGGGCCGGTCAGGCGTGGTCAGAGGAGGTCGATCAGGAACGGGATCAGAGGTTCGTCGGCCGGCGGCATGGGGTAGTCGCGCATGTTGCGCGGAGCCACCCACTTGAGAACCTGTCCCTCGCGCGGCATCGGGATACCCTCGAAGCGGCGGCAGACATAGAGCGGCATCAACAGGTGGAAGGTCTCGTAGGCATGGCTCGCGAAGGTGAGCGGCGCAAGGCATGGCACCTTCGTCTCAATGCCAAGCTCCTCGCGCAGCTCGCGGACCAGCGTTTCCTCCGGCGTCTCGCCGGGCTCGACCTTGCCGCCCGGGAACTCCCACAGACCAGCCAGAGCCTTGCCCTCAGGGCGCTGGGACAGCAGGACACGGTTGTCCGCATCCACGAGCGCACAGGCGGCGACCAGCAGGATCGGTTTGGGGCTCGAAGTGTCCATCATGGTCAATCCTGCGGTTCGCGGTAGACGTAAGCGTATCCATCGGTAAAGCCGAGGGAGCGGTAGAGCTCCTTCGCGGGATTGGCATCCTCCACCTGAAGGTACGCCTGGCGCGCGCCGCGCGTAAAGGCCCATTTGAGGGCGGCCGGGATCAGGCGGCGGGCATTGCCCCGGCCGCGCGCGAATTCCGCCGTCGCAATGTCGAAGAGGCCGACCACATCACCATCGCGAACGCAGAGAAGACTGGTCGCCGGCTTGCCGTCCTGCTCCAGGACGAAGAAGCCGCGATCGGCCCTTATCGATTCCACCACCCGGCGCAAGCCCGGCTTGATCTCGGGCGGATTGCCGTGGGTGAACACCGAAGCCTCGACGTAGCGCTCGACCTCTTCCACCGGTGTCACGTCATCAGCCCCTGCCAGGGCGTCATTCCCAAGGGGCAAACGCATCACGGTCGTCTGCTTGCGGCTCACCCAGCCCAACTCGTCGAGCCGGGCGGCGATCTGCGGCGCCGACAGGGGCGTCAGGCGGAAAGCGGGCGTGCGGCCATTCTCACGAAAATAGCGGGAAAGACGCTCGATCCGCTCATCCAGGCGGTGACAGTCATGCGGGTCCATCGGGTTGATGGAATTCAGGCGGCCGGAAGGATGGCCGGCCGTCAGGCGAACCATCCAGGTGCCGTCATAGTGTACGGCGGCAGCCGGCCAGGCGCGGAAGCCCGCCGCCTCGATGCGCCTGACATCCGCCAGATTGGCCAGCCCAGCCCCCGCCATGCGCGTCAGCTCCGGTAGTCGCCGTTGATGGCCACGTATTCCTTGGTCAGGTCGCAGGTCCAGACCGTCGCCTTGCCGCGGCCGAGACCAAGGTCAACCGTGATGACAATGTCGTCGCGCTTCATGTACGCCGACACCGCCTCCTCGGAGTAATCCGGATCGCGCTCGCCCTGATGCGCAACGCGATGCTCGCCGAACCAGATGGTCAGAAGATCACGGTCGGCCGGCTCGCCGGCCTTGCCGACGGCCATCACGACGCGGCCCCAGTTGGCGTCCTCACCCGCTACGGCAGTCTTCACCAGCGGAGAATTGGCGATGGAGAGCGCGATGCGCTTGGCGGAGCGGGCGGCCTTCGCGCCGGTGACATTCACCTCGATCATCTTGCGGGCGCCCTCGCCGTCGCGCACCACCTGCAGCGCCAGCTGCTTCAGAATACGGTTCAACGCGCGGCGGAACGCGCCAAGGCGCGGATCCTTCGGGTCGGTGATGCGCGGCGCGCCGCGTTCGGCCGCCTTGCCGGTGGCGAACAGCAGCAGCGTGTCGCTGGTGGAGGTATCGCTGTCGACCGTCACCGCGTTGAAGGTCTTGGCCGTGCCCTTCGACAGCATGTCCTGCAGTACGGGCGCGGCAATCGGCGCGTCGGTCGCCACGAAGGAAAGCATCGTCGCCATGTCCGGCGCGATCATGCCGGCGCCCTTGGCGATGCCGTTGATCGTGATCTCGACGCCGCCCAGATCCGCCTTGGCGGTCAGGTACTTGGGATAGGTGTCGGTGGTCATGATGGCCTGGGCGGCTTCCTTCCAGGCGCCGGGCTCGGCCCGCTTCACCAGATCGCCCAGAAGATGCGAGAACTTGTCGGCGGCGAGCGGTTCACCGATCACGCCGGTGGAGGCGAGGAACACCTCGTTCTCCTTGCAGCCGGCGGCAGCTGCCGCCGCCTTCGCCTCCAGCGCGGTCGCCTCGCGGCCCTTCTTGCCGGTAAAGGCATTGGCATTGCCGGAGTTGACCACCAGCACGCGGGCCTTTCCGCCGGGAAGGTTCTGGCGGCAGAAATCAACCGGGGCCGAGGGACACTTCGAGCGCGTGAAGACGCCGGCCACTTCGGTGCCTTCGTCGAAGACCATCACCATCAGGTCGGTGCGGCCCTTGTACTTGATGCCGGCCTCGGCGGTCGCGATGCGGACGCCAGGAATCTCGGGCATCTTCGGATAACGCTTGGGAGCAAGGGGAGAAACGGTCGTGGACATGAATCTTACCGCGTAAATGAGCCTGATCCCCTCTGCCTCATGGCAAGACTCCAGGCAAGAGCGAAACAGTGTACGAAATACAAAAGGGCGGGAGGTGCCGCCGTCCGGCTACACTTCCCGCCCCGTCACTGCATTCGGCGCGATCCTTACTGGGCCTGATCGTCCGCCGTGCCAATCTGCTGCGCAAACAGCTCGTCAACCGCAGTCTTGAGCTCGGCATCCGGAATCTCGACCGAAGCCTTGCCGCGGATGTCCCTCAGCGTATTGACGTACTTCTCACGCACGATCACCGAGCGGATCTCGTCGGAGACCTGCTCAAACGGAGGAACGGGCTGCTGGCGCTTGTCCTCGACCTTGATCACGTGCCAGCCGAACTGCGTCTGCACGGGCTCCTTAGAGTAGCTGCCCGGCTCGATGGCAAATGCCGCCGTCTCGAACTCCGGCACCATGCGGCCCTTGGTGAAGTAGCCAAGGTCGCCGCCATTGGCTGCCGCGCCGTCTTTCGACTTCGCCTTGGCGATCTCCTCGAAATTACCGCCCTTATCGAGCTCGGCAATGATTTCCTTCGCCTCATCCTCCGTCTCGACGAGGATGTGCCGGGCATGGACTTCCTCCGGCATGGTGAGCTTGGCCACTTCTTCGTCGTAGCGGGCGCGCACTTCCTCCTCGGTGATCGGCTCGATCACGTTCTTGTCGATGTAGGCGCTGTGGAGGGCCTGATTCTTCAGAAACTCCTGCTGCTTCTTGAACTCGTCCGTCTCGTCGATCTTCTGCTCCGCCGCCGCTTCGGCAAAAAGGTTGAGGTCGATGAGCGCGGACAG
This sequence comes from Chelativorans composti, assembly GCF_039541695.1. Classification (NCBI taxonomy): domain Bacteria; kingdom Pseudomonadati; phylum Pseudomonadota; class Alphaproteobacteria; order Hyphomicrobiales; family Phyllobacteriaceae; genus Chelativorans; species Chelativorans composti. The sequence continues at coordinate 10,601 of NZ_BAABGS010000065.1, read as the reverse complement.
AAGGGCGACACGGCGATCGGCCTCCGGAAGGCGTGCAAACTGCGGACCGAGCTGCTGTTCAGCCAGCTTGAGGTCAGCTTCGGTGATCTGGTGGCCGTTGACGGTGGCAAGGACCTTGTCCTCCTGCGCGGCGGCTGGCTGGCTGCCCATCACGCCCGCCATCAGTGCCAGGCCGATCGAGGCTGCGAGAGTTTTGCGCACGGATCTAAGCATGAGAAAGTTTCTCCGTTTGGTAAGGATCGAGTACGGCACGATCGAAAAAGGCGAGATGCCCCACACCGCGCAAGAAATATGGCGGAATTTGCGGTGACCCCCCACTTTCCCCGAAGTTGACATCGCTGGATGCCCCTCTTATCTGTCCTTCAACCCAGCGTCCAGAAGTCCTTTTCGCGCGACGCGGGCCCGTCATACTTCAGGCATAGCTTGAAACTGGCGCAATCATACGGCATCCCATTGTCCGAAAGACGAATTGAGAGGACCATCTGATGGTCAGTTTTGGCGGCCTCGTCCGCAAGATTTTTGGCTCCGCAAACGAACGCCGCGTACGCGGCTACAGGTCCCGGGTCGAAGCGATCAATGCCCTCGAACCCGAGATCCAGGCGCTCTCGGATGAGGCCCTGCGGGGCAAGACACAGGAATTCCGCGAGAAGCTCGCGAACGGCGCATCGCTCGAGGACCTGCTTGTCCCTGCCTTTGCCGTGGTCAGGGAAGCCGCACGCCGTACCATCGGCCTGCGTCCGTTCGACGTGCAGCTCATCGGCGGCATGGTCCTGCACGAGGGCGCCATCGCCGAGATGAAGACCGGCGAAGGCAAGACGCTGGTCGCAACACTGCCCACCTATCTCAACGCACTGACTGGCAAGGGCGTTCACGTCGTCACGGTGAACGACTATCTGGCCAAGCGCGATGCCGGCTGGATGAGCCAGGTCTACGGTTTCCTGGGCCTGTCCACGGGCGTCATCGTCCACGGACTTTCGGATGAGGAACGGCGCGCCGCCTATGCCTGCGACATCACCTATGCCACCAACAACGAGCTCGGCTTCGACTATCTGCGCGACAACATGAAATATGACCGCGCGCAGATGGTGCAGCGCGGCCATGCCTACGCGATCGTCGACGAGGTCGACTCGATCCTGATCGACGAGGCGCGCACGCCGCTCATCATCTCCGGCCCGCTAGAGGACCGTTCGGATCTCTACAACACGATCGACGCCTTCATCCTCAAGCTCGACAAGGATGATTACGAGGTCGACGAGAAGCAGCGCACCGCCACCTTCACCGAAAAGGGCACGGAGAAGGTCGAGCAGCTGCTGCGCGAGGCGAAGCTCTTCAAGGGCGAATCCCTCTATGACGTCGAGAACGTCGCCATCGTCCACCACCTCAACAACGCGCTGAAGGCGCATCACCTGTTTCAGCGCGACCGCGACTACATCGTTCGCAACGGCGAGGTGGTGATCATCGACGAGTTCACCGGCCGCATGATGCCGGGCCGCCGCTATTCGGACGGCCTGCACCAGGCGCTCGAGGCCAAGGAACACGTCAAGATCCAGCCGGAAAACCAGACGCTGGCGTCCATCACCTTCCAGAACTACTTCCGCATGTACGAGAAGCTGGCCGGCATGACCGGCACGGCCTCCACGGAAGCGGAGGAGTTCGCCAACATCTATGGCCTGGACGTGGTCGAGATCCCGACCAATCTGCCGGTTCAGCGCATCGACGAGGACGACGAGGTCTACCGCACGGCCGAAGAGAAGTACCGGGCCATCATCAAGGAGATCAAGGCGGCGCGCGAGCGCGGCCAGCCAATCCTCGTCGGCACCACCTCCATCGAGAAGTCCGAGTACCTCGCCAGCCTGCTGCGCAAGGAAGGCTTCACCGACTTCGAGGTTCTGAACGCCCGCCACCACGAGCGCGAAGCCGCGATCGTGGCGCAGGCCGGACGTCCCGGCGCCATCACGATCGCCACCAACATGGCCGGCCGCGGCACCGACATCCAACTCGGCGGCAACGCCGAGATGCGGATTGCCGAGGAGCTCGGGGACATGCCGCCCGGACCGGAGCGCGAGGCGCGCGAGAAGGCCATCCGCGAAGACGTCCAGCGCCTCAAGGAAAAGGCGCTTGCCGCCGGCGGTCTCTACGTGCTCGCCACCGAGCGCCATGAGAGCCGTCGCATCGACAACCAGTTGCGCGGCCGCTCCGGCCGCCAGGGCGACCCGGGCCGCTCCAAGTTCTTCCTGTCGCTGCAGGACGACCTGATGCGCATCTTCGGCTCCGACCGCATGGACGGAATGCTGCAGAAGCTCGGCCTCAAGGAGGGCGAAGCCATCATCCATCCCTGGATCAACAAGGCTCTGGAAAAGGCGCAGAAGAAGGTCGAAGCCCGCAACTTCGACATCCGCAAGAACCTGCTCAAGTTCGACGACGTCATGAACGACCAGCGCAAGGTCGTCTTCGAGCAGCGCCTCGAGCTGATGGACGGGGAGAACGTCTCCGATACCGTCACCGAGATGCGCCATGACGTCATCTACGACCTGGTGGCCAAGCACATTCCCGAGCACGCCTATGCAGAGCAGTGGGATGTGAAGGGACTGCGCGAGGCCGTACAGCGCGTCCTCAACCTGGACCTGCCCATCGAAGAGTGGGCGCAGGAAGAGGGCATTGCGGAGGATGACATCCGCGCGCGCATCATCGAGGCGTCCGACAGGGCCTTTGCCGAGAAGGCCGAGCGCTTCGGGTCGGACATCATGCGCTACGTGGAGAAGTCGATCCTGCTGCAGACGCTCGACATGCTGTGGCGCGAGCACCTGGTCAACCTCGACCACCTGCGCTCGGTGATCGGCTTCCGCGGCTATGCGCAGCGCGACCCGCTCAACGAGTACAAGAGCGAGGCTTTCGAGCTGTTCCAGGCCATGCTGCACAACCTGCGCGAGGCCGTCACGGCGCAGCTCGCCCGCGTCGAGCTGGTGCGCGAGACGCCGCCGCCGCAGGTGCCGCAGCAGATGGAGGCCCACCACATCGACCCCGCCACCGGGGAGGACGATGCGAGCGGCAGTCTGCTTACCCTGGCTGCAGCGCCCGCCACCGCCACCGAAAGGGATCCGAACGATCCGTCCACGTGGGGCCGCGTGGGCCGCAACGAGCCCTGCCCCTGCGGATCGGGCAAGAAATACAAGCATTGCCACGGCGCTTTCGTGGCGGAATAAAAGAGCGAAGGAAAAGGCCTCTCGAAAATGTGAGAGGCCTTTTCACTTTGTTGGCTTCCAAAAGGATCGCGTTGCCGCAAACCTGCTATTAGAACTTCTGCGATAGGAGTTGCCGGAGTTCACGGGGGATAATTCATGGCCGCACCTTTGGTGGAGGTGTCGGGCAGCGCCGGTTCAGGCCCGCTGCCGCAGGAACTTGTCTCCGCACTCAAACCAGACGACCTGGAGCGCCTCGTCCAGGCGCTTCCTGCCGGTCCGACGCGGCGGCTCGCCATCTATCCGCGGTCGGCCGGTTTCGGCCTGCTCGATGAACTCGACCATCTCGGCGCGCGGGCGATCGAGCCCAATGTGTTCTTCAGTCCGCGCTTTCTCGCCCCGGCCATGCCGCGGCTCGACGACCGGGACATGCGGCTCGCCGTGATTCGCGACGAGACGCGGGAGCGGAGCCGACTGCGGCTGCTCGTTCCGTTCACCGTCGAAAATCTTCCGGTTCCGGTGGCCGTCCCGGTGATGCGCACCTGGTCCAACCCGTTCGGGCCGCTCGGCACACCGCTGGTGGATCATGACGATCCCGTGGGCGTGCTCGAGGATTTCTTCCGGATGCTGGCGCAGCCCAGCCTGAAGCTGCCGAAGGTGTTCGTATTCCCCGACACGCGAACCGACGGCCCGTTCGCCGCCGCCCTGCATGCGGTAGCCGAGGCCCGTAGCCTCCCGCTCATCGTGTCCGGCCAGGTGGAGCGTCCGTACCTGCGGAGCGGCCTCGACGGGGACAGCTATCTGCGGAAGAACCTGAAGCCACATCATTTCCGCGAGTTGCGCCGGCAGAAGCGCCAGCTGGAAGGTCTCGGCCGGCTGGAATACAAGATCGCCCGCAACCCCGACGACGTGGCGGAAGGTGTGGAAGCCTTCCTGTCTCTGGAGGTCGCCGGATGGAAAGGACGGGCTGGCACTGCCATGCGCGTCGACCGGATGCACGCGGCTTTCGCCCGCGAAGCAACCCAGCTCCTTGCGCAGCGCGACCAATGCCGGGTGCACATGCTGACGCTCGACGGGCGGCCGATCGCGGTGCTGATCGTGCTCATCGCTTCAGGGGTCGCCTACACCTGGAAGACCGCCTTCGACGAAACTCTCGCGCACCATTCTCCGGGAACGCTACTGCTGGCGGAGGTGACCAGGAATCATCTGGAGGATCCGAACATCACGGAAAGCGATTCCTGCGCAGAAGCGAACCATCCTGTGATGTCACGCCTGTGGAGCGAGCGATGCACCATCGGCACCTTCGTGGTGGGCCTCACCCCCGACAGCGATCGGGCCGCACGCCAGGCGGAAACGCAGCTCGCTCTCTACCGGCACACGCGCACGCGGGTGAAAGGTATAGGCAGGTGGCTCCGGCGGCTGCTCGGAAAGTGATGAAACGGTTCGGGGATTTCATGGGATTTAGGAGGGGCGGCTGATTGCTCTCCGTTTCACCCAGGGCCAATCGATGGTACGGTCTGCGAGAGCGTCGCCCGGTGCGGCCGTAGCGCCGTCGAGAAAACCCGAAACGCTTCAGTCACTCCCAAACCTGTCACCATCTGGAAGGCGAACCCGGTTGCAGAGTCCGGCTGCAGAATGTAAAGTAATGGAGTTAGTGCAGCGACTACCCCACTGACGAGGGTTGGAGCTAATGGGTGGGGGCCGCTGCATTAGCCATATACGAATACGCCCCATTTCCCCGCTCTGATGCAGATCAAATTTTGCAAGAGCTGCCTGTCCGAATTGCCGCAGGCGGCGGGGTGCGTTTTTGGGTTGGACCAGCCCGGTAAATCAGGTGTCGGGCAGTCGCCTCGGGCACACCGTTACCGTCGCGTCGAGCGCGCCGTCATTATCAAGATCAAGGAAGGTGTGACCGGATCACTTTGGACGAGTGTGACCGGACAGGCTCTCGGCGCCCGCCGATCGTGCTTTCCCACGAGGCTCTTCGGGTTAGTAATTGATCTTCGTTGAAGGGATCATTGTTTCAAGCGTTGTGCCCGAACAGGTCTTTCCCCCGCTTCATCGCAGCGCACGGCAATGAGACAGAAAAGGCCCGGGTCTCCCCGTACCGGAGCTCCGGTGCCTGGTCATGGTTGACCACCGTATCGGCCGCGAGAGCGGACCCGGTCAAGAAAGCTGACAGCAATGCGGCGGAAACAACTCGCTTCATGATGCCCCTCCCAAGACAACTGTTCTTAGTTGGATAACAAAAATCGTCTCACACCGAAACCCCACTTGGCATAAGAAGACGGAGCTGTTGCGGACGGATCACAGCTTGTGGGGGTCTTCCTCCGTTGGAATTTGATCGACCGTGCCCGGGTGGCGAGAACTGCGCCTATCCCAGCCCGACCCGTCACCGAACGCCGCCGCACGGCAGGGACCCACGGCAAGCCCTCCGAGGCCGGATTCGGGAGCGTTGGCCAGCAACGGCCAGTGGCCGGGGGTTTCCGTCCATCCGCAGGACATGTTGCAGCACGGGCACGGGAACCAAGGGGTGTCTCGGATCAGTTCCGCTGCAAAATGCCGAGGAATAAGCGGACTTGGAATGAGATGGTGCCTCCGGTCCGCAAATAATTGATATTGCTGTGGTTTTCTATGTTTTTCCAGTTGTATCAAAGCCCTTGATGTTGTTCAATCTTCACGTTTCGTTCTATTTCGGTATGTTTCTCCAAGAGTCCCCGTAGCGCACGGGAAAAGGGGGACAAGAAGGGGGATGGAAAGAGGGGGATTTCCGAGTGTGGGATTGATGAATAAGCTGACGGTGAAGGGCATTGCGGCTCTTCCTCCGGGCAAGCACTCCGACGGTGCTGGTCTATGGTTGTACAAGCGGGAGACCGGAGCGCAATGGGTTTTTCGTTTTACGATCCATGGCAGGCGGCGGGAGATGGGGTTGGGAAGCTACTCCGTCATTTCGCTCAAGGAAGCGCGGGATCTGGCTGGCGATCTTCGCAAGGCCGTTCACGCTGACAAGGATCCAATCAAGGAACGGGAGAAGCAGCGCCGGGAAGAAGCCCGCAACATACACCTGCTGGAAGAGGTGGCGGTTGATGCGTTCGAGTCGCGCAAGGCTGAACTGAAAGGCGACGGCAAGGCTGGCCGATGGTTTTCGCCGCTTGAACTGCACATTCTTCCCAAGCTAGGTAAAGTTCCTGTCGCTGAGATAGACCAGAAGGACATCAGGGAAGTTCTCGCTCCCGTCTGGCACACGAAAGCAGAGACAGCCCGGAAGGCCCTAAACCGGCTTGGCATCGTGTTTCGCCATGCTGCCGCCCTCGGCCTCGACGTTGACTTGCAAGCCGCTGAAAAGGCTCGCGCTCTCCTGGGCAAGCCACGGGCGAAGAAAACGAATATCCCCGCCATGCCCTGGCGCGACGTTCCGAAGTTTTATCAATCTCTAAATGATGGCTCCGTAACGCACCTTGCCTTGCGCCTGCTAATCCTCACCGGCGTGAGGTCTGCGCCCTTGCGACACATCCGCGAAGACCAAATCGACGGCGACATCTGGACCATCCCGCCGGAGCTCGTGAAGGGGCGCAGGGACGCAACGACTGAGTTTCGAGTGCCTCTGTCGTCAGAGGCCCTCAAGGTGATTGAGCAGGCCCGCAGGCATGCGCGAGCTGGCTATCTTTGTCCCAACGTCCGCCGGGGCGTCATCTCCGACATGACCCTTTCCATGTACATGCGTCGGCTAGGGCTGGAATACCGCCCGCATGGCTTCCGCTCTTCGTTGCGGGACTGGATAGCGGAATGTACTAACACGCCATATGAAATTGCGGAGACGGTGCTGGGGCACAAAGTCGGAGGAGCGGTCGAGCGCGCATATCGGCGGACGGACTACTTGGAGCAACGCAGGCAGATCATGGAAGCCTGGGCTGCGTTGTTAACCAGCGTCGGAGACCACAGTTAACTTTCCCCGTCTAGGTTGTCTGGCGGATAAAGCTTCCTGATATGCTCGTTCCAAATTTTTCGTCGTGGTTCAAGCATTTCACGTATAGCTCTTGAGCCCGCGCCATCAGAATCCACGGAAATGGACTGGGAAAGCTCTTGTGCTTCTTCGTATGGCATGTTGACCATCAGCGGACCGATCGCCGCCACTAACCTCATTAGCTCTTCGTACCCGTCCAGGCATTCATTGAAGCTGTAGTTTATCTCATCATATAGCTCCGACGCCACAAGGCGGTGGAAGTCTGCGGAATCAAGACTAGATTGGCGCTGCTTGATCTCCTGCGGCCTATCAATTGCTTTCGCCAATCGATCTAACCCGATGGCGCATTTCGCAATGATTTCCGGGAGCGCCTGGGCGGTCAGCAAACCTACGTGAACCAAACGCCGCACGGCGTCAGACCGTGAGGGGACTCGATTGGCATACCGCCAATCATCGATTCTCTGAATCTCGTCGGCTGTAATCTTTATGTGGAGACGTTCGGTTTCACTGTCTCCCAACTTTGGCCTCGCCATGTGCGATCTCCCTTCAGGATAAATGCATATAGTGCACACAAAACAGTTGCAACCCCGAAAATTCTGTGCAAATAAATCAATCGTGCGCATGATATGCACGATTTGAGGATCAGATACCATGACATTGGACAAAGCGCTTTCAAAGCCAACGATCTCTGTCCCCGAGGCGGGGCGATTGTTCTTTGGTTTGGCTAGGAATGCCGCGTACGAGGCGGCGAAAAACGGCGACATACCGACGGTCAAAGTTGGAGGTCGCATCATGGTGCCTGTGGCACCGCTAGCGGAGAGGCTGGGCCTGAAATCAAGAGTTGGGCAGGCCGCATGAGAGATCGCAAACAAAAGGCCCGGAGGTGTTGCAGCACCAACCGAGCCCTGAAGGTCACTAACCCAATGCTAACTAGATAGGTAACCTGACGATGCTGAACAATACATCTCCAGGCGCACCAAGTGCAAGTACCTCAGCGCCGTTTGGCTTTGCCCGGCAGCTCGACTTCCGCGCGATGACCCGTGAGGACATTATTGAGTGCTCGTATCGCGCCAATATGATGCTGGAGCTCTGCGAGCTGGCCGCCGACCGTTTGATCGATCAGCATAGCCCAAACTTGGCGGCAGCGCTCACTGATTGCATCCGGTCAGTCCGCGTCCTGCTCGGCCCCGTTCACGACGCGTTCGAGATGGGTGTGAATGGGGGTGAGCAATGAGCGCCGTGATCGCTTCTGACCCGTTCGGCCTGGTCGGGGACCTGGAGGACCACATCGGCACCGTGGACGACTTGTTGCGCGCGCTTATGATGCTCGCCGAGACACTTGACGACGACAGATCGGCTGTCTGGCGCGTGGCGTTCATAGCGCAAAAAGAAATGCAGGCGATTGGCGAAATTCACGGGCGGCTGTTCCGGTTGCTTCATCCGAACCGCGATCATTTTGAGGTGGAAGGCTGGCCGTGTGATGGGGGCGTCCAATGACGGCGGTCGATCTTCTCCTGACAGCGAAAGAAGTGGCCGCCATGCTGCGCATCAGCGTGCCGACGCTTTACCGCGAAATTCAGCGGGGCCGTTTGCCACGGCCTCTCAAACTCGGTTCCTGTTCACGCTGGCCACAGGGGGAGATATGGGCGGCGATTAGACGGAGGTCTGCCGTTGAGCACCTTCCTGCCTCTCCCGACAAATGTTGACCTTCAAGCTGCAACGCCGCAGCAAATTGACTGGCTGCTAGACAACGGAGTTGCGGAAGAAACCATCCTTCCGCTGCTCCCACTACGGTGCGCCAGAGGCCGCAAGGCTGTGGATGGTCGTTTCGAGCCAAGAGCAGACGGCCATTCATTCGTGGCCTTCCATGAAACCGAGGATGTCGTGTTCTGGCAACCGCGCACCGGAGAGCTTGCGTCGTGGAATGGGCGCGCTTTCGCGCTCGGAGAAGCGGCGATCACCGACGCGGCGACATATTCTTTCGACGGCACCTTAAACGTCTTCCCCGACCCGCTCACGTGGCTACAGCATAAGCGTGACGGCATCGTCATCATCGAATGGGGCCTGACGTTCGACCGCCTGCGCCATGCACCGCGGATTGCTGTCCAGGAGGAGCTCACACATCAATTCAGACGATACATGAGGCCTCCGATGCCGCAGGTATACGTGTTCTCGGAAGAAAGGGCGGCGGCATGATTGATCAAATTATCCCGCTCGAGGAATACGAACGCCGCCGCCGCAACACCCCTAGGTTCCGGCGCATAAACACGAACGACCTGATGGCCAAGCAGTTCGACCCCATCCGGTGGATAGTTCCCGACTACCTGCCCGAAGGCTTCTCTGTCTTGGCCGGTCGCCAGAAACTCGGGAAAACATGGCTTGCGCTCGACGTTGCGCTCGCGGTCGCCACTGGCGGCATGGCTATGGGCGCAATTAGGGTCGACGTTGGAGATGTTCTGTACCTCGACCTTGAGAACGGTGAAAGGCGTGTCCAGCGGCGTATCGAAACGCTGTATCCCGATCCACGGACAAGGCCTGACTTGTCGCGGCTCGAGTTCGCGACGGAGACGATCCCGCTCGACAAGGGGCTCATCGAGGCGCTGGACGACTGGCGGCTGTCTGTGCCGAACCCGCGCCTTGTTGTGATCGACGTATTGCAACGGATCAAGCCTCCCGGACGATCCACCCGCAATGCCTACGAACAAGATTATACAGCCTGGTCTCCCCTTCAACGCTGGGCCACGGAACACGGTATCGCCGTACTTGGCCTTCACCACACCAGGAAGGGGGGAGCGGACGATCCGCTAGAAAGCCTATCTGGATCGAACGGGCTCTCAGCCTGCGCGGATACGACCTTGGTGCTGGACCGAAATGGAAACGGCACGACGCTGTACGTTCGCGGGCGCGACGTGGACGAGAAGGAATCTGCTCTCGACTTCTCAGACGGGCTCTGGACCCTGAAGGGCGATGCGAGCAAGCTGCGTGTCTCCGGTGAACGGCAGGCTGTTCTGGACGCCCTGCTGGACGCCGGTGAGCCGATGTCGCCTAGCGACCTCGCAGCGATCTTGGGCCTACCGAATGGAACGATCCGCAAGCGTCTGTTCGACATGGCCAAGGCGGGTGACATCGTCCGCGAGGACCGTGGCCGATACAGACATCCTGACACCCCCAGTAACATTAGTAACGTCGGTAACGTTCCCGCTAAAGCGCATGAAAATCAAGGGCTTACCGTTTCTGGTGGTGGTAACATCGGCGGTAACGTTACGGACAATGCCAAAGGCGGTAACATCGACAAGTCATTGAATTACAATGACTTTTCAATCAACGTTACCAACGTTACCAAAGTTACTGGCGATTGATCCACCCCCATTGAACGGGTCCACCTTGAAGTATGGTTTTGACCATGAAGGAGGACCACAATGGCCAACAAGCGACACAAGCCCGACGAGATCGTCACG
>NZ_BAABGS010000064.1:0-33116 GCF_039541695.1 Chelativorans composti | reverse complement strand
GCCCATGGCTTCTACCGCACCGCTGCGCTCCTGAAGCACGCGATCGAGAAGCGGATGCCGAACCCGATCCAGGCAGGATCCGACTGACAGACGTGGCGCCGCCCCGTTCTGGGCGATGCGGACAACAAAATCCCCGGCGTGGCGAGGGCTGCGCCGGGGATTGCTGCTTGTGACGCTGACTGGAGCAATTCAGATTTTCACGGACTCTCTGAATTGCTCTCAGTGATTGTTTGGTCGCAGTTCCGGAAGGAACAGCGCTTTCGCTTATTCCTGGAGCTGCCCTAGAGGCCAGGGCCAACCTGTCCCGCTTCCAGATACATGTGCTTGGTTTCAAGAAAATCGTGAAGACCTTCCACGCCGTGCAGCCTTCCCAACCCGGAGTGGCGGTAGCCTCCCGTCTCGCCCTCGGCGAACAGGCGGCCGTGGCAGTTCAGCCAGACTGTTCCAGCGCGGATGGCGCGCGACACCCGCATGGCCCGATTAAGGTCCTGTGTGAAGACGCTTGCCGCCAGGCTAAAGCGCGTGGCATTCGCTTTCACGACTGCCTCGCTCTCGGTCTCGAACGTTTCGATCGAGACGATCGGCCCGAACAGCTCCTCCTGCACGAGCGGCGAGTCGAGATTGTCGATCCGGAAAAGCGTGGGCGTGAGGAATGCGCCGGCAGCAAGGTCTCCCCCCGGCGGCTCGCCCTTGAGGACAAGCTCGCCCTCGTCGCCAGCCTGCTCGATGAGGCGTGCCACGCGGTCGCGGTTCTGCAGATCGATGAGCGAACCCATCTGGCTTCGATCATTGCTGCCCGGCCCGACACGCACCGCCTGGAAGGCCTCCCTGATGCGGCTTGTGAACGCGCGCTCGATACTTTTCTCAAAAAGGAAGCGTGCGGCCAGATCTGGCCTGCCATCGTCAGCGCGCCCAGTGTCAGTTCCCGCACCGTCGTGTCAAGGTCTGCATCGGCGAACACGACCGCTGGTGCCTTGCCGCCCAGTTCAAGCGACAGGCGCTTCAGTGTGGGGCGGCGGCCGCCATGATCCGCTTCCCGGTCGCGCTCGATCCCGTGAAAGAGATCACGAGGACGTCCGGTGAGGCAACCAGTGCTTCTCCGACCTCCGTCCCCTGTTCGTTGACGGAGTTCACCACGCCCTTGGCAGCGAAGGACATTCGTGCAGGCATTGCATGACCCGCCCATGAATGAGTGGCGTCTGCGGCGCGGGCTTGAGCACTGCCGGGCACCGGCTGCCAGCCGGCGCCTGGCGGCTGCAAGAAAATGCGGCCAAGAGCGGTTACAAGCAGGCTGGGGGAGCGTCCAGAACCGCGGAACCCGTTGCCTCAGGACGAAAGGCCGGGTTCGGCGAGGATTTCCTTGGTATGCTCGCCCGGCCGGGGCGGAAGGGTGGCAACGCCCGGCCCGTCATGGGCGAAGCGGAAGCCTGCATTCAGAATGGAAGTACGTCCGACGCCATCGTTGGGCACCTCATCTCCAGCATCAGGTTGCGGCCTCTAGCTGCGGCAGCTTCAGCACCTCGCGCACGGGGCTCACCGCGCCGGCGGGCACGCCTGCCTCCGCAAGGATGGCTCCCGCTCGAGCGCCGTCTTGGTCTTGAAGGTCTTTGTCAGCTCTTCCTGCAGCTCCCTGTCGTTCGCCATGCGCGAGTCTGGATCCGCAAAGCGCGGGTCAGTGAGCAGGTCGGGCCGTCCGATGGCCGCGCACAGGGCTCGTACTGGTATTGTTGCGCAGTGCCGATGGTAACGGCGTTGTCGGCGGTCTCGAAGGTGTCGGCGGTGGGGGCTAGCGAGGAACCGCGATTACCGGTGCGCCTCGGCTCGATGCCGGAGATGACCAGCGGATTGACGACCGACGAGATCATCGCGGGAGGGGTGGCTCGCCTTGATGTCACTTGTGAAAAAGTCGCGGACAGCTGCCGTCGGTCCGCCTCGCTCGAGGACAGAAAAAACTCCCCGCCACGGAGGTCGGGGAGCCGAGAGAAGGTTGCCCAGTGGAGGAATGGCGGCTACTCAGCTGTGGACGATCTTGGTCCCCAGCACGTTCAGGCACTCACGGATGAAGGCGGCAAGGGCCGTCCAGCCCTTGGCCGAGACCATGTTGCCGTCGACCAGCGCCTCGGTGGGCGAGAGGTCGACATATTCGCCGCCGGCGAGGATGACCTCGGGCTCGCAGGCACCGAGCGCGGCAACGCGCTTGCCGCGTACGACGCCATCGACCGCGATGAGGATCTGCACGCCATGGCAGATCGTGAAAATCGGCTTCTTGGCCTCATGGAAGTGCCGCACGATAGCCTGCACGCGCTTGTCGGTACGGATGTACTCCGGCCCGCGGCCGCCCGCGCAGTAGACGGCATCGTATTCTTCTGGACGCACCTCGCTGAAGGTCTTGTTGAGCTGGAAGTAGTGGCCGAGCTTCTCCGTGTAGGTCTGATGCCCCTCGAAGTCGTGCAGCGACGTGGCGATGATGTCGCCTGCCTTCTTGTCCGGGCAGACCACGTGAACGGTGTGACCCACGGCTTCCATGGCTTGCTGGAAGACGTAGATCTCGTATTCCTCGGTGAACTCGCCTACGAGCATCAGGATTTTCTTACCAGGCATGTTCATCACTCCTTGAGTCTCTGGATGGCTTGGGTGGCGGGCCGCCGGGGCCCGCCGCGGTCAGGTCAGAACGGAGAGTCCGGGAAGTAGAACTCCTGTGCGTTCTCCTTGGTGATGCGCGGAGCATCGAGGATGACCTTGCCGCGAATGGGCGCCTGGCCGTTGAGGTTGGCCGCGGTGAGGTAGACCGCGGTCTTGATCATCGACGGCGGGTAGGGGGTGGAGATCGGGGTGAGCGGATCGCCCTCCATCACCTTCTCGATGATCTCCTTCATGCCATTGGCGCCGAGCGCAAATTTGATGTCGGTGCGGCCGGCCTGCTGGATGGCCTCGAGCACGCCAAGCAGCATGTCGTCGTCATTCGCCCAGACCGCGTCGATCTTCGGATACTTCGCGAGATAGTCCTGCATCACCTTGAAGGCGTCGTCGCGGTTCCAGTAGGCGTACTGGATGTCGAGGATCTTGATGTCGCTGCCCTCGAGCGCATCCTGGAAGCCCTGGATGCGCTCATCGTCGATGACCGTCGGAATGCCGCGCAGCACGACGACATCGCCCTTGCCAAGCTCCTCGATCAGGAACTGGGCCGTTGTGGCGCCCACGGCGATGTTGTCGCCGGCCACATACAGATCCTGGATGGACTCGTCGGTCAGACCGCGGTCAACGACGGTGATGAAGGTACCCGCCTCCTTGACCGACTGGACCGGGCCAGTCAGCTCTTCGGATGTAAAGGGCAGGATCACGAGCGCATCGGGTTTGCGCGTGGCCACGAGGTCCTCGAGCACGCCCACCTGGGCGACGGCCGAAGGCGAGGTGTTGACGATCACGTCGATGTTCGGAAACGCGGCCTTGATCTCCTTGGCCGCCGCTTCGGCGTGATAGACGACGCCGCCGGTCCAGCCGTGCGTCGCGGCCGGAATGGAGACAGCGATTACCTTGGTGTCCTGGGCCAGTGCCGGCGCGGCGCTGAGAAGCGCCGCCGCACCTGCCAGAGCGAGCATGGTCCTTTTGATCATTACTACTCCTCCCATCAATGAGCCCCAGTTGAAAGACGCGCCGTCGTGTGGCTCCGTCACGACCGCCTGGAGAACCTCTGGATCAGCATGGCGACGATGATGATGACGCCCTGAACAGCCGCCACGAGGTACTCGGAGATGAAGTCCGAAAGCACCATCAGGTTGGCGATGAACTCGAGGATCACCGCGCCGGCCAGGCTGCCCCAGATATGGCCCTTGCCGCCGCGCAGGGCCGTGCCGCCGATGACGACGGCGGTGATGACCTGCAGCTCCCACAGCAGGCCGGTGGTGGGCGTCGCGGCACCAAGGCGCGGCACGTAGCATATGGCCGCGATGGCGACGCAGATGCCCTGGATGACAAACGCCAGCGTGCGTATCTTGCCGACCGAGATGCCGGAGAAGCGCGCCACGTCGACGTTGGCGCCGACTGCAGCGCAGCGGCGGCCGAATTTGGTCTTGTACAGAATGAACGAACCGACGATGGCGACGGCAGCGCAGACAATGACCGGAACCGGAATGCCCATCACCGTGCCGAAGTATAGAGGCCGGAAGGGCTCGCGCAGCGATCGGTCGATCGGGATCGAGCCGCCGTTTGACAGGAAGGTGATAAAGGCACGATAGACGCCCATCGTGCCCAGCGTCACGATGAAAGGCTCGATCTTGCCCAGAGTGACGACGAGACCGTTGACCAGGCCGCAGAGCGCGCCCACGCACAGCACGAAGACGATGCCGGCAGGGATGGCGTTGACGCCCCAGGTGGGCACCAGCCAGTTCATGAACAGGATCATGACGCCCGCGGCAAAGGCGGCCATCGAGCCGACCGACAGGTCGAGACACCCTGACGAGATGACGAAGGTAGCGCCCACCGCAATGATGCCGATGAAGGTGGCACGCGTCACCACATTGGTGATGTTGGTGGGCGACAGGAAGTCGGGGTTGATCAGGTAGCCCACGACCACCAGAACGGCGAGCGCAAGGAACGGGCCGAGATCGACCCAGTTGATGCGCTGAAATACCGACTCCTTGCTTACAAGTTCAGAGGTGGTGTCGGTCACGTGCATTCTCCTCCCTAGACGCAACTGCATCGGAACCGACCGTGGCGGCCAGCACGACGGCGTCTTCGGTGACCTCCTCATCCCGAAGCTCCGCCGTTATCCTTCCGTCCTTCATGACGAGGACGCGGTCACACAGGCCCACCAGTTCCTGCAGTTCGGACGATATGACGATGCAGGCCTTCCCCTGGCGCACGAGCTCGTCGATAAAGCTGTAGATCTGGCTCTTGTTGCCGATGTCGATGCCGCGTGTCGGCTCGTCGATGATGACGATCGAAGGATCCTGCAGCATCGTCTTGGCGAGCAGCAGCTTCTGCTGGTTCCCTCCCGAGAGCTGGCCTGCCTCCAGCTTCCTGGATCGGACGCGGATGTCGTATCGGCGTATGGCCGTATCGAGCTGCTCGTTCTCTATGCGCTCGTCGATGTAGATCTTCCTGTAGAGCCAGGACAGCGCGCTGAGCACGAGGTTAGGCGCCAGCCGCTCGCGCAGAAGCAGCCCCTTGCCCTTGCGGTCCTCGGTCAAATAGCCGATGCCCGCCTCGAAACCGTCGGCGACCGATCTGATATGGACCGGTTTGCCGTTTACGCGGATGGCTGCCGCCTTTGCCGGCCTCAACCCGAGAATGCCCTCGAAGATCTCCGTCCGTCCCGCGCCGATCATGCCGCCGAAACCCAGCACCTCGCCGGGCCGGGCAACAAAGGACACGTCATGGACAAAGCCGGGGACCGTGAGGTGCTCGACCTCGAAGACCGGCTCGGCGTCGCTCGTGCCGCGCTTGTGTGGATAGAGCATCGAAAGCTCGCGTCCGACCATCAGTCGCGCCATGTCCTGCTGCGTGAGGGTGCCGGCGTCGTAGGTCCCGATCATGTTGCCGTCGCGCAGCACGGTGATGCGGTCGGCCAGCGCCTCGACCTCGTCGAGCCGGTGCGAAATGTAGAGAACTGCGACACCCCGGTCCCTCAGTGCGCGGATCGTGTCGAGCAGCAGGTCGACTTCCGAGGCGGTGAGAACGGCGGTGGGTTCGTCGAATATGACGATCCGGTGTTCCTCGAGCAGCGCGCGGGCGATCTGCACCATCTGCCGCTGGGCAATCGAAAGCTCCCGGACGATCTGCCAGGGGCGGGCCGTGCAGCCCAGTGCGGCGAGCTGCCGGATGGCGGTCTGTTCCATTGTCCGGTCGTCAATCACCCCATGGCGGGTGACTTCCCGGCCCAGGAACAGGTTCTCGACAACCGTGAGGTCTTCGGCAAGCAGGATTTCCTGGTGGACGAGCACGATGCCGCGCTTCTCGGCGTCTGCCGGTCCATGGAAGACCACGTCTTCGTCCAGATAATGGACCGTTCCGAAGCTGGGCTGGATGTGTCCCGAAATCACGCGCATGAGCGTCGACTTGCCGGCGCCGTTCTCGCCGATGATCGCATGGATCTCGCCGGCACGCACGGTGAGGTTCACGTCACGCAGAACCGTGACGGGGCCGTACTTCTTGCCCACCCCGGTCAGCCGCATCAGCTCTGCGGTCTCCAGGTCAGGCGCCGCTCTTGTTTCAACCGCAGCTTCCATCATTGGTCGAACACCGGCAGCAGGCGGTCACGTGACCGCTCGATGTGGATGCGCATCGCGGTCTCCGCGGCATCCGGGTCGCGTGCCTCGAAAGCCGAGATGATGGCCTCGTGCTCGGAAAGCGCCTCTTCCGTCACCCGCGAGTGAAACATCAGGCGGAAGATGTGGTAGTGTACGTGCTGGTGAGCCAGCGTGGAGCGCATCAGCTCATTGCCCGCGATTTCCATGATCAGGTCATGAAAAACCGCGTCCTCGCGGGCGAACTGGGAATAGCGTATCCGCTCGTCACCCTTCTTGCTGCGGCGCGCCATGACGCCAGCAGCCTCGCTGAGGCGGGCGAGGTGTTCATCGTCCATCCGCATTGCTGCCTGGCGGGCAGCATGCGGCTCGAGCAGCAGGCGCAGCTCGTAAAGATCAAGGAACTGCTTGGCGTTGAGTTGTGGCGCCGCTCGGTAGCCCATGAGATGCGTCTTCACGACCAGCCCTTCGCCCTCGAGGCGGCCCAGTGCCTCGCGGACCGGGGTCTGGGATACGCCAAGTTCCCGAGCCAGGTTGTCGACCGTGATGCGGGCGCCTGGCGCAATCTTCAGCGACATGAGCTGCCCGAAGATCGTCTCATAGACCTCGTTGGCCAGGCTCGAAGGGCGCCGAATGGGCGTCGTGACAGTGGGTTCGCTGGGTGCGCCTTCTTGTATTTGAGCACGTCTAGCCATTGTCTGCCTCTTGCTATTGAAATTTCAATAACACGATGCTACACGATATTCAATCCGATATCGTATAGGATTTTCAGAATGCGCATAACGGCGGATGAGGCAATGTCTGTGGCGCGCTTCCTGCTTGAACGGGCAGGTGTCCCGGACGAGCACGCCCGACTCCAGGCGGAGGTGCTGGTGGAGGCCGAGCTAAGAGGGCATGCGTCGCACGGTCTGCAGCGGCTGCCCCGTCTGCTGGCGCGCATTCGCCATGGGCTGGTGAATGTTTCCGCGACCGGCCGGCAGGCCTGGCGTCGCAGCGCCTACCTTTACGTGGATGGCGAAGCGGGCCTGGGGCCTGTGGTTGCGATGGCGGCGATCAGGGTCCTGATGGATCGCGTGGCGGAAACCGGCATTGCGGTTGCCGGCATCTTCAACTCAAACCACCTCGGAATGCTTGCGCCTTATGTGGAGCGTGTGGCCGAATCCGGATATATCGGCATGGCCCTGTCGAGCTCCGAGGCGCTCGTCCATCCGCATAGCGGCGCCGAGGCCATGCTGGGCACCAATCCGATCGCAATCGCGGTGCCCGCCCGCCCGGGAGAGCCATTCGTGCTCGATCTTGCGACAAGCGTCATCTCCATGGGCAAGGTTCACGACTACGCCCTGCGGGGAGAGCCGCTCGAGGAAGGCTGGGCGCTTGATGCGGAAGGCAGGCCAACCACGGATGCGGAAGCCGCGAAGGCCGGCTCGCTTGCCCCCTTCGGCGGCGCCAAGGGTTATGGGCTCGGTCTCGCATTCGAACTGCTGGTCGCCTCCATTGCGGGCTCCGCGTTTGCGCCCGATGTGCGCGGCACTCTTGATGACTGTCATCCCGCCAACAAGGGCGATGTGTTCATCGTGATCGATCCTGTCCGCCAGAGTCTCGCCGATGTGATCGCAGCCTATCTCGACCGCGTTCGCAATGCCCGCGTCCGCGACGGGGCGGGAAGGATCCTTGTGCCAGGTGACCGTGCCCGGTCCCGCCGCCGGGAGTCGCTGGCGAACGGCATCAACGTCGCTCCCGTCCTCTGGTCGCGTCTCACCGGCCCCGAAGCCACGAAACTGTTTTCCCCCAAAGAGGAAGGCCACCCGTCATGATCACCTCCACCGCGCTCAGGGCGCCTCGCGAAATCCTGTTCGGTAGCGGGCAGCGCAGATCTCTCGGCCGCGTCGCACGCCGCTTCGGCAACCGCGCACTTGTTTGTACGGATGCACGGCTGGCGGGCGATCCGCTCCTCCGCGAAATGGTGGACGACCTTCGCCGCGCGGGGCTGGAGGTGCAGATTGACGCCGGTGTCGAGCCCGACGTCCCGCGCGACTCATGCGTGCGGGCGGCAGGGCCGGCGCGCGAGTTCAGGCCGGACCTGGTGATCGGCATCGGTGGCGGAAGTTGTCTCGACTATGCCAAGTGTGTTGCGCTGCTGGTGACGCACGGTGGATCGCCTGAACAGTACTATGGAGAATTCAATGTCCCCGGGCCCGTGCTGCCGGTGATCGCCATGCCGACCACGGCGGGCACAGGATCGGAGGCCACGCCCGTTGCCGTTCTCTCCGATCCGGACAAGATCATGAAGGTGGGCATCTCGAGCCCGCATCTCATTCCGCAGGTCGCCATCTGTGATCCGGAGCTGACAGTGACCTGTCCCCCCGGTTTGACCGCGGTGACGGGTGCCGATGCCCTTACCCATGCCATCGAGGCCTTCATGGCAGTGCGCCGCGAGCCATCGCCCGACCTCGCGCTTGATCGGGTGTTCATCGGCAAGACGGAGATGACCGACTTTCTCGCGCTGAAGGCTATCAGTCTGATCAATGGCGGCCTCGAGCGGGCGTGTCGGAATGGCTCGGATCTTGAGGCGCGCACCAGGGTGATGATGGGCGCGCTCTATGCCGGGCTTGCATTCGGTACGGCCGGCACGGCGGCGGCGCACGCCATCCAGTATCCCATCGGTACGCTGACCCATACGGCGCACGGTCTCGGCGTGGCCTGCATGCTGCCCTATGTCATGGCGTACAATCGATCGGTTTATGGCGCAGAGCTCGCTGAGGTCGGACGCGCGATGGGGCTTGCTGGCGCCGGCGAGGCGGAGCTTGGCGAGCGCACGATCCGGCACGTCGCCACGCTCTTCCGCACGATCGGTATCCCGGTCTCGCTTGCCGAGCTCGGCCTGCCGCGCGACAGGCTCGAATGGGTCGGCACGCAGGCGCTGACCGTTGACCGTCTCGTCAAGAACAATCCGCGTCCGCTTGATGCCGCCTCGATGGACCGTCTTCTTCAGGCGGCCTATGCGGGCGACCTTGCTAGCGTCGACTGAGTGACAGGAGCACAGGATGAACAAGCCGATTTCGACCGGCACGGGCCTGCCACGTTCGTGCCAGGATTATGCACCGGGCCTCTTCATCGGAGGGCAGTGGGTGCCGGGCAAGGGCATTCCCGTCGTCGACCCCGCCACGGAAGAGGTGCTGGCGGAAGTTCCGGATGCTACGGTCGAGCACGCCCGCGCGGCGGTGGATGCGGCGCATGCGGCGGCTGCCGGATGGCGCGGGCTTTCGCCCCGCAGGCGCTCGGAAATCCTCATGCGCTGCTATCAGCTCATGATGGAGCGTCAGGAGGAGCTCGCTCGCCTGATCACTCTCGAAAACGGCAAGAGCCTCGCGGATGCGCAAGGCGAGGTAGCCTATGCGGCCGAGTTCTTCCGCTGGTATGCGGAAGAGGGCGTGCGCGTGCGCGGCGAATATCAGCTCGCCCCCGCCGGTACCAACCACATCATCGTCGAATATGAGCCGATCGGCATCTGCGTGCTCATCACGCCGTGGAACTTTCCGGCCGCGATGGCGACCCGCAAGATCGCTCCGGCGCTGGCTGCCGGATGCACGGTCGTCCTCAAGCCTGCCAGCGAAACGCCGCTGACCGCCTACGCTCTTGCCTCGCTCTACCGGGACGCCGGCGTGCCCGATGGCGTGGTGAATGTCATCACCACGACAAGGCCGGGGCCGGTGACCGCCGCGATGCTGGACGACCCGCGTGTGCGCAAGCTCTCCTTTACCGGTTCGACGGCGGTGGGCCGAACGCTTCTGGCCGAGGCGGCCCGCACCGTCGTGAGCTGCTCGATGGAGCTTGGCGGCAATGCGCCCTTCATCGTGCTCGATGACGCCGATGTGGAAGCTGCGCTCGACGGTGCGATGATCGCTAAGATGCGCAATGCGGGTGAAGCCTGCACAGCTGCCAACCGTTTCATCGTGCAGGATGGCATCCATGATCGTTTCGTCGACGGGCTCGTCAAGCGCATGGCAGCGCTCAAGGTTGGCCCGGGGCTGGAGGAGGGTGTCCAGTGCGGGCCGATGATCACCCGCAAGGCCGTCGAGAAGATCGACGCGCTGGTGACGGGCGCGGTGAATCGCGGCGCGAAGGTGCTGCTCGGCGGCAAGCCTCTGGCCAACAAGGGCTTCTTCTATCCGCCGACGGTGCTTGCCGATGTGCCGCGCGATGCATTGATGGCGAAGGAGGAGATCTTTGGCCCGGTGGCTCCCGTCTACCGCTTCAGTGATCCGGACGACGCAGTGGCCTTCGCCAACGATACCGAGCACGGCCTTGCCGCCTATCTCTACACGTCCGATGTCAGGAAGGGCCTGCAGCTCGGCCGCCGCATCGAGACCGGCATGATCGGTCTCAACCGCGGACTTGTCTCGGATGCCGCCGCGCCCTTCGGTGGCGTCAAGCAGAGCGGATTGGGCCGCGAGGGCGGCGCCCATGGCATTCTCGAATTCCTTGAGGCAAAATACGTGGCTACGACGATCTGAGGGCCACCATGGACCTCTTTCGCACCCGCGACCACGTTCCTGACTTCGACGTCTATGTCGGGGCCTATCGCGAGCGCAGCGCGGCCACCCGCGCGCGCTGCCGCGCCGAGCTTGATGTGCCTTACGGTTCAGGGGAGTTTGAACGTCTGGACCTGTTCTTTCCCGAAGGGGAGGTGCGGGAGGCGCCCGTCCATCTCTTCATCCACGGCGGCTACTGGCGGATGTTCGACAAGAGCGACTTTTCGTTTGTCGCGGATACGGTGGTAGGGGCGGGAGGTGTCGCGGCCATCCTGAACTACAGCCTGATGCCCGCCGTGCGCATGGAGACGGTTGTGCGTCAGGTGCGCGCCGCGGCGGCGTGGCTTCAGGAACGGGCGGCAGCTTTCGGTGGCGATCCCCAGAACCTCACCATCTCGGGTCATTCGGCGGGCGGGCACCTGTGTGCGTTCCTGCTGGACACGGACAGCCCGGTGCGGCCCAGGGGAGCTCTAATGCTGAGCGGAATTTACGAACTCGCGCCGCTCCAGCGCTCCTTCCTGCAGCCGGAGATCGGCATCACGGACGAAGAGGTGCACCGTTTCTCGCCGCTGCGGCTCGCCTACCAGCCATCGGGGCCTGCGATCCTGATGGCAGGGGAACGTGAGACGGCGCCGTTTCACGAACAGGGGCAGGCGATGGCGGCGACCCTGCGGCGCGATGGGGTCAAGGCCGCCTTCCATTCCATCCCGGGCGCCAATCACATGAGCATCGTGCTCGACTTGGGCGATTCCGGGACTGCGCCCGGCCAGGCGCTCGCCAGCCTGATGAAGCAAGAGGCATAGGTCTTCGACGCCGCCCTGCAAGCACCTGCATGCTGGCGCATTCATGATGTGATGAACCCTCCGATCACGAACGCTATCAATCCTATCGGCGACAATCGTAATAATCATTTTGCCGGCGAATAAATAACATGTGAATTTTGGATGATGCCCGGTTTCGGGGTGGCCGGTGAGCTGGCGATCGCTGAAGGGCTCAGGCTGCGAAACCCGCCGCTAAGGTTTTCCTCCAGAATGGGCTAAAGTTCGCTCATGCATGAAAGCTTGGACCGATTCATGATCCATCCGCAGACCCGCGCCATTCTTGAAGCCCTCGGCCAGAGCGTCTTCGTTCTCGACACGGAGCGGCGGATCCTGTTCGCCAATCCGGCGGCCGAGCAGAGCTTCGGGAGCGGTCTCGAAGGACGGCACTTCGTCGCCGCCGTCCGGCATCCGGAATGCCTGCGCGCCATCGACGAGGTGCTGGCGGGAAACAGCAGCACCGTCCGGACGGAGGCAACAGTAGGGACGGCCCCGCAGACCATCTACGAGGTCGCCGTCGCCCGGCTGGACGGCGATGGTCCGGGAGAAGCGGCGGTTGCCGTCTGCCTCGCCGACATTTCCGCTATCCGCGAGGCGGAGCAGATCCGCAGCGATTTCGTTGCCAATGTGAGCCACGAGCTGCGCTCGCCGCTCACGGCACTGGCCGGCCTGGTCGAAACCCTGCAGGGTCCGGCGCGCGACGATCCGGAAGCGCGGGCGCGGTTCCTGGGTCTGATGGAGGCTGAGGCGAGCCGCATGAAACGGCTGATCTCAGATCTCCTGTCTCTTTCGAAAGTCGAGGCGCGCGAGCGTGTCCGGCCCACGCGTTCGGTGGACATCGCAGCTCTTGCCCGGCACGCTGCGGAGACGCTGGAGAAACAGGCGCAGGAGGAACGCAAGACCCTGCGCCTCGAGATCGCGCCGGATGTTGGCCGCATCCCTGGCGACGCGGATGAACTCACCCAGGTGCTGCACAACCTGATTGAAAATGCGGTGAAATACGGTGCGCCCGACACCGAAGTGACCGTCACGCTGGGCAAGCGCGACAACGCTCCCGGCATCGTCGGCAGAGCGGTCGCCATTGCGGTGCGCGACCGCGGGGAGGGGATTCCGCCGGAACATCTGCCGCGCCTGACCGAGCGCTTCTTCCGCGTCGACGCCGGCCGCTCGCGCGACAAGGGAGGAACGGGACTGGGCCTTGCCATTGTCAAGCACATCGTCCGCCGCCACCGCGGCAGGCTGCAGATCGAGAGCACGCCGGGCGAGGGGAGCACCTTCACCGTGCTGCTGCCCGCGGAAATCCGGCGCTGACATCAAACTGTTACGTAATTGTCATAGGGCTTTTGCAGAGCGCGGCTAGAAAGCCGGCGTCCGGACCAGCCGGATGAATGCTCCAAAGGAGGCGAAAGCCATGACCAGACGTAACCTCGGCCAACTCTCGCTTGTCGCCGGAACGGCCATTCTCTGCGCCATGACGGCGGCGGAAGCGCGCGATCGCATCAGCATCGTCGGTTCCTCCACCGTCTTCCCATACACCCAGGCGGTGGCGGAGGAATTTGCCGCCCGCACCGGCGCACCGGCTCCGGTGCTGGAATCGACCGGCACCGGCGGCGGCTTCAAGGTCTTCTGCGGCGGCGTCGGCGAGAACCATCCGGACATCACCGGCGCCTCCCGCCGGATCACCCGCTCCGAGTTTGAACTTTGCGCCGGCAACGGCGTGACCGACATCACCGAGGCCCAGATCGGTTACGATGGCCTCTCCATCGCCATTTCCCGCGCCAATGAGGCGGACTGGGACTTGACGGAAGAGCAGATCTTCCGCGCGCTTGCTGCGGAACTGCCGGACGGCAAGGGCGGGTTCGCCGCCAATTCGAACCGCCTGTGGTCGGATATCAATCCTTCGCTTCCAGCGACGCCGATCCTCGTCTACGGCCCGCCGCCCACCTCCGGCACGCGCGATGCCTTTGTCGAGCTCGTCATGCAGGACGGCTGTTCGGGCCTTCCCGGCATGGCGGAGCTGAAAAAGGCTGACACCGACCGCTGGAACGAGGTCTGCTCGCGCATGCGCCAGGATGGCGCGTTCGTGGAAGCCGGCGAGAACGACAACCTGATCGTCCAGCGTCTGGCCGCCGACGGGAATGCGCTCGGCATCTTCGGCTACTCCTATGTTTACGAGAATGCCGACCGGCTGAAGACGGTGCGCATCAATGGCGTCGCACCCGATTTCGACACCATTGCCGATGGATCCTATCCGGTCGCCCGGCCGCTCTTCTTCTACGTCAAGAACGCGCACCGCGAGCTCGTGCCCAACCTGAACGACTTCCTGGCCGAATATGTGTCGGATGAGGCGCTTGGTCCCGACGGCTACCTCGCCGAACGCGGTCTGACCCCGCTGCCCGATGACGAGCGTGCGGCAATGCGGGATGCCGTCACCAACGGTGCCCGGTTCGACATGTAAACATTCCGGAGAGCCCGTCCGCTTCCGCGGGCGGGCTTGCCCCTGAGGAAGACTTCATGGATCGTCCGACCCCAGTTTCTTCGATGACGTCGCGCCCGTTTCGTCCGTGGCAGAAACTCGCGACCGCAGGCATGGTCGCCGCTTCGGTCATCGCGGTGCTCACCACGCTCGGCATTGTGGCTGCGCTTGCAGGCGAGGCGATTGCCTTCTTTCGCATGGTTCCGCTCACCGAATTCCTGTTCGGCACGCGCTGGGAGCCACAGATCGCCATGCGCGCCGACCAGGTGGCGGGGCAGGGGAGCTTCGGCGTGCTGCCAGTTCTTTACGGCACGCTGGTGATCTCGCTGATCGCCATGGCGGTCGCCGTTCCGGTCGGCCTCTTCTCGGCAATCTACCTCACCCAGTACGCCAGCCCCCGCACCCGCGCCGCGGTGAAGCCGTCGCTCGAAATTCTCGCCGGCATTCCGACCGTGGTCTATGGCTTCTTCGCGGTGCTGGCTGTTGCCCCCGTGATCCGGGATCTTGGCGAGGCGCTCGGCATCCCGTCCTCTCCCAACAGTGCCCTGGCGGCGGGTGTGGTCATGGGCATCATGATCGTGCCCTTTGTCTCATCCATGTCCGACGACGCGCTTGCCGCCGTTCCGCAGGCGTTGCGCGATGCCTCGCTTGCGCTGGGGGCGACGCGGGCGGAGACCGTCTGGCAGGTTCTCCTGCCTGCCGCACTCCCCGGCATTGCCGGCGGCGTGCTGCTGGCGCTGAGCCGCGCCATCGGCGAGACGATGATCGTGGTCATGGCGGCCGGCCTGATCGCGAAGGTCACGCCCAATCCGTTCGATGCGGTAACCACCGTCACAGTGCAGATCGTCACGCTGCTGACCGGCGACAGCGCCTTCGACAATCCGAAGACGCTGGCCGCGTTCGCCCTGGGACTCCTCCTGTTCCTGATCACCCTCGGCCTCAACCTCATCGCGCTGCACATGGTGCGGCGGCGGCGGGAGACATACTGATGGACCAGACCGCGACAATTTCCACCGCACAGTTCGGCGCGACGGACGAGCCCGGCCAGCAACCGGCAATTGCCCTCAACCGGGGGAGGTCACGCCATGCGGCGGACCGGCGGCTACGCCTGGCGGGGCTTGCCGCCGTCGGCCTTGCGCTCTGGTTCCTGGTGCTGCTGTTTTCAAGCCTGGTCGTCACGGGCTACTCCGCCTTCACCCAGGTCACCGTCAGGATCGAAGCCGACCTCTCGTCACTGGCAGGAAAGAGAGAGCAGGAAATCCGCGACGCCAACTGGCGGGCCATCCTGCGTGACGCGCTGCGCGGACTCGCGCCCGATCTGCCGAAGCGCGACGAACGCGCATTCTTTGCCCTGTTCACCCCCTCGGCCCATTATCTGCTGCGCGATGCGGTGCTGGCCGACCCATCCATGCTGAGGGACGGGGCCACATTTCATATTCCGCTTGCGGACACGGCGGACCGTTTCGCCAAGGGCGAGATCGAGCGCAGCCTGCCGGAAGACCAGCGCCGCCTCACCGATGTTCAGATTTCCCATCTCGACCGGCTCGAGACTGCGGGACGTCTCGAACGCTCCTTCAACACCGGCTTGTTCCTCAACTCCGACAGCCGCTTTCCGGAGCTTGCGGGGTTGAAGGGTGCGATCGTCGGCTCCTTCTGGCTGCTCGCGGTCTGTTTCGCCCTGAGCTTCCCCATCGGCGTGGCGGCAGCTGTCTGGCTGGAGGAGTTTGCGCCAAGGAGCCGCTTTGCGACCCTTGTCGAGATCAACATCAATAATCTGGCCGCCGTACCGTCGGTCGTGTTCGGCCTGCTGGGACTGGCGGTTCTTCTCGGCTGGTTCGGCCTGCCGCGCTCGACGCCGCTCGCCGGCGGTATCGTGCTCGCGCTGATGACCATGCCCACGATCATCATCGTGAGCCGCGCGGCGCTCAAGCAGGTGCCGGCGGCAATCATGGAGGGAGCACTCGCCCTCGGCGCGACGAAGCACCAGGCCATCCTGCACCACAAGTTGCCGCTAGCGATGCCGTCGATCCTGACGGGCGCGATCATCGGTCTCGCGCAGGCGCTGGGCGAGACGGCACCGCTGCTCCTGATCGGCATGAACGCCTTCATCGCGGGCGATCCGGGCGGCCTCCTTGATCCGGCCACGGCATTGCCCACGCAGATCTACATCTGGGCCGACAGCCCCGAGCGGGGCTTCCTTGCCCGCACGGCCGCGGCAATCCTTGTGCTGATCGGCTTCCTGGTTCTGATGAACGGCCTCGCCGTCTTCCTGCGGCAGCGGCTGGCCAAGCGGTGGTAACGACAATGGAGGCGAAAGCCATGTTTCAGGAGACTTCTTCCCAGGCCGCTGCGGTGGCCGAGATCACTTCGGGCGGACTGCTCGCACCAAAGATCTCGGCGCGCAGGCTCAATGTCTTCTACGGTCACAAGCAGGCGCTGTTCGATGTCGATCTCGACATATTTCCCCGTGGGGTAACTGCCCTTATCGGCCCGTCCGGCTGCGGCAAGTCGACCTTTCTGCGCTGCCTCAACCGGATGAACGACACGATCGAGAATTGCACCGTCACCGGTTCGGTGCTGCTCGAAGGCGTTGATATCCTGGCTTCCGACATCGACGTGACCGCCCTTCGCTCGCGCGTGGGCATGGTGTTCCAAAGACCCAATCCGTTTCCAAAGTCGATCTTCGACAACGTGGCCTACGGCCTGCGCATCCACCGGCTTGCACAAAGCCGCTCGGAGCTTGAGGATAGGGTCGAGGCCAGCCTGCGCGGTGCGGGCCTGTGGGATGAGGTGAAGGACCGGCTGCGCGAATCGGGGACAAGCCTTTCCGGCGGTCAGCAGCAGCGATTGTGCATTGCCCGCGCGATTGCGCTGGAGCCTGAAGTGATCCTGATGGACGAGCCCTGTTCGGCCCTTGATCCGGTAGCGACCGCGAAGGTGGAGGAACTGATCGGCAGGCTGAGCGAAAACTACACGATTGTTATCGTCACCCACTCCATGCAGCAGGCTGCGCGCGTGTCGCAACGCACGGCCTTCTTTCACATGGGCAGGATTGTCGAAGAGGGCGATACGCGCGAAATCTTCACCAATCCGAAGGACGAGCGGACCGAAAGCTACATCACCGGCAGGATCGGATAAGGAGCAAGGAATGCAGGACCGCCAGCACATTGTCAGCGCATTCGACGAGGAACTGCACCGGATCGAGTCCCTCATTCTGGAGATGGGCGGGCTGGTCGAGACGCAGATCGAGGATGCGGCAGAGGCGCTCGTGCGCCGAGATGTCGAGCTTGGCGACTCGGTGCGCGATCGGGACCGCCATGTCGACACGCTCAACGCCCGCATCGACGAGGAGGTCGTGCGCCTGCTCGCCCTGCGCCAGCCGCTCGCGGAAGACCTGCGCTTTGCCGTGAGCGCGTTGAAGATCGCTGCCGCCCTGGAGCGCATAGGCGACTACGCCAAGAATATCGGCAAGCGTAATACGATCATCGCCCGTTCGGAGGTCCTGCAGCCGGCCTCCCGTTCCATCCGCCGGATGAGCGCGCTGGCGCGCGACATGGTGCATGATGTGCTGGACGCCTATCTCCGGCGCGACCTGCCGCTGGCGGAGGAGGTTCGCCGCCGCGACCAGGAGGTGGACCACATGCACAACGCGCTCTTCCGCGAGCTGCTCACTTACATGATCGAGGACCCGCGCAACATCACGCCCTGCATGCACATGCTGTTCGTCGCCAAGAATGTAGAGCGCATCGGCGACCATGCCACGGCCATCGCCGAGCAGGTGGCCTATATGCTTACTGGTGAAATGCCCGGAGCTGACCGCCCGAAAGCGGACGCCACCAGCTTCACCGCGCCGGGCCGGGAGGACGAAAAGCAGGGATGACGGGGGACCTGAAGCCGAAGGTGCTCGTTGTCGAGGACGAGCCGGCGCAGATGGAGATGCTGGCCTACAACCTTGAAAAGGCAGGCTTTGCCGTGCTGCGCGCCGTGGACGGCGAGGAGGGGCTTCTGGTCGCCCGGGAGAGCGAGCCCGTGCTGATCGTGCTCGACTGGATGCTGCCGTCCCTTTCCGGCATCGAGATCTGCCGCAGGCTGCGGGCTGATCCTGCCACCAGGGCGATCCCGGTCCTGATGCTGACGGCCCGCGGCGAGGAGGACGATCTCGTGCGCGGCCTCGATACCGGCGCGGATGACTACGTGGTGAAACCCTATTCCGTCACCGAGCTGCTCGCGCGGATGCGCGCGCTCCTGCGCCGCACGAGCCCCGCCTCGGCGGGCGAGATCCTGCACTATGGCGATATCATCCTGGATCCGGAACGCCACCGGGTGGAGCGCGCCGGCCATCCGCTGCATCTAGGTCCGATCGAATATCGCCTGCTGACGGTTTTCATGGAGCGGCCGGGTCGTGTCTGGAGCCGCGAGCAGCTGCTCGACCGGGTCTGGGGACAGGATGCGGATATCGACTTCCGCGCAGTGGACGTGGCCGTCGGCCGCCTGCGCAAGGCGCTGAGCCTGCCCGGCGGCCCCAACCCGATCCGCACCGTCCGCGGCGCAGGCTATGCGCTCGATCTGGAAGGGTGAGGAGACCCGGCGATGGTAGCTCCGGGGCAGAGAGCAGAGGCTGGTCCTGTGGCATTTCTCATACCCGGAAATTGCAAACCGGGACTGGCGCTGACACCTCTGAGCTGGCCGCTCGGGACCGCCGCCGGCCCTACACCAGAACGACAATCGGAGAACCCCATTTCACCTCCTGGTAGAGGTGAATGATGTCCTGGTTCAGAAGCCGCACGCAGCCTGACGAGATGGCCTTGCCTATCGTGTGAGCCTCACCGGTTCCGTGCAGACGGTAAAGCGTGTCCCGGTTGCCTTGATGGATGTAGAGGGCTCGTGCGCCAAGTGCATTGTCGGGCCCCGGCGGCTGACCGTGCCGCCACTTCTCCAGGGACGGCTGGCGCGCAATCATGTCGGCCGGAGGGGTCCACACGGGCCACTCGCGTCCATAGGCGATGTGCCCCCGTCCGGACCACTCAAACCCCGCTCGGCCGACTCCCACGCCGTAGCGAGTGGCAGTTCCGTTGTCGCGGACATGATAGAGGTATCGATTGAGCGTATCGACAATGACCGTTCCGGGCCTCTCCGGGGTGGGGTAATCGACGACCGCCCGGACAAACACGGGATCGAGCTGGCTCAAGTCGACCGCCGGGATCGGGAAACGCTCCTCGGCCATCGCCCGGTACATCAGCATGGCTTCTGCGGAGAATGCGGGAGGAGCTGGTTCGGGTACGATTTCTTCCGAACGCGGAAGGGAAGTGGTGCAGCCCGATAGGGCCAGTCCGGCGGCGCTTGCGAAACCGCTGAGAAACAGTCGTCGGTCGATGGGGCGCGATGTGGTCATGAAACGTCCTGTCAATTGGCAACACGCGCGCCCCCTGTGCAGGGGCGCGTCGATGGCGGCCCGCCCCGAAGCTTCCGCTGAGGAGGCAGGCGGCCGGATCTGTCGAAGGGAGTCGGTTTCAGCGCGTTACGGCGCGTGGGTGTGCTTCGGGCTCAAGTCAGGCTCCATAAAGGGCACGCCAGGCGATGGCGTTGGAGCCCCCTCTGTCATTGGCCTGAGAGCATCGCCGATCTGCGTCAGGCAGTATCAGCTTACACCTTGGGCGGGAGCTGCCGCTCCGCTTTTCAGAGTGTTGTCCATCAAGCGGTCCGGTTGCCTGAGAGTTTCCGGGGCGGTTGCTCCTTCGGCGGTCGGCGGGCCGACTCTCTCCCGCTTGTCGGGGAAAACATGCCCGCGCAGAGCAGAACGTGCAACCAGGCTCCGGTGAACACACCGTTCACACCCGCCACGGCCTTACCTCCTGCTCAGAACCGGACCGACAGGCGGGCGCCGCCAGAGAACTGCTGCTGGTCTCCGTTGAAGAGAGCCGAGCCGCCGAGTTCGAAGGAAGCGTTCTCCGTCAACCCCACCTTGAGCGAAGCGCCCAGCGTCCCGAACACGCGCTGCCGCTTGTCGGTAATGGTGTAGCTCGGCCCGTCCTCCGGCAGACCATTGAGCCGCAGTGTCGACGACCAGTCCTTCTCTCCCACGAAGGCCAGCAGGCCGGCCTTGATCGAGCCCTCGACCGGCATGCCACCGGTCGTGAACGACGAGCCGAACTCGATGGACGGGTTGATGACGCCGACCGTGTGGTTGATCGGCCCCACCGTCAGTCCATAGAGATCGCCCTGCTGCTCGCGATAGCCTGACTGGTGCAGGTAGAGGATGCCCGCATCGAGCTGTGGCCTCACATAGGCCCTCTCGCCCAGCGCAAAGGTGTGCGACAGATGTGCCATGGCCGAGAACCAGCTGAGGTTGGGGTCGCCCGTATGAACCACCTCACCCTCGGGCGTGGTGACCAGTCGCTCGATATCGAAGCTGCCGAACCCGGCCGAAACCGTGGCGCCGACGGATGTGGCCCCGATTTCACGCTTCAGCCCCAAGCCGGCATGGAAGCGCGGCCCGTTGGCCGAGAACTTGCGCGCATCGACGTCCGACGCCTCCAGGCCGAGCGCGACGCTCGCGAACCAGTCCTGGGCGACCTCGACCTTGACACCGCCGAACATGCCGACGTCGTTGGCCGTGTAGCCGAGATTGTAGCGGCCGGAGTCGCGCTTGTTGTGGGCGCCGTTGATCTGGAACCAGCCGCAATAATCCGGGCTGCTGACGCGCAGGCCGCCCAGTTCAAAGCCGGGGCAGTCCTGCAACCCGCCGGAGAAGCGCAGGGCCGCCTGGACCGTCGCCTCTGCCGGGGCAAACAGTTCGGCGGGAGCGAAGCCGGCATAGAACTCCAGCAACTCATCGAAGTCCTCGATGCCATGGATCGTATGGAGCAGGTTATCGATGAAGCTGTATTCGTCGCCCGCGTTGTTCTGGCGGAAGCGCAGCAGATCGTCGAGATGCGCGCCGAAGTTGGTATGGTTTTGCGTTATGTTCGCCGCGACCGTCCCCGGAACCCGGTCCGGATCGTTCGCCCAAGGTGCGTAATCGATGGAGTAGGAGAGGGTGATCGCCTCACCGCCTCCCGACTGGCTGACCTGGGACAGGGAATACGCCACCGTCGCGGTACTCGAAACCGATAACTGATTGAAGTTGAATGGTACCTCAGAGTTTACGATCGTGATGGTGCCAGACTTGCTGCTGACAGTTCCCTGGCTGGCTGGCAGCACGGTGCCCCCTAGTCCGGGATTGTTCGAACCGCTGGTGACTGTGATCAGGTCATTGGCGCCGCCAGGTACGTAGTCGACGACGAGCGTTCCCAGATTTGTCTGGGCGAGTAATCCGGTGAACCCGGTTGAGCCGATGGTGCCGACCGTGCCGGCGGACATTGTGCCGAGGTTGGTCAGGCTGCCGCGCTCGCCGAGATTCATGGTCGCGCCCAGTCCGAAGGTGCCCGACTCGATATTGATGATTTCGATCGGGCCGCTTACGCCGTTCTGGTCATTCGCCTTTGACAGTACGGACCCTTCGATGACGCCGTAGTTGTTCACCGTCAGGCTGGAACCGTTTGTGCGGATGACATAGTCGGTTGGATCGGTGCCCTCGTTGCGGATGGTGCCATTGTTGTTGAGGGTATTGTTGGTGCCGTCGAACAGGGCGACGGTCTCGGCTCCGGCCGCGCTGGTCGACACCGTCGCGCCTTCGGCCACGGTGATGGATATCGTGCCATTGGTGGCGCCTTGGCTCTGGGCGAGGATGGCGCGGCCGTTCTCGCCCGAAGCGATGATGTCGGCGTTCACGTTGATGGAGATGTTCCCGGCCGTGTTCTTCTGATCGGTAGTATCGCCTGCCGACTGAGCGGCGATGCTGTTCTCCGTCGGAATCTTCGTGCTGCCCGCCGTGCTCTGGGCGATGACGCCGTGTGCGCCGCTGCCGGACACCTTGATCGCCCCATTGTTGGTGATCGAGATATCGCCGCCGTTGCCGAGATCGCCGGCGCTACCGGCGACAAACATGCTGCCGGGGTGCGCGATGCTGCCGGAAACGCTGACAATGCCGCCTGAGCCGCCCGTCGACTGGGCCAGTATGCCATGCGCATCTTGTCCGGTTGTCGTGATGGAGCCTGTCTGGATGGTGACCTTGCCGCCGTTGCCGCCGTCGCCAGCCGAGTTCTGGACGACCAGGCCGGCGCCGATGTTGAGGTTCTCCCATTTCTGAGACCAGCCCGTCTCGACATCGCCGGCGGCGCCGCCGCCACCGCCGACCGACTGGGCGAAGACGCCCACGGCGCCCTTGCCGTAAGTCTCGATACCGCCGGAGAGGTCGACCGTAACGTCTCCGCCGTCGCCGCCGCCGCTGCCGAAACCGCCCACGGTGACGGCCGCCCACACGCCGCCGGCCCCGGCGCCGCCTGTGCCGCCGCCGCCACCGATTGACTGGGCGTGGATGCCGTAGGCCTGCTTACCGACGGTAATGATCGAGCCGGTCCCGCTGATTGACACGCTGCCACCATGGCCGCTCGCGCCTTCAGAGCCGCCGATGTTCACCGTGACGTTGTTGAAGTTCGGTGTGAAGGTGAAGGCGCCAGGCAGGCCGGCGAACGTGTTCGCCGCGTCGTTGTTGGTCCAGGCCGAGATGCCGAGAGCGCCGTTGCCGCCGTCGCCGCCGCCGCCCCCGATGGAGCGCGCGGCTATGCCATGGCTGAGGTCGCCGTAGGTGAGTATTACGGCATCATGCTCGACTGAGACGTCCCCACCATCGCCGGCCGCGCCGCCGTTGCCGCCTACCGAGGCCGTCAGCGACAGGCTGACCTTGGTGGTCTTGTTCTCGGACGAGCCTTGCGACGGCTTGCACTCGTAGCCCGTATTGTCGGAGACCATCTGGCAGATGCCGTTGAAGGAGAAGGATGCCGACGACGTGGAACCGCCGTCACCTCCGCCGCCGCCGATGCTGGCCGCATAGATGCCGCGCGAATAGGCATCGAGCGTGGTAATGAGGGCGTTGTTTGTCACCTTCACCGTGTTGCCGTTGCCGCCGCTGCCGCCCTTACCGCCGACGTCGACTTTGCGGTGACGTTAAACTGGGTGGTGTTGTCGCCCGAGTCGTCCGAGTCTCCGGGCAGGGGGGAGACGTTGATGTTTGCGGCCTTCCCGCCCTTGCCGCCGCCGCCGCCGATGCTCATGGCAGCGATGCCATCCGATCCACCAAGATTGGTGGTGATGTCGCCGGTGGAACTGACCGTTACCGTACCGGCGTCGGCGCCTTTGCCACCTTCGCCGCCAAGATTGACATCGATATTGAAGGCATTGCCCTTCTGCCCCGTGACCAGGACGGAGTAGGCCGAGCCGGCCTTTCCGCCGTTGCCGCCGATGGACTGGGCCAGAATGCCGATACCACCGAAGTCGTAGGTGGAGATGCTCCCGCCGGTGGTGACGGTCACGCCACCGCCGGTTCCGCCATTGCCGCCCGATCCGCCGATCGACACCCCGACTTCACCGGAATACTCGCCGCCGGTGGCGCTCGCCTGCGCGATGAAGCTGCCATGGCCGCCGCCGCCGCCGATGGATTGGGCCAGGATGCCCATTGAAAAGACTTCGTAGGTCTCGATGGAGCCGGTGCTCGTCACGTTGACATTACCGCCCTTGCCGCCGTCGCCGCCGCTGCCGCCGACCGAGACCGCCGCCGTGCCCATCGACAGGGCCGAAGCGTTGACGACACCCTTGGCATTGCCACCGCCACCGCCGATGGACGAGGCTTCGATGCCGCTGGAGGCCATGCCTTCGGTGATGATGCTGCCCTGGTTGTTGACGGTAACGGTTCCGGCATTGCCGCCATTGCCGCCGTGGCCGTTGATGTCGACATTGGCATCGGCGCCGGCGAACAGATTGGCCGACGCGACGAAGCCGGAGGAACCGCCCGAGCCGCCCACGCTCATGGCGAGAATGCCTTCTGAAAGCACGCCTGTGGTGTAGATGGTGCTGTCGGCAGAGGTCGACACGTTGACGTCACCGCCCGCACCGCCGACGCCGCCATTGCCGCCGACGCCGACCCCGATCGGTATGCCGCCGCTGATCTGTCCGGTCATCGTCAGGCTGCCTGCGCCACCACCGCCACCGGCGCTGATCGCGCGAATACCGTCGGACTCGTCGCCAGCCGTATTGAGCGTGCCATCAAGCGAAACCGTAACCGTGTTGCCGTTACCACCTGCGCCACCCTTGCCGCCGACCGCGACGTTGACGGACTGGCTCGATGAACCGGTAAGCGCGGCGGTCATCTGGGCCGAACCGCCACCGCCGCCGGTGCTGATCGCCTCGACTGCCGCAGACGCATGGCCCGAAGTGGTCACATTGGTGGCGGAGACCTGAACCGTCCCGGCATCGTTGCCGCTGCCACCATTGCCGCCGACCGACGTTGACAGCGACATGCCGCTGTTGAGCGTGCCCGACACGGTGATGCCGGAGTTGCCGCCGCCGCCGCCGATCGAGTGGGCGAGAATGCCCGCCGAGTTGGCACCGGCGGTGGTGATGGTGCCTGACTGCTGTTTCACCGTGACATCGTTGCCCGTGCCGCCGTCGCCGCCGTCACCGCCGATGCCCACGTTGATCGAGCCGCCCGTGGAGATGACGCTCGCTGACACTGACGTGCCTGCTGTACCGCCGCCACCGCCGGTGGAATGGGCCAGGATGCCCTTGGAGTGGTCGCCGGTGGTCGAAATGTCTCCGCTCCAGGTGACGGAAACCTTGTCGGCCGTTGAACCGGTTCCGCCCTTCCCCCCGATCGAAGTATTGATCGTGAGCGCCGTCAGCGTGGACCCGCTGATGGCCATGCCGCCATGGCCGCCACCGCCACCGACGGACTGGGCCTTGATGGCATCGGAATGATCGCCGGATGTCGAAAGCTTTCCGGACCCCGAAACCGTCACCGCTGCCGCGGTGCCGCCGCCACCGCCGTTGCCGCCGATTGTTGAGGTCAGCGATACCAGGGAGGCGCCGGTGACGTTGATGGCCATGCCGCCATGTCCGCCATCGCCGCCTGTGCCTCCCATGGTCACGCCGACATCGGTAAGGTCGATGGGGGCGATGCTGACAGTGGTGCCGCCATCGCCGCCGCCGACACTCTGCAGGAACACGCCGCGGGACTGCTCGCCCTTGGTAGAGATCGTCCTCCCCGCGGCACCGGCATCGGTGTACGTCACGTTTCCGCCATCGCCGCCTTGGCCGCCGGTGCCGCCGAAAGTCGTGCTGATGCCGGTGTTGAGTGAACCGGAGTTGGAGCCCTTGCCACCGCCGCCGCCCACGCTTTGTACGAAGATGGCGTCGGCATAATTTCCCGTTGTCGTGACGGTGCCGGCATTGGTGACGGAGACATCGCCGCCGTTGCCTCCCTGGCCGCCCGAGCCGCCGATCGTGGTGAGGGCGCCAAAGGTATTGTGCGCAGTGCCACCGCCACCGCCCACGCTCTGGGCAAGCAGGCCGGTGGCATACTCTCCACTGGTGTCAATCGAAGCGGCGTGGCTGACCGTAACCTTGCCGCCGCTGCCGCCAGTGCCGCCCTGGCCGCCAATGCTCACCACGCCTGTGGCCGCACCGCCATCACCGCCGCCGCCGCCGTTGCTCGTGGCGTAAAGGCCAATGGCGTACTGGCCCGTGGTCGACAGGGAGACGCCGCTGACAGTGGAAACGTTTACCGTGCCGCCGTTGCCGCCTGCAGACCCGCTTCCGCCCAGTGCGGCAACGCCGCCGGCAGAACCGCCGCGACCGCCGCCGCCGCCGACCGACTGCGCCTGTAACGCATAGGCATAGTCGCCGCCTGTCTTGATCTGCGTCCCGCTGCTCAGCGTCACCTGAACCGCGCCGCCGTCGCCCGCGCTCTGGCTGCCGCCGCCATAGCTCACAAAGCCCGTCGCGCCGCCGCCATTGCCCGCAAAGCCCCCGATCGATTGGACGAGAATGCCGTTCGACTCTTTGCCCGCCGTGGTGATGGTCCCGGTGAAGTCGAGCGTTACCGTGCCCGCCGGACCGGCGCCAGCTGCCGTACCGCCATGCCCGCCACCGATCGGTGCCGTCGCGTTGCCGCCGTCGCCACCGGCGCCGCCGTAGCTGCGAGCGATGATGCCGTTACTGGACGGACCGGCCGTGCTGATGTTTGCGGCAATCTCCGCGTTGACGTTTCCGCCGTTGCCTCCCTTGCCGCCGTCGCCGCCATTAGAAACGTCAATTGTTTTCCCGTCTCCGTCGCCGCCCTTGCCGCCATTTCCGGCAATGCTCTCGACACGGATCCCGTTCTGGCTGTTGGTGGTGCTGGTCATGGAAATGGTTACGACACCACCGCCGCTCGTGACGGTGACGTCGCCGGCATTGCCACCCGGGCCGCCATTTCCGCCAATGGCTTCGCCCGCGATCGCCTCGCCTTTGCCGCCGGCGCCGCCCTGTCCGCCGAGACTCTGCACGAGTATGCCATGGGTGCCTGTATCCACCGTGATCGTGGCCGACCCATGAACCAGAGACGCAGTTCCCCCGTCGCCGCCGCTGACGAGATGGCAGTCCGATCCATCCGCATTGCACGCTTGATGGGTTCCATCGCCGCCGTAGGCGTCGCCCCCGTCAGCTATCGCCTCGCCGCCGGCACCCCCATCGGCGCCAGCGCTCACAACGGTTACACCTGCTGTGCCATCTTTTGCGGTGATTTGCGCAGAACCAAGCGAAGCATAGGCGGTGCCCCCGTCTCCACCTTTACCGCCAGCGCCACCATACGCCTTCGGGGTGCCGGTATGCGCCCCGCCACCGTCACCGCCCTTGCCGCCGGCAGACGTCACATAGATCGCCGTGCCTGTTATCAAGCCTCCGGAGCCGTCGAGGGTGAACGTTCCCTCTTTGATGATGACGGAAGCTCCGTCGCCTCCGCCAAAGTTCCCGTCTCCACCCTCACCACCATGCGCGTCGCCAGCATTTGCGGTTGCGTGACCGCCACCGCCACCTGCGCCTCCCGTCGAAATCGCTGATACGAGGGTATAGTTTGTGCTGGAAAAAGGATTTCCATGAAGCGTCAGGTTGGCGGAATCGATCGTGATGGCTGCAGCGTTGGAATTGCCCGCAAGTCCGCCTTCTCCGCCCCGGGCCGTGCCGCCGATGACTGAATGGGCATCGTTGCTGGGACCGCCGTTCCCTCCGATGGACAAAGCCGTTATCAGTGACAGGTCACCCATGTCATCGGTTTCATCGGTGACGGTGATGGTGCCGGCGGAGAAGACTATCGTTGCATCAAATGCATTGCCGCCATCTCCGCCGTCCCAGGATTTCGCATCGCCATCGTTGGTATCGTGATTGCCGCTTGAACCATCGCCTCCGGTGGAATCGACGGCGACGACAGCGTGTGGCGAGCTGATGTTGTATTGGGTACCGGAAATGGTGCTGCCTGTACCGTCAAACGTCAAAGTCACATAATTCGCATCGCCGCCGGGCACACCATTGCCGTCCGGACTGTCGCCTACCCACCCCAGGATGAACGGTCCGGACGAAGAGGAAGGGACATTCGTAATCTGCATATTGGTGTACGTGTTGCCGTAGAGGACGTTTGATTCTCCCTGGCAATAGATCGTCTCGTCATCGTCGCTGGGTGTGCAGGCTGCAGATACTGGTGAACTGAAGGGGATTGTAAGTGCAGTAGAGCTTAAGAGGAGTTCAAGCGTGCCAAGATAAAGTCTCCCGATGCGCATCGTCGCCCCCAGTCATGCCAAGCAGGACAACCGCAACTTGTAGAATGAGATCAGAAAGTTTCATCGGAGTCACATTAAATTTTCGTCCTGAGCATCAGGATTTTGGATAGTATCCATTTATTGTGCAATCTATATTCAGAGACGCATAAATTTTATTCAAAAGTTTCGGTGTTTCTGGCCGTAAATGCTCATCGTGAAGGCAGCAATGCTTAAGGTGTGGGCTGATTTATGGGTGGCCGGCAATCAGCATGACGGAGGAGCGGGTAGGGGGGTAAACCCTAGACCAATCGGGTCATTGCCCTTTGGAATAGCGCCAACGCCTGGAGGGCAGCGGAATGAAAAGGCGGGCAGATGATCTACCCGTCTTGCATGCTGTTTCTGTTCGCCCGCCTTGTTGGCGCGGCGATTCCGGCGCTCCGGGAGAGATGACTCGTTGTTCGCCGTACGCTCCCGAAACGCGCGGAGGCGCGGTAACCCTATCCCGCTTCCAGCACCGCACTCAGGAACTGATGCGTGCGTTCCCGCTTCGGCGAGTTGAAGATTTCCTCCGGCGGACCTTCCTCATGGATCTTGCCTTCGTAGAAGAAGCAAACGCGGTCGGCGAACTCCTTGGCGAAACCCATCTGGTGGGTGACCATCAGCATCGTCAGCTGGAACTGCTTGCCGAGCATCCGGATGGCATTCAGCACCTCGCCGACGAGCTCCGGGTCGAGCGCAGATGTCACCTCGTCGAACAGCATAACCTTGGGCCGCATCGCAAGCGCACGTGCAATCGCCACGCGCTGCTTCTGCCCGCCCGAAAGCCGCTGGGGGTATTCGCCGAGCTTGTCGCCAAGCCCGACCAGTTCCAGGAGTTCGACTGCCCGTTCCTCGGCTTCCGCCTTTGACAGGCCGAGCACGTTGATCGGCGCTTCGGTACAGTTCCGCAGCACGGTCATGTGCGGGAACAGGTTGAAGTGCTGAAAGACCATGCCGATGTTGCCGCGGACGCTGCGCAGGTATTTCTCGTTGGCTCGCACGAGCCCGCCGTTGCTTTCCATATGCGTCAACGGCTTGCCGTCCACATAGATGACTCCTTCGTCGATCGGCTCCAGCGTCATGAGCATGCGCAGCACCGTTGTCTTGCCGGAGCCGGAAGGGCCAATGATGGCTACCTTCTCCTGTGGCGCAACATCGAGGTCGAGGTTGTCGAGGACCGTCAGGTCACCATACCGTTTGGTGACGCCGGAAAAGCGCACCATTGGCTCCTGCGTATCTGAAGCGGTCGGCGAAAGGGGACTGGAGGTCATGTCGTTCATTATCGCTTGCCGATGGTTGAGAGCCTGCGCTCGGCGCATCGGATGGCGGCCGAAGCGATCAGGCTGAAGATGAGGAAGAAAACACCCACCAGCGTGATGGGTTCGATGTAGCGGAAGTTCTGAGAGCCGAGAATCTTGGCTGTCTGCATCAGCTCCAGCACGGCGATTGCCGAAAGCAGTGGCGTCTCCTTGAAAAGCGCCACCAGATAATTGCCGAGCGCTGGCACGACCGGCGGGATCGCCTGCGGGATGATGATGTCCTTGAACGTCGTCGCCGGACTCAGGTTGAGCGCGGTTGCCGCTTCCCACTGGCCGCGCGGAATGGCTTCGATGCCGGCGCGGTAGACTTCCGAGCAGTAGGTTGCATAGTGAATGCCCAGCGCCAGCGTTCCGGCAAGAAATGCGTCCAGCACGATGCCGAACTCCGGGAGCACGAAGTAGATGAAGAAGATCTGGATCAGCAGCGGCGTCGAGCGGATGAACTCGACCACCGCCGTTGTAGCGCCGGTGACGGCCCTGTTGCGCGACATGCGCATGATGGCGAAAACCAGGCCCAGCACCAGGGCCAGGATGAAACCAGCCAAGGTTGCCTGAATGGTGACGATCGAAGCTTTGGCCAGAACCGGCAGAACGTCGAAGGCGTAATCCCAATCCCAGAACATCAGCTTGCCCTGCCTCTGACAATGCCGCCCGTGGCGACGCGCTCAAGAGCCCGCATGCCGAAGGTGATCAGCAGCGAGATGCCCAGGTAGATGAGTAGCACTAGCGTGAAGATCTCCAGGGTGCGGAACGTTGCCTGATTCATCTGCTGGGCCCGGAATGTCAGGTCCGAAATCGTGATCAGCGAGACGAGGGCGGTGGACTTGAGAAGTTCGATGAAGAGGTTCCCCCAGGGCGGAATCATTGCGACGAAAGCCTGCGGGAGGATGATGCGGCGCAGCGCCAGTACACGGCTCATGTTGAGCGCAATGGTCGCTTCCCACTGATCACGCGAGACGCCGTTGATCGCGCCGCGCACCACCTCGGCACCGTAAGCGCCGATATTGAGGCCAAGAGCGAGGATGGCCGACGTCATCGGACTGAGCGTGACACCGAGCTGGGGAAGCACGAAGAAGAGCCAGAACAGCTGGACGAGAGCGGATGTGCCGCGGAAAACTTCGATGTAGGCGCTCGCAAGCCAGCGAATGGGCGCGGGTCCATACATCCTGGCCAGCGCCGCGATGAAAGCCGCGACGACTGCCAACAGGGCGCCGCCCACGGTTATCTGAATGGTTATCCACGTACCTTCGAGCAGGCCGGGAATGAACAGTTCATAGCCTGCGAAGCTCGCGAAGACGAGACCCGCAGCAAAGGCAACAATTGCTGTAACGACTATTGATTTCAAAGGCATGGAACTGCGTTTCCGCCAGCTTGCGCTAGCGGAAACTCCACTTCATTGAGAAACGTTCCTTATTCGCCGGCGCAGAGTTCAGCCGTCGTCTTGGTGGGCATGAAGCCCTCGCCGAAACCGAACTCGCTCACGAGTTCGATATGCTCTTGCGTGCCCACGAATTTCTTCAGTTCTTCGTTGAACGCTTCGTAGAGCTCGGTGTCGTCCGGGCGGAATCCGAAACCGCCATGACCGACCACGGACTGGCCGGCAACGTCACCGAATGGTTCGGTGGACTCGACGCCGTCATTGGCGTCAGCCATCTGCTTGATGGACAGCGCGGTCAGCGCTGCCGCATGGGCGCGGCCTGACCGGACTGCGTTCACCAGGCTCGCCTGATCGGGAAGGATCATGAGCTGTGACTGGCTTGCGCCGGACCGTTCCGCGTAGCCCGCTTCCACGCCACCGGCGAGCACCGCGAGCTTCAGCTCGGGGTTTTCGGCAATCGAACTGTAGTCGGTAAGATTGTTGGGATTGCCCTCCGGTACCAGGAAGGCCTGGCCGATGCCGTAGGACGGCTCGGAAAACTGGATCTGGGCGCAGCGTTCCGGGGTAATGAACATGCCGGCCGCGATCACGTCAAACCGGCCGGCGCGCAAGCCGGGGATCAGCGAGCCGAACTCGGTCAGCACCCCTTCCACATTCTCGATGCCCAGGCGGGAGAAGATTTCCTTGGCCACGGCTGGAGCTTCACCGGTGAGTTCGCCGCTGGGTGTGGCGTACCCATAGGGAGCTTCATTGGCAAATCCGATGCGGATAACTCCCTCGTTTCTTGCCTTTTCCAATGTGGATTGCGCCTGGGCCCCCGCGGTGAGACCCAAGATGATGGCGCCGATTGCTGCACCAACTTTCAGTCCTTTTGAGAAAAGGCCTTCCGCATTAGATGTAATGATGGTGTTCAAAGGTAACCTCCAATTGGATCTTCAGAACTAGATCCCTGCACCTCCTTAAAGATTTATCCCGGCTAATCGTTCCGGGCGCGCATTGGCAAAATAAAGATCTTGAGAGTGATGACAACCGCTATGGGAAAATTTTTCTGCCATGATCGCGCAAGGTACTGATTATCAAAACTATTCTTTCGGATTCTCGATTTCGCCGACGTGGCGCGATCGCCGGATTGGCGGCGTTCCGTCGGGGCGATCAGGGTGAAACGCGGAAAGTGAATCGGATGAGATTGGGGAGAAGTCAGACGCGCGTTTGTGCGGCGATTCAGTCCATCTGGCCAAAGAAGTAGTCAACGAGTGATCGCACGGTCAGAAGCGCTTCTCTGGCTCCCAGCCACGACCTGGCCTTCCTCCGTCGCTTCAAGGCTGACTGCGTCCAGCGCAGCGGGGTACAATCAGCAAAGGCACGTCACGGTTTCCTGCAGCGTGGGTCTCGCGTGGTTCACGACCTCTGATGCGCCTGCTGCGGACGTCCCTGCGGAAAGCATGGCGGAAGTCGCAGCAGGGCACGCGTGAAGCCATGCGGAGCTTCAGCTTGCGGAAAATGTCAGGAAGACATCTCCCAATCCGGCGATACTCCCGTGGACATGGGCGTCGGGCCCACGAAGGACATGCCAGTGCACGATCCGGTGATGATGACCTGACCCTTTCTCAGACCGGGTTTCCGGCCCTCGCAATGACGGACGAGCCAGAGCAAAATGCGCTCGAGATCCCGGGCCGGATTGCCGCCAACGGTTGCCACCACCTCCTTTCCATCCACCGCGAGGCGGGCTTCTACCGCGGACAGGTCGATCGGTGCGGCCGGCATGGGACGGGGCGAGCCAAGGATCACGCCGCCATGGCTCTGGAAATCTGCAAGTTTCGTCAGGGGCGAGGCTTCCTCCCAGCCGGCGAGCCGCGTTTCCACGATCTCGATTGCCGGAAGGACGGCGTCAAAGGCAGCCCAGATATCCGGAACGGACGATCCAATCATGCCTGGCTCAAGGTCCCGCCCGAGGCGCAGGGCAAGCTCGACCTCGATGCCCCGTAACGGCCAGGTGGAGCTGCCCAGGCTCACGCCCGAGAAAAATGTGCATGCCAGGGGCATGGGCGCGCAGATGGGCTCGTCGGTGAGCCCCTTGGCGCCGACCTTCCACCCGCCCACTTCCCCCAGCTTCGCCATCACCGCGTCCTGCAGGTGATAAGCCTCGTCGCTGTCCTTCGGGGCGAGCCCGGCGACCAGGGCCCCCCCCGGAGCGGGCCCGCAGAAGGGCCTCAGCCCAGACGTTTGCTTCTTTGCCCGGTTTCATGGAACTCGCCGAATGCTCGCGGCGACTTCGCCTGCGGTTGCGTTCCAGACCCCGATGTGGCCCGCGATGTAGCGGATTACCTCTTCAAGGAACCTGAAGCGCGCGGGCTGGCCGATCATCCAGGGATGGATGTGCAGGCTGTAGAAACGTGTCGACTTCTCTCCATCCCCGTAGAGGACATCGAAGGCGTCGCGGCAGGTGAGGGTGATCCACCCCCATTGAACGGGTCCACCTTGAAGTATGGTTTTGACCATGAAGGAGGACCACAATGGCAAACAAGCGACACAAGCCCGACGAGATTGTCACGAAGCTTCGGCAGGTTGAGGTTTTGCGCGGCCAAGGCATGGCGATGGCGGATGCCGTTCGCCAGATCGGCGTTTCCGAACTGACGTTCTACCGG
>NZ_BAABGS010000063.1:0-30918 GCF_039541695.1 Chelativorans composti | reverse complement strand
GCGCGGGCGGCCCTGCAACCCCAACCAGCGATGCCGCCCGCGCTGGCGCCACGACCATCATTGCACTAACAATCAAATTGGACCCATCCGTCGGGGGCCGATCAGAACCTTAACAGTCAAACGATCGTTCAGGGTGGGGAAGTTGCAACTTCTGATTGTACTGTTTCGGGAAAAATTCTGCATGGCCTCCCCTGGCCAGCGTCATAACTTTCTTGCAGGACAGATCTTGCAGACGACATCAATCAACCGCGGCGGCGCTTGAGGATACCGCCGCAGTTGATTGATGTCCTGCGTCTGAGGTCGCTTTACCTTGTTGCCGAACTGCGTGGACGGCCGCGTTGCGGCGTCCCAGTCACCCGGAGATGGCTCGCCACGGCATCATCTCCTTCGTAGACCACGGGTGGAAGCTTCTGCAGCTCCGTGGTTAGTTCCCGCAGCAGAGCGAGGAGCTGTTCCATCTTGTCGCGTCCGAAGGCTGAGAGGATTTCTGCATAGATGGCGTCCGCGTAGGGCTCCATCGCGGCAATCAGCTCCCGGCCACGCTTGGTGATGGACACCTCTGCGCGCCTCAGATCATGCGGAACCTGTCGCCTGGTAATAAGCCCGCGCTCTTCCAGATCGCTGATGATCCGGGACAGCGATGGCGCAAGCAAGCCGGTCGCTTC
This sequence comes from Chelativorans composti, assembly GCF_039541695.1. Lineage (NCBI taxonomy): Bacteria > Pseudomonadati > Pseudomonadota > Alphaproteobacteria > Hyphomicrobiales > Phyllobacteriaceae > Chelativorans > Chelativorans composti. The sequence goes on along the minus strand of NZ_BAABGS010000063.1, from coordinate 30,253 downwards.
CGCAAGTTCAAGTACTTCGAGGGCCTCGACGGTGTTAAGAGTCCGTAGAACGCGCCATTGCTGCTCCGTTACATTGAAGAGCCTGAGCGTTGAACGGAAGCGTCCCATCACTGCGTCGCGGGCACTCAGTAAGGACATTGGCAAAGACTTAGTGAACCCACGGACCCGCAGCTTCACCCGCCCACCGAAAAAATCATCCATCTTTTCATTCCCCTATCCCCGCTCCTAGAATACTTGAAAAGAGATAGAGTGCAATTGTGGATTGTAATTAGTTCGGCAATTTGTTCCAGATTTTGGACAACTGCGAATACATGACGCACCCAGAAGCGGGGATCATCAGCCTTCTGTCAGCGATGGACGATGGTTTCCTTAACATGAAGACCATCGGTCAGGTGCACTAGTTCCACCAGGGTGCCGAGCCGCAAACAGCCTCTTTCTTGTTCCATTCCGAGGAAACAGGCAGGGTCAAAGGTCGCGTGCCTCAGCGCTATTTCCACGGGTAAACCAAGGACTTCCACGCAATACCGCGCCGCCGCGTCCAGCGTGATGTCGGATCCGGCAAGCGTCCCGTCTTCAAGCGTAAGGCGCGGGCAGTAGCCTGTGCGCTCGCGCGTGACGCGGCGGCCGTTTAGCGTAAAACGATCCCGGTCGGTTCCGACCAGGGCCATCGCATCGCTCACCAGAAAGATCCGGGCCGGCCCCTGCTTGGCGGCAAACGCCAGTTTCAGCGCGCGCCAGTCCACGTGATGACCATCGGCGATCATTCCAGCCCAGACGTCGCCGCGCACCAGCGCAGCGGCCGCAAGACCCGGACTGCGGTGCGCAATGCCGCTCATCGCGTTGTAAAGGTGAGTCACGCCGCGAACACCCGCGTCGAACAGGGCGTCGGCTTCATCAGCCGATACTTCGGTGTGGCCGAGCGAGACGATGACTCCGCCGTCCGCCAGCGCCCTGACCTGATCCGGCCTGACCTGGGATGCGGCCACGGTCAGCAACAGGCGGCCGACACGCGGAGCGTAGCCGAGATAGAGATCCACATCGTCATCCGTAAGCGGACGCATCAGCGCGGCGGAATGCGCACCCTTGCGGCGGGGATCGAGATGCGGCCCCTCCAGATGCAGTCCGACTACACCTTTCCGTTTAACGCCGTCCACCGCAGCGTCCAGCGCGGCACGTGTAATCTCCAGTGTATCGGTGATCAATGTCGGCATTACGGCGGTCGTGCCGCCGATCCTGCGATGCGCCGCGGCGATGCGTTCCATCACATCCGGCGACGGCCCATCGTTCAGCATGACGCCGCCACCGCCGTTTACCTGCGCGTCGATGAAGCCCGGGGAAAGAATGCCCTCGGAGAACACGCGCCGGGCAATGCCTGGACCGGGCTGTCCGGCGAAAACACCGGCTACCCTGTCGCCCTCTGTCAGCAGGTAGTGGTTCTCAAGAAGCCGCTCGCCGTCGAATATTCGCGGCGCGATATAAGCGAGCCTGGTCATTGAGCCTGCTAGTCCTTTCGTGAGCGGCAACCCCGACACCCTGCCCGGCCAGCCCCGCCGGCCAGCACATCAAGTCGGTTCGTAGCTTGCGCGTTTGACCTTTCAAGAGACACGAGTCGCTGCTAATCATAGGAGAAACTCACAGCCTACGGTACCCTCTCCCAGATATCCGGCCGAGCGATCCTTCTCCCGGCTGCTGCACGGACAAGCGTTAAAAAATGATCCCGATCCGCCCTATTGGCGCTGTAACCAAAGGCATTGCCCTGGTCCTGCTGGCATGCCTGATCTTCTCGACGCAGGATACGATCGGCAAGCAGCTCATGCTCACAATGACGGCCTTCCAGGTCATCTGGGGCCGCTATGTGGTCCAGACGGCCGTGATGACCGGCTACCTTGCCAGCACCAGCGGGCTGCGGTTCCTCAAGACCCGTCATCCCTTCCTTCAGATTGCCCGCGGCCTCGCTCAAACGGTCACCACCGGGCTGGTCTATGTCTCGCTGCCTCACGTGCCGATCGGCGATATCACGGCACTCGTGTTCTGCTCGCCCATCCTGGTCACACTTCTGTCCGTCGTCTTCCTCAAGGAGAAGATTGGCAGGCACCGGATCGCGGCAGTGATCATCGGCTTCGTCGGCGTATACCTGATCATCCTGCCCGGCTCGGGCGAAACCAATTTCTATCACATCCTTGCTTTCCTCTCGGCCTTTTCAAACGCGACCTACATCATGATCACGCGCCACCTCGCGGGACCGGAGGAAGCGCCGGCCACTCAATTCAACACCACGGCGGTGGGCCTGCTCATCTTCACGGTGATTTTGCTGACGACAGACACGCCGCCGCCGCTTTCCTCGGCGCCAATCTTCATCCTGATCGGCGTGATGGCGGCGATCGGACATTTCTCCATGGTGAAGGGTCTGTCCTATGCGCCGGCGTCGGTGCTGTCGCCCTACCTCTATTCGCAGGTGCTATTCGCGGCTCTCTACAGCGTGTTCTGGTTCGGGGACAGCTTGCGTCTCAGCATGGTGGTCGGAACCACCCTGCTCATCCTCAGCGGCGTCTACATCTGGTGGCGCGAGCGGATCCGCTCCGCGGAATCCGCATCACGACCGTCCCGCGCGTGACTTCCTGAACCCGCGCGACAGCCATTCGGAAAAGGGGCGAAGGCCCCTTTTCCTCCACTCGCACTACGGGCCGCGCGCCGCTACCGCCCGTCGGCCGCCGCCTCGATAACTGCGATGTCGAGCTTTACCATCCGGAGCATGGCTTCGGCGGTCCGCCTGGCCCGTTCACGATCGGGGTCCATCATGAGCTCACCCAGCCGGCGGGGAACGATCTGCCAGCACAGTCCCCAGCGGTCCCGCACCCAGCCGCACTGCTCGATGGTGCCGCCGTCGCTGAGCGCGTTCCAGAGGCAGTCGATCTCCTCCTGGGTATCGCACTCGACCAGAATCGAAAAACTGTGATTGAACGGATCGAGCGGACCGGCCTCGATCGCCATGTAGTTCTGGTCGCCGATGGTGAAGCCCGCCACCTTCACCGAGCCCGCCGGCCCGCTCGGGCTCTCCGCGGGAAGCGCCGTCGTCCACAGGATCGCCGAACCCGGCACCAGTGACACGTAGAAGCGCAGCGCTTCCTCCATGTCCTTCTCGAACCACAGATGCTGAATGACCTTCATGGCAGGTCCTCCTCTCGTCCTTGACCTCCTAGGACGGACGACGAGACCCCGCACCGACAGGCTTCAGAAACGTGCCGTGCGGAATGACGATAACCAGTCGCAAGAAACAGACCTAGCGATCACACAGCATCTGGCGGATGCGCTCCAGGACGACTTCCTTCTCCTCTCCCGACAGCGCATCGACGCCGAACATCTGTTGCGCCCGCATGCCCTCCAGAACCAGGAATGCGACCAGGCAACCGACCCTGTCGCCACCTTCTGCCTCGATCCGGTCGAGAAGCTGGCGATTGAGACGGCGGATGGGCGACAGAAGATCCGGATTTTCGGAAAGAGCAGCCAGGATACCCGAAGGCGGGGGCGTCCTTCGGCTGATCTCCTCGACCACCATGTTGAAGTATTCAACCGCTACGGAAGTACCGCTGCCGCGGTCCGGCTGCTCCTCCAGGATGGCCGTCGACGACCTTTCCACAAACTGTTCGACGAGCGCTTTCAAAAGCGCTGTCTTGTTGGGAAAGTTGTACAGGAGCCCCCCCTTGGACACGCCAGCCTGCGCGGCGACAGCGTCAAGCGACAGGTGTGCGCAGCCTTGCGTCTGGGCCAGTTCAGATGCAGCTTTCAGGATTCTTTGGCGGGCAGTTCCACGGGATGACGTGGCGCCCCCTATAATCTTTATTGACTTTACAGTCCAGCCGGTACAGTAACGACTTCCCTCCGCGCAGCTCTGCAGCGCGCGGCTGCCCTGCGGGCATGGCTGAATCTGCACACGACGGGTACGTTCCCAATGATCAAGCGTTTCGTTATTGCCGCCATACTTCTGATCCTCGTTGTCGGCGGTCTGGTCGGCTTCAATCTCTTCCGTGACAAGGCGATCCAGGACTTCTTCGCGAACATGCCGCGTCCAACGGTCGTCGTCTCAGCGACCAACGTGAAGAATGTCACTTGGGAACCCACAATTCCGGCAATCGGCACAGTCAAGGCCATCAACGGCGTCGACCTCTCGGTGGAGTCCGCCGGCATCGTCAAGGAAATCCTGTTCAAGGCAAATGACCACGTGAACAAGGGCGACGTGCTCGTGCAACTGGAGGACGAGATCCAGAGGGCCGAACTCGAAGCAGCCCGCACACAGGCCGAGCTGGACCAGCAGTCGCTGAGCCGCGCGCGGGAACTCGCGCAGCGCGGTGTCGGCTCGCAGTCTGCCCTGGATGCGGCGAGCGCATCCGCCCAGACCTCGGCCGCGGCCGTCAACAAGGCGCAGGCGGCACTCAACCAGCGCCAGATCCGGGCTCCGTTCAGCGGCACGATCGGTATCCCGCGCATCGAACTCGGCCAGTACCTGCAGCCGGGAACGGTGGTGGCCACGCTGCAGGACCTGGGGACCATGCACGTGGACTTCACGGTTCCCGAGCAGCAGTTTGCGCTTCTCGAGCTCGGCCAGACGGTCCGCATCGGCATCACGGATGACGACATGCCCTTCGCTGGCAAGATCGTCGGTATAGATCCGAAGATCGATCCGTCGACCCGCCTGGTCTCCGTCCGCGCCGAAATCGAGAACCCCGACAACAAGCTAAACCCCGGCCAGTTCGTGCGCGTCCGTGTCGAGCTGCCGTCCGAGGAGAATATTCTCGCGGTGCCGCAGACGGCGGTCGTGACGAGCCTGTTCGGCGACTATGTCTTCCGGCTCGACCCGGTTGACGCGAGCGCCCCCGACAGCCCCGAGAAGCTCTATACCGCCAGCCAGGTCTTCGTGCAGATCGGCCGCCGCGAGAAGGGCGTCATCGAAATCGTCAGCGGTCTCAAGGACGGCGACCTCGTCGTCGACTCCGGCCAGAACAAGCTGAGCCACGGTTCGCAGGTTCGCGTCAATAACAGCGTCCAGCCCGTGCCTGCGGGGAGCGCCCAGTAATGAACATTTCAGCACTCTTCATACGCAGGCCAGTCCTGTCGACAGTGGTGGCATTAATGATGCTGCTGCTGGGCTTCGAGGGACTGTTCAACCTGCAGATCCGGCAGTATCCGAAGGTCGACGAGACCGTCATCACCATCACCACAGTCTATCCCGGCGCGAGCCCTGAGCTGATCCAGGGCTTCATCACGTCGAAGATTGCGGCGGCGGTGGCGACGACCGAGAACATCGACTACGTCACGTCGCAGAGCCGCCCATCGGCGAGCGTGGTCACCGTCCAGATGAAGCTTGGATCGGACCCCGACATCGCGCTGACGGAAGTCATGTCCAAGGTGCAGGAGGTGCGCAGCCAGCTACCCTCCCAGGCCGAGGACCCGACGATCGTCAAAGGTACCGGCATGACCTTCGCCACGATGTACCTGGCGGTCCAGAACCCCAACATGTCGGCGGAGCAGCTGAACGAGTACATCGAACGCGTAATCGTTCCGCGCGCTTCCACCATTGAAGGCGTGGCCGAGGTTCAGGTCCTGGGCGGATCCAAGTTCTCCATGCGCGTCTGGATCGACCCGATCAGGCTCGCCGCGCGCGGCGTGACGCCTGCGGAGGTCGTGCAGGCGATCAACAACGCCAACTACCTGGCCGCTCCGGGCAAGACGAGGAACGAGTTCGTCGCCCAGGCCATCACGACCGAAACCACGCTGCAGTCGCCTGACGCGTTCGGCGCGCTGCCGATCCGTTCGTCCGGCATCGACGTCGTGCGCCTGCGCGACGTGGCGGACGTCGAGCTGGCGGCTGCCGACACCGACACCATCGTGAAGTTTAACGGCCAGCCCGGCACCTTCCTCGGCATCTTCCCGACGCCGGCGGCGAACCCGCTGGACACGGCCGACGCAGTGCTGCGCGAGCTGCCCGCCATCCGCGCGACCCTGCCGGAAGGCATGACCATCGACGTGATGTACAACGCGACGGACTCCATCCGCGCGTCGATCAACGAGGTGTTCAAGACCATCTCGGAAGCGGTCATCATCGTCGTGCTGGTGATCCTGCTCTTCCTGGGCTCGTTCCGTTCGGTGCTGATGCCGATCGTGACGATCCCGCTGTCGCTGGTCGGTGTTCTGTTCCTGCTCTACACCGTGGGCTACTCGATCAATCTGCTGTCGCTGCTGGCGATGGTGCTGGCAATCGGCCTGGTGGTGGACGACGCCATCGTGGTGGTGGAGAACATCCACCGTCACATTGAAGAGGGCCTGACCCCGCACCAGGCCGCCTACACGGGCATGCAGGAGATTTCCACGGCCGTCGTCGCCATGACGATCACGCTGGCCGCAGTGTTCGCGCCTCTCATGTTCACCGGCGGCCTGACGGGCTCGCTGTTCCGCGAGTTCGCCTTCACGCTGGCCGGCGCAGTGGTCCTCTCCGGCATCATCGCGCTCACCGTAACGCCGATGATGAGCGCGCGCATCCTGAAGTCCGGCCATCACACGAAGCTCCAGCAGTTCGTCGATCGCTGGCTCACACGCATCGAGAACCGCTATGAGCGGCTGCTGTCCGGCTCTCTCAACTATCGGCCGGTCACGCTGATGATCGTGATCGTGCTGGTGGCGCTCACCGGCTTCCTGTTCATGAAGACCTCGACCGAGCTGGCGCCGGAGGAGGACGAGGGCGCCCTGTTCTCGCTGATCAATGCGCCGCGCTACGCGACGTCGGACTACACGGAGCTCTACACCGACCAGATCTTCGACCTGACGAAGGATCTGCCGGAGCTCAAGGCAACCTTCAACGTCGTGGGCATGGGCGGCCAGCCGAACAGCGCCTTCGCCGTCTGGGCATTCAAGGACTGGGACGAGCGCACACGCTCACAGAAGGAGATCCAGACCGATCTGCAGGCGCGCATCGCGCCGGTGGCCGGCGTGCAGGCACTCATCTTCGCGCCGCCGTCGCTGCCGGGTGCCGGTGGCGGCCTGCCGATCTCGATGGTGATCCAGTCGACCGGCGACCCTTCGCAGGTCTACGAGGTGGCGGAGACGATCAAGCAGAAGGCGACGGAGTCCGGACGCTTCATCGTCGTGCAAAACTCGCTCGCCTATGACGCCCCGCAGGTGGTGGTCGAAATCGACCGCGAGCGCGCAGCCGCCCTGAACGTGCCCGCGAGCGCGATCGGCAACACGCTCGGAGTTCTCGTCGCCGGCGCCAAGGTCGCGCAGTTCGACCGCGACTCCAACAGCTACGACATCATCCCGCAGGTGCCGCAGGAGTACCGGCTCAACCCGGAGAACCTGCAGCACTACTATGTGCGCAGCTCCACCGGCGAGATGGTGCCGCTCGATGCGGTTATCCGCGTGCGGACCCAGGCATCGCCAGCATCGATCGAGCAGTTCAACCAGCTCAACTCGGCGACCATCTCGGCGATGCCGCTGCCGACGGTGACCACCGGCGACGGTCTTGCCACGCTCGAGCAGATCGCCCGGGAGGTGCTGCCCGAGGGCTTCTTCATCGACTACTCGGGCCAGTCGCGCCTCGAAAAGACCCAGGGCAACACGATCGCCATCGCATTCGCCCTGGCGGTGGTCGTGATATACCTGGTGCTGGCGGCGCAGTTCGAGAGCTTCCGCGACCCGCTGATCGTGATGATGTCGGTGCCGCTGACGATCTTCGGCGCCGTGGTGCCCCTGAACATCGGCCTCGGCACGCTGAACATCTACACGGAGGTGGGCCTCATCACGCTGGTGGGCCTGATCACCAAGCACGGCATCCTGCTCACCGAGTTCGCCAACCAGCAGCGCGAGCTGCATGGCCTGAGCAAGCGTGACGCCATCATCGCCTCGGCGAAGGTCCGCCTGCGCCCGATCCTGATGACGACGGCCGCCATGGCGCTCGGCGTGGTGCCGCTGATCATGGCCGACGGTGCGGGTGCAGCTGCCCGCTACTCGATGGGCCTGGTGATCTTCTCGGGCATCCTGATCGGCACGGCCTTCACGCTGTTCGTGGTGCCGATGTTCTACACCTACATCGCCAGCGACCACACCGCGCGGCGGGAGGAAGACGAGGCGATCCCGGCGGCCACAGAGCATCCGGCCTGATCCAGGTCGCCAGTCTCCGGAACGAAAACCCCGCCCCGGGCGTCCGGGGCGGGGTTCTTTTTTGCGTCAGAGATGATTCGTCAGGGACCGGAACCCAGAAGCCCTTCCGCCCCGATCTCCGAAAGCGCCGCCTGCAGCCCCACTACATCTTCAGCAGGCGGCGGGCATTCTCCTTCAGGATCTTCGGGCGGACCTCCGGCTTGATGTCGAGCTTGTCGAATTCGGCAAGCCAGCGGTCCGGAGGGATTACGGGCCAGTCGGAGCCGAACAGGACGCGGTCCTGCAACAGCGAATTGGCATAGCGAACCAGGATCGGCGGGAAATACTTCGGCAGCCAGCCCGACAGATCAATCCAGACGTTCGGCTTGTGGGTGGCGACGGACAGCGCTTCCTCCTGCCACGGGAAGGACGGATGAGCCATGATGATCTGCATGTCCGGGAAGTCGACCGCCACATCGTCCAGATACATCGGGTTCGAGTACTTGAGCCGCATGCCGTTGCCGCCGCGCATGCCGGCACCGACGCCGGTCTGACCGGTGTGGAACAGGGCTGGCACGCCAAGCTCCTGAATGGCCTCGTAGAGCACATAGGCGCTGCGGTCGTTCGGATAGAAACCCTGGAAGGTCGGGTGGAACTTGAACCCCTTTATGCCGAAATGTTCGACCAGGCGGCGCGCCTCGCGGGCGCCTATCTTCCCCTTGGCCGGATCGATGCTGGCGAAGGGGATCAGCACATCGCTGTGCTCAGCGGCAAGCTCGGCCATTTCCTCGTTGTTGTAGCGGCGGTAACCGGACTCGCGCTCGGCGTCGACCGGAAAGATGACCGCCGCGATGTTGCGCTGACGGTAGTACTCCGCCGTCTCGGGAACGGTGGGCGGATGCTTGTAGGGCGCCTTGAAATAGGCGGCCATGCCCGCCTGGAAATCATCGTAGCCATCGTCCGCGTGGGTGCCGCAGGGCTCTTCCGCATGGGTATGGAAGTCGATGGCAACGACCTTATCGAGATCCGGCATTTCTTCTCCTCCTGAACACTCGTTCATTCCGCGCGGGCCCGCCCGCACGCTGTGAACGGGCCTGACCCGGCGGGGTCACAATTTCCTCAATCGCCTCCTGGTGCGGGCGGCTCCCGGCGCACTGCGCTCATGGTTCGGCAATCTCATCATCTTGCACACTCGTGGTTGGACGAGCTCATGGTTCGACAAGCTCACCATGAGGGGGGCGGGGTGAAGACGGCGGCCAGTCCGCGAGCTTGCGCAGAAGCTTCAGCAGGACTGCCTGCTCCTGCGCTTCCAGACAGTCGACGGCCCGACTTACTGCGCGCAGCACCAGATCCTGATGCTCCTCCACATGGGCCCTACCCTTCTCCGTCAGCTCCAGCGCAATGGCGCGGCGATCGTGCGGCGGCACCAGTCTGCGGATCATGCCGCGGTTCTCCAGCAAACGGACAAGCTTCGTCATGTTCGATCCCGTGATCCGCAACCGGTCCGCCAGAACGCCCTGACGGACGCCCGGGTTCAGACCGATGGCCATCAGGATCGTGAACTCGCCGATCGGAAGGTCGCGGCGGTTGAGTTCGGCAAAGGTGCGCTCCGAAACCGTCAGCTGCGCGATGCGCAGCAGAAAGCCGACCGAGGTCTCAAAAGGACCGAAGGTCAGCGCTGGGGTCTCGTTCACACCGGAATTCATCACTCGGATCAGGGATCGTTCACTTTTCAATTGTTGAACTGTCAACAAAATACCTTTCCGATGTCAATCGGCGAGACTAGGCTGCAATATGGAAAACCGTGAGAATGCTGACAGCGTGAAGGAGGAGCGATGAAGGCTGACGGAAAGGTAGCGGTGGTCACCGGTAGCGCTTCCGGTCTTGGCGAGGCCACGGCCCGGGCGCTGGCCGCGCGCGGCGCACGGGTGGCGGTGGTGGATCTCAACGGCGAGGCGGCGCAGAAGGTGGCCGGCGAGATCGGCGGAGTCGGGATCGCCTGTGACGTTTCCAGCGGCGAGCAGGCGGAAGCGGCCTTCGCCCGCGTGAAGGCGGAACTCGGCTCGCCCAGCATCCTCGTCAATTGCGCCGGCATCGGCCCGGCGGCGCGGACTGTCGGCAAGGAGGGGCCGCATCCGCTGGACCTGTTCCAGAAGGTGATCGGCGTCAATCTGGTCGGCACCTTCAACATGATCCGGCTGTTCGCGGCCATGGCGCAGGAAAACACCCCCGAGGAGAGCGGTGAGCGGGGCGTGATCGTCAACACGGCTTCCGTCGCAGCCTTCGACGGGCAGATCGGCCAGGCGGCCTATTCGGCGAGCAAGGGCGGCATCGTCGGCATGACACTGCCCATCGCGCGCGACCTCGCGCGTTCCGGCATCCGTGTCGTGACCATCGCGCCCGGCATTTTCCGGACGCCGCTTCTCGCTGGCCTTCCGGAGGATGTGCAACAGTCGCTGGGTCAGCAGGTGCCCTTCCCGCCGCGGCTCGGCCGGCCGGAGGAATATGCGGCGCTTGCCTGCCACATCGTCGAGAACGAGATGCTGAACGGAGAAACGATCCGCCTCGACGGCGCGATCCGCATGGCTCCGAAGTGAGAAGCGGCAGAGCCGCCCGGCCTCCTGCGAGGTCAAGGCGGCTCTGCCCCTGCGCTGTCTGGTCCCGGAGTAGACAGCGCCTTCAATCAAAGCTTGGACGGGTCGACCGGCGGCGTTCCATGCGTGTGGAAGGTCTCGATCGTCTTCATGCCCCAAGCCTGGCCCTTCTTGCGCTCCGCCTCCGTCCAGGTGATAGGCTCCCAGTCGGGGCGGAGAATCAGGCGGGCGCCGGCATTGGCGACCTCGATACGATTGCCCGCGGGTTCATAGACATACAGGAAGAACGTTCCCTGAATCGCGTGCTTGTGGGGACCGGATTCGATGAAGACCCCGTTCTCCAGGAAAATGTCCGCCGCGCGCAGCACGTCCTCGCGGCTGTCCACCGCGTAGGTCAGATGATGGAAGCGGCCCGACACGCCGTAGTGGTCTTCCGTATAGGCGATGTCGTAGCTCTTGTTGTTCACGGTGAACCAGCAGCCGGCCAGACGGCCGTTGTCGAGCTGGATCTGTTCCGTCACGCGACTGCCGAGCGCCTTCACCATGAAGTCGCGGATCTGACCCACGTCCCTTGCCAGCAGGTTCAGATGGTCGATCCGGCGCACGCAGACGCCACGGCCATGATAGCGTTGGGCGATGTTCTTCAGGGCCGGCCGTTCCTCCGGCGGTGCGACATAGAGGCGGGTGTCGTAGTAAAGCTCGAAATGATGCCCATCCGGGTCCGTAAAGCGATAAGCGCGACCATGGCTCTGATCGCCATCGACCCAGCCGATGCCAAGCCCCATTTCCTCGATCACCTTGATGCGGCGTTCGAGAGCTTCCGGCGAAGAGGTGCGGTAGGCCACATGGCCCAGCCCTGTCGTGTCCGAACGCGTCAGCTTCAGCGTGCAGTATTCGTAGTCGTCCCAGCCACGCAGGTAGGAGGAGTTCTCGTCGCGACCGCTCTCGGTCATGCCGAAGACATTGACGAAGAAGTCCAGGCTTTCCTCGAACTTGTTGGTGAGCAACTCGACGTGTCCCAGGTGGGCAACGTCAAAACAGGGCTCTGCCATGGCATTCCTCCCCAAGTTGGCGGCCCATGACGGCCGCCAGTGTTCCGTCCAAGACGAAGATATATCCGTCTTCCCTTCCCGACATTCAGTACCTTGTCAGACAGGCGAACGGAAATCAGTTCTTGCTATAGGACAAGAAGCTGCAGCTACCCGGCACGCGCCGCCTGCAAAGCCGATCCGGACGGACAAGCCATCCCAAATCGCAATGGCACTCCCCTTTCCGGACGGCTCATCCGGAAGCCGGAGCGGTCCAGGTTACACGCGACCTCCGGGCTGCACCAACCGGGTGTCGTTGCGGTTGCGGACGGGAGACCCGCGTCCCCCATCCCTGCGCCGCTCATGCCCCTATTCGGGGAAAACGACGGTCTTGTTGCCGTTGAGCAGCACGCGGCCATCCAGATGATAGCGCACGGCGCGCGCCAGAACGCGGCGTTCGATGTCGCGGCCCTTGCGAACAAGATCCTCCGGCGTGTCGAGGTGCGTGACGCGCTCGACATCCTGCTCGATGATCGGACCTTCATCGAGGTCGCCGGTCACGTAATGGGCGGTTGCACCGATCAGCTTCACGCCGCGGTCGAAGGCCTGATGGTAGGGCTTCGCGCCCTTGAAGCCCGGCAGGAAGGAGTGGTGGATGTTGATGCAGCGGCCGTAGAGGTCGGCGGCCAATTCGTCCGACAGGATCTGCATGTAGCGGGCGAGCACTACCAGATCCGCGCCGGTCTCCTCGATCACGCCGCGCAGCTGCTTCTCCTGCTCCGCCTTGGTTTCCTTGGTGATGGGCAGGTACCAGAAGGGCAGATCGCCCAGCATGAGGTTGCTGTAGGTCTCGCGCGGATAGTTCGAGACGATGCCCACGACGTCCATCCTCAGCTCGCCCGACCGCCAGCGGTACAGCAGATCAACGAGGCAGTGGTCGAACCGCGACACGAGCAGAAGCACCTTGCTCCTGTGGTTCTGGTCGCGCAGGTTCCAGCTCATGCCAAAGCGTTCCATGACCGGCGCGAGCGCGGCCCGCGCAGCCTCAGCCTGCAGGCTGGAAGGGCCCTTGAACACGATCCGGTTGAAGTAGTTGCCGGTGATCGTGTCGCCAAACTGCTGAAGGTCCGTAATGTCGCCGCCCATGTGGAAGATCGTGGTGGAGACGGCCGCCACGATGCCGGGCTGGTCGACACAGTGAGAGGTCAGAACGAAAGACCGCATATCCTCATCCAAGTACTGCAACTATCTTGACGCCTTCCTTATCCATTCCGCGGTCGTCTTGACACCACCAAACGGATAAAAATGCAGCGTCACGTCGCCATGCCGCGCCGGATCGAGCGATTCCGCCAGCTCGCTGACGAACCGCTCGGGGCCCGCAGTGTTGAACAGGTTCAGGATTGACGCCCCGTACTTGCTCATCACCTTCGCCGAAGCTGCAACCCCGCATCGCGCCGCATAACGAAGAAGCGTTTTCACGCTCGCCGGACCGGCGACGCCGATCCGTACGCGGGCCTCTATACCTTCCTGCCGCAGACGCTCAAGCCATTTCAGCACCGGCTCGGTGTCAAAGCCGAACTGGGTGGTGATGTCGACCTTCTGGCCCACATCCCGGAGGACGGAAATCTTGTCCCTCATTGCCTGCCACAGCTTCTCTTCGGAGATGTCCGGATGGCCTTCCGGATAGCCCGCGATGCCCACATGGCGGATGCCATATTTTTCCAGCAGGCCGGAGCGGATGATGGAGAGAGCATCTTCATAGGGACCGGACGGTTGGGCCAGGTCGCCCGCCACGACGAATACGCGGGTGACGCCGGCTTCGTCGCGGAGACGGGCCAGCATCGTCTCGAGCTCCTGTTCCGACCGCAGGCGGCGGGCAGAGAGGTGCGATACCGGCTCAAATCCCAGGCGCTTCACGCGGGCGGCGGTGGCAACGCGCATGTCAGGATCGTCACCCGGCAGGAACGTCACCGAAACGGCCGTGCCCGGAACAAGCGACGGGGCCGCCTCCTCGAAACTGTCGCCGTCCTTCGCGGTGATCTCCAGCGAATATTCGCGCAGCAGATCCCGTTTGCCCGCGCGAGGCAGGACATCCGATTCCGCGAAACCCTCTCCTGCGAATTGAGCCACGTGAGCCTCCGTTCTGATCTGATTTCTGCAGCCCGGGACGCGGGGGCTTCCCCAGCGTTCCGGTACCGCCCGAGGGCAGCACGCATCCGCAACGGCCAGCACCGCCGGCCATTCCGCTACCGTGCCCGCACCAAACACTTGCCGCGCCAGATCAGTTCAGCTGTCCACCAAGACCGAACTGCCCGGGCCATATGCTTCTTGCGGTTCCCTGGGGGGATTTCCGCTTCTCCCGAGCCGCGCTTTCTCCCGCGGTTCCGGACGGAAAACCGGTTCCCACTTTTCCTGGAACCGCTTAGACAACCGCGCCCTTCACGCGCCAGCCGCCCTCGACGTAAACCTTGCGGACGACCTCCACGTAAGGAACAGGGCTGACGGTAGCGCGAATCTCCATCTGCCGGTGCGGCTCGACCGTCGGCTTCATCGTGCCGCCGTTCTCCTCGCCCCAGATGAGCGTGACCTGGGCGCCCGGCTCGGCGACCTCGGGGTCGACCACCGCCAGGGTCAGCATCTTGCGCTCGTTGGAGCTGTAGCCGATCCAGGTGGAGACGCCGACGGTCTTGCTTCCCAGCACCACGCGATCATACGGGTGCATCGAATAGACGGCCGACGGGAACTCGATAAACTTGCCGCGCTCATTGTCCCTACCGAACTGGGAGGCGATGACCTTCGCCACATCCTCGTCCTCGAGCGCAAGCGTCACCTTGCGACGATGCTTTTCCTTCGCCTTCTGCTCCAGCGCCTCGCGGCCGATGAAATCGTGGTCGAACTTCACGAGCGGGCCATAACCCAGATCCCACGGCGTGAAGTAGTAGTCCTCGATATTGCCGGAGACAAAGCTGCCACCGATGGAAGCGTTCGCCTCATAGCTGTCGGCCTTCAGCCACTCGCGGTAGGGCTTCATCTTGTCGCCCGTGTAGACGGCGGGCAGCGGCGACGGGATCCAGCCGGATTCAAGCGTGTTGGACGAATAGGCGCGGCCGCCGACCAGACGCATGCCGAATTCCTCGCCGGCGCGGATGAGCGCCTGACGCACCTCCTCGCCCTCGGCCCACGGTCCGAACAGCTCGAAGCCAGGCTGGCCAGCCATGCCGTGGCGCAGAGCGCGAACCTCCCTGCCCGCAATGGTCATGCGGGTCATGTGGAAGAACTTGAGTTCCGGCGCCGGGTTCCCGGTCGCCTTCTCTATCACCTTGAGCGCGTTCGGGCCCTGGATCTGGAAGCGGTAGGACTTGCGGTTGAAAGGGTCCGGCCGCGCGGCGGAGCGCTCGTCGAGCTCGCAGGTCACGTCAAAGCCTCCGGTCGCGGCATGGTACTGGATCCAGTTCAGCACCGGGATGCGCCCGACGAGATTGAACGTGTTCTCCGCCAGATAGAACAGGATGACGTCGCCAATCACGTAACCGTCGTAGTTGACGGGAACGAACTGCTTGGCGCGGTCCACCACGAAGTTGTTGAACGTGTTGACGCCGAGATACGTCAGCAGCTTCAGCGCATCCTTGCCGTGAACCAGCAGGTCCGCCATGTGATAGGACTGGTTGAAGAGCACGCAGGTGTTTTGCCAGGCCCACTGCTCATCCCGCCAGTTGGTGTATTCGGCAGGAACACCCGGATAGACGTTCGGTCCCGTCTTCTGGTTGCGAAGAAGGTGAACCGGATTGCCGCTTTCCCGCAGCACGTCCTCAAGCGATCTGACCGACATGCAGCTATCCTCCTCTGACGCACGCAACCGTCTGCCGATGACAGGCAGCGAGTTCTCCCCAGCTCGCGGACGCGCGCACAATTTCTCCTCTCGCATACATGAATGCGCCAGAAAGCCTGAATGTCAAGAAAAATGCGTCGCATTTCCGCCTACATGTATACATATTCCGGGACAACGACCAGCCGCGCGACGATGCGCGGCGACCCGCCCGGCCGCGATCGGCCTGGACCTCACCTTTCCTCACGGCGCGCGGATGAGACAGGGCCCAGATCAATCCGAGTATTAGGAAGGATGGTGCCCGGCGCGACGGCGAATTGAAGGCAGCGACATACGCCACATATGCAACATATGCGACCGATGCGGGTCAGTGCGGGAGAAAGCCCTTGAGAAGGCGGTTGACAGCCGTCTGGGCTTCGACGTGCGGCAGGTGCCCCACTCCTTCCAGAACGGCGGCTTGGTCTCCGAACGCAGCCAGCCGACCAAGGTCCGGAGGACTGATGCGGTCCTCGGCGCCCCAGATCACGCACAGGTTTTCGACCTTGGGCAGGGGTGGTGGCGGAGAGGCAAGAATGCCCGCCGCCAGCCTGCGCAGGGCATCGCGCCGGCCGGGCTGCTCAAGCATGTGGAGCACGTGCGATACCATTTGCGGACGAATGAGACTCTTGCGGCTGACGAGCCGGTGCAGGAGGCTTTCCGCCTCCTCGGGCTGTCGCAGCTCCGGAAAAGCCTTGAGGAAGGAATGGTCGATCGACCTACCCCAGCCGCCGGGAGCGATGACCGCCACATGGGAGATGTCCTGCGGCAGCATTTCCGCCAAATGCAGGCTGACCGTGGCACCGAGGGAGTGGCCGACTACAGCGAACGGCCGGGGAAGCTCCCGGATCGCCGCAATGACCGCGCAGGCCATGGCTTCGTGGGTGCCCTCGCCCACATCGTTGCCGGCATCGCCATGGGCCGGCAAATCGACGGCATACACCCGGTATCCGGCCAACCCCAACGCCGTTCCTACCCAGGAAAGACGGCTGGAGCCAAAACCGTGGATCAGCAGGACCGGCGCACCGGACGAACCACCCAGGTGAAACAGCCTGGCAGAGGAAATCTGGTCCAACGTCATCTCGACCTTCCTTGCAAATGCGGCGAGGCTATCCGCGGAAGCCGCGCCTCTGTCAATTCCCCTCCATCCCCACTGCCACGATGCGGATCATTTACCCGGGCTCGAGAAACTCACCGGAATGCCGGCAGCCCGACAGCTGCCTGCTCTACTGTAGCCCCGAAACGATCGTGATTGCCCAGACGTTCAGGCCGGGCAGTTCAGCGCAGGTTCCCGGTCAGGTATGGCCGCCAGCCGGCATAGTCTAACATTTCTCCGTAGCCCTTAACCTGTGAAATTGCCAAGTAGATCGGCAATCACATGCACGTCAATTATGCAGCTTTCATAAATGCACAATCGATAAGCAAATCCCCTTGCGAATATACGGCAAGACGTGCTGTTATCTCCATTCACAAGAACAATACCGAGCAGAAACTCAGAGGGGCTCTAAATGCTAAGAAGACATTTCCTTTCCCTGATGGCGGCAGGCGTCCTTGCCGGAGCAGGCATGATGGCGGGCACTTCTGCGCAGGCGCAGACCAAGGTCGCTTTCACGCTGGACTGGCGCTTCGAGGGACCGGCTGCGGGCTTCGTACTGGCGCAAGACCGGGGCTATTTCGCTGAAGAGGGGCTGGAGGTCACGATCGATACCGGCGCCGGCTCGGTCGAGGCCATTCCGCGCGTGGCGACCGGCACGTACCAGATGGGCTTCGGCGACATCAACTCGCTCATCAAGTTCCTGGACCAGGATCCGACCCAGAAGGTCAAGGCCATCATGATGGTCTATGACATCCCGACCTTCTCGGTGGTGGGCCGCAAGTCGCTCGGCATTTCCAATGACCCGAAGTCGCTGGAAGGCAAGAAGCTCGGCGCGCCGACGGGAGACGGCGCCTATGCGCAATGGCCCGCCTTCGTACAGGCGGCCAACATCGATACCAGCAACATCACGCTCGAAAGCATCGGCTTTCCGGTACGCGAGCCAATGCTGGCGCAGGGTCAGGTTGACGCCGTGTTCGGCTTCGCCTTCTCCGTGATCCTGAACCTCAAGGCGCAGGGCGTGGCGGATGAGGACATCGTGCCGATCCTGATGGCCGAGCATGGACTGGACCTCTATGGCAACGCCATCCTGGTCAATACCGACTTCGCGGAGGCCAATCCCGAGGCTGTGAAGGGCGTCGTGCGGGCGCTCATCAAGGGCTTCCGCGACGCAGTGCTCGCTCCCAAGGCCGGCGCCGAAGCTGTGGTGAAGCGCAACGACATCCTGGACGTCGCGGTCGAAACCGAACGCCTGGAAATGGCCAACAAGATGAACATCAACACCGCTTACGTGCAGGAGCATGGCATGGGCGGCATCGATCCGGAGCGCATGCAGCGCGCAATGGAGCAGCTGACCATTTCCATGGGTCTGACCGGCAACGTGAAGCCCGAGCAGGTTTTCGACGCACAGTACCTGCCCCCGGCCGACGAGCGCATGCTCAAGTAACACGGAAAAACTCTCGGAATGGGCCCTGGCTGCACAAGCCAGGGCCTAGTTTTCAGTTACAGGGGTGAGATGTCTGATCCTTTTGTTCAAATCGACGGGGTGGACCTGCGTTACGGCGGGCCGGGAGGAGTTCTCGCAGTTTCGGGCCTGACGCTCGCCGTGAACAAGGGCGAATTTGCCGCCGTGGTCGGGCCGTCCGGCTGCGGAAAGTCAACCCTGATGAGGCTGGTCACCGGCTTGCACCTGCCACAGTCCGGCACGGTGAGGGTCGGCGGGCAGCTGGTCACGAAACCTGTTTCCATCGCCGGAATGGCGTTTCAGAACCCGACGATGCTGCCGTGGCGGACCACGCTGGAAAACATCCTGCTGCCGCTCGAGATCGTCGAGAAGCACCGGCACCGTCTGCGCCAGCACAAGGCCGAATATGTGGCCAAGGCCGAAAAGCTGCTGGCCACGGTGGGACTGAAAGGCTTCGGCGACAAATATCCGTGGCAGCTTTCAGGCGGCATGCAGCAGCGCGCAAATCTCTGCCGCGCGCTCATCCACGAGCCGGAGCTGCTGATGCTGGACGAGCCGTTCGGCGCGCTCGATGCCTTCACCCGCGAGGAGCTGTGGTGCGTGATCCGCGACCTGCATGCAGTGTCCGGCGTTACCATCATCCTCGTCACGCACGACCTGCGCGAGGCCATCTTCCTGGCTGACCGGGTGTTCGTCATGAGTTCGCGCCCGGGACGGGTGCTCAACGAGCACAGAATAGATTTTCCGCGTCCGCGCGAGCTGGACTTGATCTATGATCCCGACTTCAGCCGGAAAGTTCAGCAGCTTCATAGCGAGATTGCAGAAGCGAGGCAGGCCCAATGACCGACAAGGCCATCGAAACCGTTCCGCTGCGCGAGCCCAAGGTGTCGCTCGTCAACTGGGTGGCTCTGGCGCCGTGGATCTACACGATCGGGTTCTTCCTCATCTGGGAGGGGATCGTCCGCTTCTTCGGCATCCGGCCCACGATCCTGCCGGCGCCAACGGCGATTGCCGGCGCGCTATACCAGTACTGGCCGGCCATCCAGAAGCATTCCATCCAGACGCTGTTCACCACGACGGTCGGCTTCGGGCTCGCGGTGGTGGGCGGACTGGCGCTCGGGCTGCTCGTCGGCTGGTCGCGGGTGATCTATGCGGGCCTCTACCCGCTCATGGTCGGCTTCAATGCGATCCCGAAGGTGGCCGTGGTGCCCATCCTGGTCATCTGGTTCGGTATCGGCACGATTCCGGCAGTGCTCACCGCCTTCCTGATCGCCTTCTTCCCGATCGTCGTGAATGTCGCGACGGGGCTTGCAACCATCGAGCCCGAGACGGAAGACGTGCTGCGCGCACTCGGCGCGAAGAAGATGGACATCATGCTGAAGGTGGGCATTCCCCGCTCGATGCCGTATTTCTTCGGCTCGCTGAAGGTGGCAATCACGCTGGCCTTTGTAGGGTCGGTCATCTCCGAGACGATCGCGGCGAACTCGGGCCTGGGCTACATGATGGCGAGCGCGCAGAGCCTGTTCAACGTGCCGCTGGTCTTCGCAGGCCTCATCATGCTGGCGGTGGAAGGCATCGTCATGTACGCGATCATGGCCTGGGTCGAAAAGCACATGACCGGCTGGGCGCATCGCAGCCAGCTCGCCAACGCCTGATCAGGTGCCAGGTCAGGGGCGGAAACCGGTTCCGTCCTGACCTGGCTGATGCGCTCCCAAGCGCAGCCGCAGGACCTGAACTGACCAGCAACCTACACGAAAAAGCGGCGGGAAGTTTTCGCTTCCTGCCGCTCTCTCCCCTCTCAACACAATCCGCATCCGCGGCGCGTAGCTGCGACAGGGTGAGCTTCCGTCACAGCCGTTCCGACTGGCACGGACTTCTGAACATCTTCAATGATGCGATCGTCGCTATGCGGGCTCAACCCGAAGCCCCTCTCCCGGCGCCCGGACGGCATCACAGCCGGAATGCCTCAGCTCGCGCGTGCGGGCGACTTGCCAACCCTTACCCGCGAACGGGCAAGTAGCAGGAAACCAAAAAGTTCTCACAGGGCTTCGTCACGAACGAAGAAGAATCCTGCCTGTGGCTCAGTGAAGCGTTGACGGTCAGCGACAAGGTGGCAGCCAGACAGACCGCGCTCAAGAAGATGAAAATGAAAGATCTAACCATGACTATCCCCATGACGTTACTGGATCGATAGCCTGGCGAAGCAGAACCGATGCTGAATGCGACATTCATCTCGGGTTCAGCTTTCCTAATCGCCGACCAACTCAGCCTTTCTTGTAGCGCGGATACGCCGAAATGCCGAATAACAAGCTGTTCCCGGATGTTACAGAGGTGGAAGCTTGACGGGCGATATCCTTAGCGCAGCGCATAAACAGCAAACGCGCCGCCCGTACCGATTTCGGTGTCCCCCGCCGATCATCAACATACGGAGCAGCAGTCAGGAGCTGTGGGATAGGCCGAACTCGGCCGACTTGGCCTGAAGACTGGTGCGGAGCTCGGAGGTGACTTCGAGCGTCCGGTCTTCCAGTACGGCGGTATCGTCTGGCGATGAGCGGCGGGCCGCCAGCGTTGCCTCGCGCTCGCGGATGAGCGTGGCGATCTCCGGCTCATAGAGTCGAAGGATCGCGGTCAACCAGCGGTTCACGAGATAGGACGGCCGTGGCATCTGGACGTCGAACTTCGGCAGCAGCCCAATCAAGGTTTCCGCGTCCGCATAGTCATCCGCGACAACCCACTGGTTGACAGTGAAGAGCCGGACCAGGCGGCCATAGGCGTCCACGCCCACGGCCACGAGATGATGGATCGGCCCCTGGCTTCCCTCGGGACGGAGGAAGCAGTGGAAATGTCCGTGCTCCCCCCGGTCAGCGGAAGTGTCGTGACAGTGGTAGTACCACTGGGAACGGCTTTCGGGGTCGTAGACGTCTCCCGGCGGATAGTGCGCCCACATCTCCACCGAGGGCGCATCACGAAGCGTCTCGAGAAGGACGGTCTGTCCGCCCTTGGCGAGAATCTGCTCGCAGAAGAGAGCCTCCCGAAGTGCCTGCTGACGAGCGTCTTCCATTCTGTTCCTACCGGGGCATTGCTGCGCACGGAGCTGCAGCGCAGGGTGCAACAGCCGGAGCCGCGGCACAAGGGGCTGCAGCGGGCGCAGGGGCCGGCGCAGCCGCACACGGGGCAGCGGCGCACGGAGCGGCTGCCGGAACCGGAGCGGCTGAGCATGGTGCAGCGGCGCAGGGAGCCGCTGCGGGAGCTGCCGAACAGGGCGCGGCGGCCGCGCAGGGTGCCGCGACAGGAGCAGCGCTCCAGGGAGAAGATGCTGCGCAGGGAGCCGCCGCAGGAACGGGCGCCGCGGAGCAGGGAGAGAGAGCCGCACACGGAGCAGCGGCACACGGCGCAGCGGCAGAGCATGGGGAAGCTGCCGCGCAGGGAGCCGCGGCACTGCACGGATTTGCGGCGCAGGGGTTGGCCGCGGGAGCCGGCGCAGCCGCGCGCGGCTGCGGCGCCGGGGCACGGGTCGCGTAATAATCCGCGGCAACAGCCACCGTGGCCACCGCAAGAGCTGCACCGAAAAGAAGCGTGTTTCTGTTACTCACGACGTCCTGACCCTGCCTGAACATGCGAAAAAGACGGAACGATCATGTCCGTCCACCCAAATGCGAAACGGCGCGGCGCGCCGTCCGTCTGGCTCCGAAGCCGTCGCAATCCGCAGGCGCAGATTGCCGACGTGACAGGGCCGGCGCTGGTTGTACAGCACCGGCCCTACCACTTCCAACCTTAGTACTGCAGCGGGCGGGAAGGATCGGCCGCCCACTCAGCCATGGAACCATCGTACATACGGGTCTTCTTGTTGCCCGCCACCTCGCTCAGCGCAAACCACGGAATCGAAGCCCAGTGGCCCGTGTTGCAGAAGGTGATGATGTCCTCGTCCAGGCTGAGACCTGCCTCGCGGGCGAGAACCTCGATTTCCTCGCGGGTCGCAAAACGGCCCTTCTCCGCATCATAGAACTTGCTGTGCGGAATGTTGGCGGATCCCGGGATCGTGCCGGCCGCGCGAACCACGGGGCTCTTGGCCTTGCCCTCGTACTGATCGACCGGGCGGCCGTCGACCAGCTTCACGCCATCCTGAAGCGCCTTCTCGACGTCGGCTGTGGTCGCCAGGTACTCATCCCTGATCTTGGCGAGGAACTGCTTCGGCTCGCGCTTGACCGGATCCGCGCTCACCTCGCCGCTGGCAGCCTGCCAGCCACGCCAGCCGCCATCGAGGATGGACACCGCGTCATGGCCGAGCGTCTTGAAGGTCCAGTAGATGCGGGTCGCACCGCCGAACTCGCTGGAATCCGTGCCGGACGGCACGATGACAACGTGAGCGTCATTGTCGATGCCGAGATTCCCGATCAGAGCCTGGATCTGCTCGAGCGGCGGCAGCTGGCCGGGCACGCCCTGAACCTCGGTGCGCCAGCCGGCGGAACTGTAAGGCGCACTCACGGCACCCGGAATGTGGCCCTGTTCGTACGGATTGGCGTTCTGGACAACGTCACGGATATCGAGCACGACAAGGGATTCGTTGTCGAGATGCTGCTGAAGCCAGGCAGCATCGACAAGCGGCTGATCGGTCAGCCGTTCAGCCGATGCGACGCCACCCCATATCAGGGTCGTCGCAAGAGCAAGAGCAGAAAGGGCGCGCATTGGATCTTCCTCCAGCATGAAGTTGCGCAAGCATAACAAGCGCGCCTCCTCAGGGAGGATTTGGACCCACTGGAGAATCCGCGTTGCGCGGAAAATGTTTTCCATTTTCCGCCGAATGACAGAACCTCTTTCTTCAGCATGACAATGCCGCACAGACAGAGCTGGCAGTCCGGGAAGCCAGCGCCTCCTGACCGCGGCAACAGCCGTTGCGGTTTCCGCGACGAAGAGAGGGCTCAAGGCGATCTGGCGGCGGCGACCGCAGGCGGCGAGGCAGGCAACCGTTTCCCCGCCCATGGACCGCCCCCTGTTGCAGAGGGGACCGCCGCGCAAAAAAAGAGCTGCAGCAGGAACTGCAGCCAAGTTAACCAACATGAGGAGGGTCTGAAATTTCCGGCTCCTTCGCCAAGCCGAATGGACTAGAACAGTCCCGGCGTCAGACGGCTCTAACGGAGCCGGAATTGGGGAATGAAGGTCAGAACTTGTAGGAGATACCCACGCCCAGGGTGTGACCGGCAAAGCCGACCTTCCGGTTCCCGGTGACCAGCTGGTAATCGGCATCCCGCAGCTTCATGTAGTGGTACGATGCGCGGGCGCTGATGTGGTCGGTCAGGGCATATTCAACACCCGCACCCACCGTGAAGCCGAAATGCGTCTTCTTGCTGGCAGAACCCTTCGCAGGCGCGGCGGCCTCCATCTGACCCACCAGAAGTCCACCATCGACGTAGGGGAGGAAGCGGTCCATCGCGTAGCCAACACGGACGCGGGCGGAACCAAAGAGCCGCGGGTCGACAGCGTCGGCCTTCTTCTTCTTCGGAACGGTTACGTCAATCTCGAGACCCGTCACCAGGTTGTTGGCGTACTGGTGGTTGTACCCGAGGTAAAGACCACCAAGGAACTGGGCTTCCTTCAGCTTGTTCCTGTTGCGAGTGCTCCGGTTGACGTCCCAAAGACCACTAACCTGGGCACCGGCATAGGTACCAGTCCAGTCGAAGCCCCTTTCCATAACGACAACAGGTGCAACGGGCGGGTTGAAATCAACGGTGCGCACGGCGTCGGCAGAAAATGCCGCGGAAGGCACCATACCAGCTAAAATGGATGCAACAAATTTCTTCATACAACACCTATCCGAATAAAGAAGCACGACACATATACAAATGAAGGACCAAGTCAACAACCAAATTTCGTATAAATTGACACCTTTTGAAAATCAATTGCCTACCATAACTTTTAACATTAAGTACGCAACATCCAGGATATTCCAACAAGATAACGATTATTATTACGCGGCCGAAATATTATACTTCATTATTATCCACCCTCCGTCGCGGCAGAGTTCACTCGGATTGAAGCCTGGCCGATCACGCGGGCATATCAGCCCCTATGGCAGCGCAAGCGCCGAGACTGCCGAATGCGCGCGGAGGTTTCACGCTTGGGAGCAGCAGAGCAAGACCTTTTCTTCCGGCAAATGCCCTGGATGAAACTCTCCCGAAATTCCTGATTGTGGGAAATGCGATCCTGTTGTGAGGGACCGGACTGCTCGAATACCTGCTTTTCGGTCACCGCGTGAAAATCCGGTCTCACCCCCCCGGAACCGCCCTAGAATTTCAGCGAACCGTATCCATACTAAGATATTGTAGTTATTTGTCTGTCATATTTTTCGAAATTCCAGAATGGAGGTTTAATACTACTGAAGGCACTCTAAAGGGTGTCTGCCCGGGCCTCGTAAACAACCTTGCCGGTGTCACTGTCCACACCAACCAGGCTGACGTCGTAGCCCCACAGGTGCCGGACGTGCCGTAGCGTCGCATCGCGTGTCCTGTCCTCGAGAACGACACCGTTGCGGATGTTGTGCTGCAGGCGGAGCTGCCGGTCTCCCAGCATATCGACATCAATCACCTGGATGTCCGGGAAGAGCGTCCCGACGTCGTAGCTGCGCGCGAGCGCAGCGCGAATTTTTTCATAACCGCGCTCATTGTGAATGCTGGAGACTTCCACGTAGGGCTCCTCGGCCCTGTCACCCAGGGTGAAAAGACGGAAACGGCGAATCAGCGTGGGGCTCAGGTACTGCAGGATAAAGGATTCGTCGCGGTGATTTTCCCACGCCTCCAGCAGAGTCTCCCGCCACTTGCCCGTTCCGGCAATTTCAGGAAACCAGTCGCGGTCTTCTGGTGTCGGGTCGGTGCAGATGCGCTGGATATCCTGCATCATGGCAAAGCCCAGCGCATAAGGGTTGATCCCTCCATAGCGCGGATCGTCGAAATCCGGCTGCATGACCACATTGGTGTGGCTGTGCAGCATTTCCAGAAGCGCGCCTTCGCTCAGCTGCCCCTGATCGAAGAGCTTGTTCATGATGTGATAGTGGACGAACGTCGCGCAGCCCTCGTTCATCACCTTGGTCTGACGCTGCGGGTAAAAATACTGCGCAATGACACGCACGATGCGAAGGATTTCCCGCTGCCACGGCTCGAGAATCAGGCTGTTCTTCTCCAGGAAGTAGAGCAGGTTTTCTTCCGGCAGATTGAGCGCCTTCTTCCTGTCCCGAGCCTCCTCTGCCGTCTCCTTCACTTCCCCCTCCTTGCGGACCTGCGGCAAAGTCCGCCACAGCTCGTTGTAGCTCTGCTCCTCGTATTCCAGACGCTCGCGGACGCGTTCCCGCTGCTTCTCGGGCGACAGGCGCGGCGGACGGCGGTAACGGAAGACCCCGTGGTCCATCAGTGCATGCGCGGAATCGAGAACGCTCTCTACCGCAGCCAGACCAAATCGCTCCTCACACTTGGCGATGTAGCGCTTGGCGAAGTCCAGATATCCAAGTATGGCGCCGGCATCGGTCCAAAGGCGGAAGAGATAGTTGTTCTTGAAGAAGTGATTGTGGCCGAAGGCAGCGTGGGCCGTCACCAGCGTCTGCATCGCCATCGTGTTCTCTTCCATCAGATAGGTGATGCAGGGGTTGGAGTTGATGACGAGCTCGTAGGCGAGGCCGCGTCTGCCCTTCCGGTATAGAGTCTCCTCGTAGACGAAGCGCTTGCCGAAAGACCAGTGCTGGTACATGAGCGGCATGCCGATGGACGAATAGGCGTCCAGCATCTGCTCGGATGAAATGATTTCCATCTGGTTGCGATAGACATCCAGATGAAGGTCTTCCAGGGCGACCTGTTCGATCGCATCGTAGACGCGGGCGAGCGTGGAGAAGTTCCAGTCAGACCCTTCAAACAGAAGCTTTCCACCGGCGCTGGTCATATCCCTGCCCTCCCCTATCTGCCGGCACGCGTCGTCGCGCTGGCGCCCTTGGCAAACAGCTGGCGGAACACCGGATAGATATCGGAGGGCCGGGCAATGCGGGCCATCTGGAAGTTCGGCCAGTGCTCGCCGACCGTACGGTAGGCGCGCCACAGCGAGGTGCCGTTCTCGGTGGCGCCAAAGATTTCCGTTTCGCGTTCGTCGATGATCTCGACGTAGGCATAGTACTGGCAAAGCCTCAGGATGTCGTCGATCAGCAAGGCGGCGCAGCGGTCGGAGTCGCCCGCGATGTTGTCACCGTCGGAGGCCTGGGCGGCATAAATGTTCCACTCGCTCGCCGGATAGCGCTGTCCGATGATCTCGCGCATCTTTTCGAGCGCCGTCGATACGACCGTGCCGCCGCTCTGGGTGCTGTAGAAGAAGGTTTCCTCGTCCACCTCACCGGCCTCGTGGGTGTGGCGGATGAAGACGATGTCGATGCGCTCGTAACGGCGCTTCAGGAACAGGTGCAGCAGCACGAAGAAGCGCTTGGCCAGGTCCTTCTCCCGCTCGCCCATGGAGCTCGACACGTCCATGAGACAGAACATGACCGCATTGGCGTTCGGAAGCGGCTGTTGCTCGAAACGGTTGTAGCGGATGTCAACGGGATCGACATAGGCGACCATCCGGCGGCGGCGCTCCAGACGCTCCAGCTCCTCGCGCAGCGTCACCAGCTGCTTCCGCCTTGCAGCGGTGGACGGCTCGGCCTCCAGCGCCTCAATGCGGGTTCGCAGCTCCTCGATCTGCGACAGCTTGGGACGATGGAGCGCGATGCGGCGACCGAGGCTGTTGCGCATGGTCCGGGCGACATTGATGTTGTTGGGGGCGCCGGCCGTGGTGTAACCCGCGCGGCGCGGCTTGTAGCGCACAGCTTCCTTCAGGCTAAGCTTGACCATGTCGGGCAGTTCGAGGTCCTCGAAGAAGAGGTCCAGGACCTCTTCGCGCGAAAGGACAAAGCGGAAATCGTCCTCCGCCTCGCCGATGCCGGGCGTGCCATCGCCGCCGCCGCCGCGACCGCCGGCCGGAGGCTTGGCGATGCGGTCTCCCGGCGAAAACTCCTTGTTCCCCGGGAGAACATATTCACGATGACCGCTGTTGGGGGCGTGCCGGAAGGACGGCTCGCTGGTATCGCGGGACGGCATGGGAACGCTGTGCGCTCCCTCGATATCGGCGATCTTGCCGCTCCGGATGTGTTCCTTTACCGCGCGCTTCAGCTCCTGCTGAGCCCGCTTCAAGAAGCGGCGGCGATTTCCAATGCTCTTATCCTTCGGATTGAGCCGGCGGTCTATAAAATTCGGCATGAACCTCCCTTCGGGCGCCCCTCCGGTTCACCCCGCCTTGTTCACTCGCATGTACCAGTCGACCAGCCGGCGCACCTGCCGCTCCGTGTAGCCCCGCGCGATCATGCGCTGGACGAATTCGGCATGCTGCTTCTCGGTGGTCGAATCCTTCTTGGAGCCGAAGCTGATGACCGGAAGCAGATCCTCCACCTGGCCGAACATCCGCTTCTCGATGACCTCCCGCATCTTCTCGTAGCTGGTCCACGACGGGTTGTGGCCGTTGTTGCGGGCGCGGGCCCGCAGCGTGAACTTCACCACCTCGTTGCGGAAGTCCTTCGGATTGGCGATGCCGGCCGGCTTCTCGATCTGCGACAGCTCACTGTCCAGGATCTCCCGGTTGAGGATCTGGCCGGTATCCGGATCCTTGTAGTCCTGATCCTCCAGCCAGGCGTCGGCATAGGCGATGTAGCGGTCGAACAGGTTCTGGCCGTACTCGCTGTAGGACTCTAGATAGGCCTTCTGGATCTCGTGGCCGATGAATTCCGCGTAGCGCGGCGCCAGCTCCGACTTGATGAAGTCGAGATAGGAAGCCTCCACCTCTTTCGGGAACTGCTCGCGCTTGATGGCCTGCTCCAGGACATACATCAGATGCACCGGATCAGCGGCCACCTCGCGGGTGTCGTAGTTGAACGTCTCGGAAAGAACCTTGAAGGCGAAGCGGGTGCTGACGCCTGTCATGCCTTCGTCCACGCCGGCCGCGTCACGGTACTCCTGCACCGACTTGGCCTTGGGATCGATGTCCTTCAGGTTCTCGCCGTCATAGACACGCATCTTGGTGTAGCGCGGGGAATTCTCGTGCTCTGCAAGGCGCGTGGAGACGGTGAAGCGGCTCAGGATTTCCAGAACTTCCGGCGCGCAGGGGTTGCTCGCAAGCTCACTCTCGCGCAGAAGCTTGGCGTAGATCTGCTTCTCCTCGGTGACGCGCAGGCAGTAGGGCACCTTCACGACGAGGATGCGGTCGAGGAACGCCTCGTTGTTCTTATTGTTCTTGAACTGCAGCCACTCCGACTCGTTCGAGTGGGCGACCACAATTCCCTGATAGGGGAAGGCGCCGAAGTTCTCGGTGCCGTTGTAATTGCCCTCCTGAGTCGCCGTCAGCAGAGGATGGAGGACCTTGATCGGCGCCTTGAACATCTCGACGAACTCGAGCAGACCCTGGGTCGTGCGGTTGAGACCGCCGCTGTAGGAATAGGCGTCCGGGTCCGCCTGGCTGAAGTGCTCAAGCTGGCGGATGTCGACCTTGCCGACGAGCGAGGAGACGTCCTGATTGTTCTCGTCGCCGGGCTCGGTCTTGGCAATGCCGATCTGGCGCAGACGGGATGGCCAGACCTTGACCACGCTGAAGCGGGAAATGTCGCCGCCCACCTCGTCCAGCCGCTTGGCCGCCCAGGGCGAAATCAGGCCGGTGAGGCGGCGGCGAGCAATGCCATACTTGTCTTCAAGGAGATCGGCCATCCGGTCCGGGTTGAACAGACCAAGAGGCGATTCAAAGACGGGGCTGATCTGACCGTTGATGGCGAGCGTGTAGAAGGGACGCTGCTCCATCAGCTTCTTCAGCCGCTCAGCAAGCGAGGACTTGCCACCGCCCACCGGCCCCAGCAGGTAAAGGATCTGCTTGCGCTCCTCCAGTCCCTGCGCCGCGTAGCGGAAATAACCGACGATCCGCTCGATCGTCTCTTCCATGCCGTAGAAGTCGGCGAAGGCAGAGTAGACCTTGATGGTCCGGTTGGAGAAGATGCGCCCAAGACGCTCGTTCGTGCTTGTATCGATGAGCGTCGGCTCACCGATCGCGTCCACCATCCGCTCGGCCGCCGTCGCGTACATGGAAGGATCGTCGCGGCAGGCGAGCAGATATTCCTGCAAGCTCATCTCTTCCTGGTTGGAACTAGCGTAAATCTCCGCGAAGAGATCGAATACGTCCGAGTGGCTCCCTTGCATTGTGCCCTCTCCTGGCAAGCCGGTTGACAGTACAGGCTCTTGCCGTAGCGCCCTACCGGATCAACGATCACCATCCATCAAAGTTCCGCGTCAGGCCGACGACTCGAAAGAACTATACAATAGATTTCTCAACTGACTGCTTTATGGCGAGACGATGTTTTCCAGTAATAATTCTGACAACTTCCTTTCATTCGACAATTCGACGCCTTGGACGGACAAAATTGATTTCTATTAGTGCATTATCTATTCATCAGAATGGCTCGATTGCCCAACTTATAGATTCAACATCGTCCCATCCCTGCCCCAACTGGTTGAGGATTCGAGCCTCAATCTCCAACCGGTAGTTGCCCGGACGTTCCTGCCAAAGCTTCTGGATCGTGTTGCGCAGAAAATCCACACGGCGCGTCGCCAGTTTCCTCTCCGAGTTCTGATCGATATATGACAGACGTAGCACCGAGGGCTCTTCCCGCAGAATGAGGATGAGCTGGGCCAGACGCGGGAACCACTCTTCCCTGAGCTGCGCCCCACCGGCGATGAACGCGTCCGAGCTGATGTCGACCCGAACGACGCGTGTGATCGAGGCCGCAAAACTGACACTGGACACTTTCCCTGCGGTGAGGCGAATGACCCGAGGGTTCTGATCCACCCCCATTGAACGGGTCCACCTTGAAGTATGGTTTTGACCATGAAGGAGGACCACAATGGCAAACAAGCGACACAAGCCCGACGAGATCGTCTGAGAACGGCGGTGAGAAACTAGTCCACGGAAGCGGCGGCATGGAGCTGCTGCGGGCGGTGTAAAAGTCGTCCACCCTTTCCCTTTCTGCGACAGCAGGGAGGG
>NZ_BAABGS010000062.1:0-29569 GCF_039541695.1 Chelativorans composti | reverse complement strand
CATCCGCCATCGCCATGCCTTGGCCGCGCAAAACCTCAACCTGCCGAAGCTTCGTGACGATCTCGTCGGGCTTGTGTCGCTTGTTTGCCATTGTGGTCCTCCTTCGGGGTCAAAACCATACTTCAAGGTGGACCCGTTCAATGGGGGTGGATCAGCTACCCGCAGCGCTTTCTTCGGGAGCAGTGCAGGATGTTCTGGTGATTCAACAAACAGTCCCACTGGCTCGTGAAGCGTGTCCCGTGGGAGCGGCAGCCAGTACCGGGTCCCGGAGCGCCGAGAAGGAAAAAGGCCTCACCCGCTAGTGATAACGCACCGGCTGACCACGACGGTCGCCCGATCTGCCGGGCGTGCGCGCTTTCGCATTGGTCGCAATTGATAGGTGCCGAACCGATGGCGATCACTAGTGCCGCAAAATAACAATGTATTGCAGGTTTGATTGCCGGAAATGCAAAGTAAACGATTGCAGTCGCAGGATGGCTAAACGGTTCATTCAATAAATGATATAATCAATTTCAGTTAGTGTTGCGGCGCTGCAACAGACATGATTTCTGCTTCTGAGTAGATACAGGCCAAGTAACTCGTGGAGGATGGTTATGAAGTTCCTTGGTACTGTTGCAGCGGCACTGCTCCTCTCGTCCGGCGCTTTTGCTGCAGATGCCGTGTTCTCCGGCGATTCGGTTCCGACGGCGGCCCCTGCGGCTCCCGCATTCGACTGGACCGGCGCCTATTTTGGCGTGAACGCCGGTTACGGCGGCGGCAAGCTGAAGCCGCATTTCTATGCTTATGACAATGGGTCCGACGCATACCTGGATGCGAGCGCCAGCGCTTCGGCCAGCGGTTTCGTCGGCGGTGTTCAGGCCGGTTACAACTTCCAGTCTGGCTCCATAGTCTACGGCGTCGAGACCGATATCCAGTACTCGAATGTCGAGGCGAAGCTCAGCGGTTCGGTTTCGAGCAGCATCTTTGGCCTGGACGCTTCGGCCAGCGGCTCCGTGAAGGGATCCGTGGAGTGGTTCGGCACCACGCGCGCCCGCGTCGGCTTCACGCCCACCGACCGTTTCCTGGTTTATGGCACCGGTGGTGTGGCCTACGGCAAGTACAAGCTGAAGGCTGAGGGCAGCTACGACATCGGCGGCAGCGACGATACCGGGTCGGTCTCGACCTCCAAGTCCAAGGTCGGCTGGACCGTCGGCGCCGGCACCGAATACGCCATCACCGACAACCTGACGTTCAAGGCCGAGTACCTGTACACGAACCTCGGCCGCTGGAACCTGCTCGAGCTTGGCGACGCCGACGCGGGTCTGAAGCTAAGCTCGAAGCTTGACTTCCACACGGTTCGCGTGGGCCTGAACTACAAGTTTTAAGTCCGTCAGCCGGAACGCAGTCACAACACGCCGCAGTCCGCCTGCGGCGTGCCATTTTCTTTTCAGGAACAGGTTCAGGAAAACCCCGGCAGCAGTCGTGATGCGCGTGCCGGAGCGGCGGAAAGGCATTTCCCTTCTGGCAGCGGTGAACTCGAAGGCCTCAAACAGGAACGGGTAATCTGGCCCCATGACCGGGCGGGCAGGCGAGTGTCAGCCTGTGGGCAGGCGCCATGCAGTGGCGTGCCATATCTTTCGGCCGGCTGATCAGACCTTCGAGTCCGGCAATAAGATATGGTTGATGCAAATATAATACAGTTATCACTTCATTAACCATCACCGTTAATACTCCAGACCGGTACTTGGGCTGGTGCCCAACACTCAGGCGGCTTTCAAAGGGGTGGGGTATGAAGACTCTCACGACAGCTCTGGCGCTTGCGCTGGTTTCATCAACCGCGTTCGCGGCTGATGCCTTCTTCCCGTATGGTTCGGATACTCCGACCTACAACTGGACCTTCGGCTATCTCGGGGCCAACATCGGTTACGGTGGTGGCAAGCATGAGGTCGACGCTTCGATCATTGGCACGCCTCTGCGTGGCAGCATCAGCGCGACCACCAACGGCTTCATCGGTGGCGCTCAGGCCGGCTACAACTGGCAGTCGGGATCGGTGGTGTACGGCATTGAGGGCGATTTCCAATACGCCGACATCAACGCGAAACTGGCCGCGTTCACCAACCTGTTTGGCACGGGGATCTCGGCTTCGGCGAGCGGATCGCTCAGCTGGCTCGGAACGCTTCGCGCACGCATCGGCTTCGTGCCGGAAGACCGCTTCTTCCTCTATGCGACCGGCGGCGCGGCATTCGGCAAGCTGGGGCTGTCCGGCGAGGTGAATGTGGGCGGCATCCCCTACAGGGATGAAATCTCCAAGACCCGGACGGGCTGGACGTTGGGCGCCGGCGCGGAATACGCGGTTACCGACGACTGGACCTGGAAGACCGAGTACCTGTACACGGATCTCGGCAAGTGGACCTTCTACGAGGACCCGGTGCTCAAGGCCGAAACGGGCCTGAAGTTCCACACGGTGCGGACCGGCATGAACTACCGGTTCTGACGGCCAAATCAGACAGTTCAGAAAATGCCGTGGGGCATTTCTGTTTCGGGATGCCCGAACGGGGCCTGCGCTATCCGGCAAGCCGAGCCGCCTGGCCCGTATGTCCCGTTTCGGAGGAATGGCGAATGCCGGGTCGCGACCGGTGCCGCTTTCCCGGATACCGCCTCAGAGAAGCGGGCCCATGGTCGCAAACAGGTTCAGCCAGACGCGCTTGTAGACGGGCCAGCGGCGCACCGCCTCCGGATCTACCAGCGTCGACTGTTCGAGATAGGACAGCTGGCGGGCACGTATCTCCTGCGTGACTTTCGGATCGTGCAGAAGCACGTCGTTCTCGAAGTTCAGGTCGAAGCTGCGGATGTCCATGTTGGACGAGCCCATGAAGGTCTTGCGGCCGTCGATGGTCAGTATCTTGGAGTGCAAGAGGCCCCCGTTGTACTCGGCGATGGTGACGCCGGCTTCGATCAGGAGCGGATAGTAGGACCGGCTTGCACGGGACACGAACTGGGAGTCGTTGCGACGCGGCACGATCAGTGTGACATTCACGCCCGAGAAGGCCGCGCCCAGCAGGGCGGCGCAGACGACCTCGCCGGGTACAAAGTAGGGGGTGACGATGATCAGCTCCTGCTGCGCCTCGAAGATGAGGCGGGAGAACAGCTGAGCGGCCGCAAGGCGTCCCGTCGTCGGGCCAGTGCCTACCACCTGGGCGGGAATGCCATCGGGGAAAACCGGTGTTTCCGCAGCGAAGAGGGCCGGATTCTCGTCGTGGTAGAGCAGCCAGTTCTCGGCGAAGAGCAGGTTCATCTGCCGGGCCACGGGGCCTTCCAGCCGCACCATGATGTCGACCCAGGGCGCGTACTTCCTCTTGGGGAGGAACTCCGGATCGGCGCAGTTCTGGCTGCCGGCATGGCAGATCCTGCCGTCGATGACGGTGATCTTGCGGTGGTTGCGCAGGTCGAGACGCCGCTCCATCATTGCGCGGAAAGGGTTCTTGAGGGACAGGGCGATCGCGGTCTTCACGCCCGCTGCCTGGAGCTCCTTCCAGGTCTGCGAACGGGTGAAGGCGCGTGAGCCCAATGCGTCGACGATCACGCGGCAGGTGACGCCGCGCTTCGCCGCGCGGATCAGCGCGCTGGCGACGGCGCGGCCGGTGTTGTCATCCAGCCAGATGTAATACAGGACATTGATGCTGTCGGTGGCAGCGTCCATGTCCTCGATCATGCGGCGGCGCGCGCCCTCGGGGCTTTCCAGCAGTTCCGCGCGGTTGCCGAGGCAGACGCCGAAGCCGTTCACCGAGGTGGCGAAGGCGCTGGAGGGGCCCCATTGTTCCGGATCGCGCGGCTCCCCGCTGGCGGCTATGTACGGCTGGACGGCTTTGCTGGCCCAGTCGATCCGGCTTCGCCTGCCCTGGCGGAAGTAGACTTCGCCCACCAGCAGATAGGCCACGATGCCGAGAAACGGCAGGGAAAGCAGCACGAACATCCATGCCGTGCGGGTGGACGTGTTCAACTGCGGTCGGGAAAGAACCCTGAGAGCCACCGCCACGAAGAGGGCAAAATGAGCCAGGGTGAGAATGGATAGAGTAAGCTGTACGTCTGGATCCATGCTCTTTGTCTCATTCTGGCGTGGCTGACACTGTTATCCGGTATCCAATATCCGCCCCCGTGAGGCAAGGCCGGGTTGCGGTTTCGTCTTCCACGGCGATATGCCGCCGGACGCCCCTCACGCCGATGCGATCCCGCAAAGAGATAAACCGTCCGGCCGCAGGTCGGGAACTCCCGTGAAATGCCGAGCCGACTTAACGGTTCGGATCAAGAAAGATGTCCGTGGAAACAAGCCTGCTGCAACCTTGAACCGCACGGAAACCCATGATTACTAATAATTATTATCCCTGCGGGAGGGGGGGTGTATTGTCAGTACAGAAGATTCCGGTCGGCCGCCATGTGGGGGCCGGTCTCGAGTGCGACGTTTATCTGCATCCCACGAATGATGGTCTCGTGATCAAGATCCGTCGCAAGGGCGCCACGCAGGACCGAAATGCCATCGAACACGAATATCTTTCCTTCGTGAAGTCCAATCCGCTGCTGCCAAGGACTTACGGCTGGGTGGAGACACAGCTCGGGCGGGGCCTGGTTTACGAGCGGATCCGGGATGCGGATGGCCAAACGAGTGCGACTCTGGCCACGGCGCTGAAGACGGGCCGGGTAACGCCCGACGGGACGCGGCTTCTCATGTCCGGTGCCGTTGAAACGCTCATCAGGAACGGGATTCTGGTCCACGACGATAATTTGAACAATTTCCTTGTCCAGCGAACGGGGAACCGTTTGAACCTCGTCATGGTGGATGGGTTCGGTCCGCTGGTGATGACGCTGAAAGCGCGCGTGCGCATGTACTTCCCGGTGCTCGCCCGCCACAAGATCAGCCGCCATGCGCAGGCCCTCATGCCTCATCTCGAGAAGGCGCTGGAAGAGATGGCCTCCTGCCATGCTGGGCTGACCGGAGAACGGGCTGAAGGGTGGGTTCAGGTTCACGGCAATGAACCTGCGCCCGAACTATTCAATAGCTGAACAAAAAAGGGCGGCATTGCTGCCGCCCCATGACTGAACCGGTGCTGCGGACTGATTAGAAGTCCATGCCACCCATGCCGCCGGGCATGGCCGGAGCAGCTTCCTTCTTCGGCAGCTCGGCGATCATCGCCTCGGTGGTGATCAGCAGGCCGGCGACGGACGCAGCGTCCTGCAGGGCCGTGCGGACGACCTTCATCGGGTCGACGATACCGAAGGAGATCATGTTGCCGAACTCGTCAGCCTGAGCGTTGTAGCCGAAGTTCTGATCGCTGTTCTCCAGGATCTTGCCGGCAACGATCGAGGCCTCGGCGCCAGCGTTGGTCGCGATCTGGCGGCACGGAGCCTGGATGGCGCGGCGGACGATGTTGATGCCGGCGTCCTGATCCGGGTTGGCGCCCTTGGCCTTGATGGCCTGGGAAGCGCGCAGCAGGGCAACGCCGCCGCCCGGAACGATGCCTTCCTCAACCGCGGCGCGGGTCGCGTTAAGGGCGTCGTCCACGCGGTCCTTGCGCTCCTTGACCTCGACCTCGGTCGCACCGCCGACGCGGATTACGGCAACGCCGCCAGCGAGCTTGGCCAGGCGCTCCTGGAGCTTCTCGCGGTCGTAGTCGGAGGTGGTCTCCTCGATCTGGGCCTTGATCTGGGCAACGCGGCCCTCGATCTCGGACTTCTCGCCAGCACCGTCGACGATCGTGGTGTTCTCCTTGGAGATCGTGACGCGCTTGGCGCGGCCGAGCATGTCGAGCGTGACGTTCTCGAGCTTGATGCCGAGATCCTCGGAGATGACCTGGCCACCGGTGAGGATCGCGATGTCCTCGAGCATGGCCTTGCGGCGGTCACCGAAGCCCGGAGCCTTCACGGCGGCGATCTTCAGGCCACCACGCAGCTTGTTGACGACGAGCGTGGCCAGAGCCTCGCCCTCGACGTCCTCGGCAATGATGAGGAGCGGCTTGCCGGACTGAACGACGGCCTCGAGGATCGGCAGCAGCGGCTGCAGGTTCGAAAGCTTTTTCTCGTGCAGGAGGATGAAGACGTCCTCGAGCTCGGCAACCATCTTCTCCGGATTGGTGATGAAGTACGGAGACAGGTAGCCGCGGTCAAACTGCATGCCCTCGACGACCTCGAGCTCGGTCTCGGCGGTCTTGGCTTCCTCGACCGTGATGACGCCCTCGTTGCCGACCTTCTGCATGGCCTCGGCGATCATCTGGCCGACCTCACGCTCGCCGTTTGCGGAGATGGTGCCAACCTGGGCAACCTCTTCCGGCGTCGTGATCTTGGTGGCAGCCTTGTTCAGGTACTCCACCACGTCGGCGACGGCGAGGTCGATGCCGCGCTTCAGGTCCATCGGGTTCATGCCAGCGGCGACGGCCTTGGCGCCTTCCTGAACGATCGCCTGGGCGAGGACGGTCGCGGTGGTGGTGCCGTCACCGGCCTTGTCGTTGGTCTTGGACGCCACCTCGCGGAGCATCTGGGCGCCCATGTTCTCGAACTTGTCGTCCAGCTCGATCTCCTTGGCGACCGACACACCGTCCTTGGTGATGCGGGGAGCACCGAAGGACTTGTCGATGACGACATTGCGACCCTTCGGGCCGAGAGTCACCTTCACCGCATCGGCGAGGATGTTGACACCGCGCAGCATCGCTTCGCGAGCGTCACGGGAGAAACGTACTTCTTTAGCTGCCATTGATATTGCTCCTTGGGCCGACACCCGTGTGCCAGCCGGTCAAACTGCGCGGCTTGTTAGCTGATGATACCCATGATGTCGGACTCCTTCATGATCAGGAGGTCCTCACCATCAATCTTGACTTCCGTGCCGGACCACTTGCCGAACAGAACACGGTCGCCCGGCTTCACATCCAGAGGCACCTGCTTGCCAGTCTCGTCACGGGCGCCCGGTCCAACCGCGATAACCTCACCTTCCTGCGGCTTCTCCTTCGCCGTGTCAGGAATGATGATGCCACCAGCCGTCTTCTCCTCAGAGGTAACCCGGCGGACGACCACGCGGTCATGGAGCGGGCGAAAATTCGTCTTGGCCATAATCTGAACCCTTGATTCCCATATCGAAATGAGGTTTGTCTCCACTGGGCAGAGGAAGACCTCCGTTAGCACTCCCCCTGCGAGAGTGCTAACTGGAGATAAGGAGGGTGCCCACCAGAGTCAAGTCAGGGTTCTCCCCCAACATGCAGCAAAGTAAATCAACGGATCGGCCGTTGGCGGGCGTCGTCCTGACCATCGCCTTCTGCATCATCATTCCCTTCAGCGACGCCCTGGCTAAGGTCCTGACCGGACAGGTGCCGCTTCTGACCATTCTCATCGCCCGATTCCTGGGACAGGCTGTCATGTCGGCGCCGGCCTTGGCAAACCGCCGGGCGCGTCTCGGCTGGCGCTTGTCCGCGTTTGCGTTCCTGCGCACCGTGCTGCAGCTTGGCTCACTGGGCCTGTTCTACGTTGCCTTCCGCTATCTGCAGCTGGCGGACGCCATCGCGATCAGCTTCATCTCGCCCTTCCTCGTGCTGCTGATGGGCAAGCTTTTCCTTGGAGAGCAGGTGGGACCGCGGCGTATCGCAGCCTGCGGCGTGGGCTTTCTCGGCACGATGATGGTCATCCAGCCCAGCTTTGCGGAGGTGGGCCTGCCGGCGCTGCTGCCGCTCGGCGGCGCGCTCTTCTTTGCCTTCTATTCGATGGCGACGCGCCAGCTCGTCCGTGTTGCCGATCCCGCGGTCGCGCAGGGGATCAGCGGCGTCCACGGCGTCCTGCTGCTCGTGCTGGTGTCAGTTCTCGCGGGTCCGACGATCGAGGATGCCCGTCTCGTCGTTCCCTCCGTCAGCGATGCCTGGATGCTGGTCGGCATCGGCATCATTGGCAGCGGCGCGCATCTCATCATGACATGGGCGTTGCGCTTCGCGCCGGCAGCCACGCTTGCGCCGATCCAGTACCTCGAAATCCCGTTCGCTACGCTCATAGGCTGGATATTCTTCCATGAATTCCCAAACGCGGTCGCCTCGGCCGGCATCGTGGTGATCATGGGCGCGGGGCTCTACATCGTCCACCGCGAACGGGTCCTCGCCCGGGAGAGGTCGACGCAGGCGGCGGCCGAAGCCAGACGGGCGCTGGCCGAGCAGGCCGGGCAGGCGGAAAGCCGGATCTAGGTTCAGGCCGGTCAGGGCTGGCGCGGTTCAGGAAGCCGCGCTTAAGCCGGGCGCTTCAGCGCCCGCCGCTCCTCCTCAACCTCCTCGCGGATGCAGCAGCCGTGGAGATGATCGTTCACGAGGCCCATGGCCTGCATGAAGGCGTAGACGGTGACGGGGCCAACAAAGGTCCAGCCGCGCTTCTTCAGGTCCTTCGAGATGCGGGTGGAGGTTTCCGTCTTCGCAAGGGTGCGCAGGGTCGCGAGGTCAATCCTCTGCGGGCGTTCCTCCTGCGGCGGTTCGTGCCGCCAGAAGTAGCGGGTCAAGGAGCCTTCCTGCTCGCACAGCTCGACCGCCCGCCGCGCATTGTTGATGACGGAGCGGATCTTGCCGCCATGGCGGACGATGCCCGGATCGCGCAGGAGCCGCTCGATGTCGTCTTCGGTGTAGGTGGCGATCACGCGAAAGTCGAAGTTTGCGAAGGCCGCGCGGAAGTTCTCGCGCTTGCGCAGGATGGTGAGCCAGGACAGGCCGGACTGGAAGCCTTCCAGGCAGATCTTCTCGAACAGGCGGCGGTCGTCAACCACCGGGCGGCCCCATTCGCGGTCGTGGTAGGCGAGATAGTCCGGCAGATTGCCGTGCCAGTGGCAGCGCAGCCTTCCATCGGGGCCTTCGATCAAGCCGGGCGCATGGTCGCTCACAGGTATCTCCTCCAGTCGTGCCGCGTGGTTGCCGTTCCTTTACCAACACGGTCAATGGAACGGTAACCACGATTCCAGAATGTTCTCCTGTATTGCAGTTTCTGAAGCGTGATTCATCTTTCAGTTTCCAGTTGAACGCATGCTGCTGACACAACGGGGGCGATAGCGGTTGATCGTTCGGCCGTGACGCCCCGTCTGCCGCCATCGCCACCGGACCCAGGTCCAGAAACGTGCAGAGTGTGTGCAATGAACTACATATTGCGTTCCACCGGGCTTCTCCTGCTGGCCGCACTGATCTCGCCGGCTGCGGCGCAGGGCCGTTATGTCGAGCCGCCGCCAGTGACGGTGAGCCCGGATCTTTCCGCTCCCTGGCTGCTGCAGCTGAGGAACACCCAGAGGGTGCCCACGCGGGGAAGTGAGCGCGCCCCGACGCAGGTGCAGCGTGTCGCACCTTCGCCGGCAAGGCCCGCGGTGCAGCAGGCGGCTGCCACGCAGCAGCTGCGCCAGCATTACCAGCCGCCGCA
Source organism: Chelativorans composti (assembly GCF_039541695.1). Lineage (NCBI taxonomy): Bacteria > Pseudomonadati > Pseudomonadota > Alphaproteobacteria > Hyphomicrobiales > Phyllobacteriaceae > Chelativorans > Chelativorans composti. Next base: position 20,179 of record NZ_BAABGS010000062.1, on the reverse strand, counting down.
GATCGTCGGCCGCAGACCGAAGGACTATTCGCACCTGCCCCTGGATCCGCGTTTCCTGCCGCAGGAGGTCGAGTACCACAGCAAGCATCCGGTCGGCACGATCATTGTCGATACCGCGCAGAAGTATCTCTACCTCATCACCGAGCCCGGCAAGGCTCGCCGCTACGGCGTCGGTGTCGGTAAGGAAGGCTTCGGCTGGAAGGGTGTCGAAAAGATCACGGCCAAGCGCGAATGGCCGGACTGGCGTCCGCCGGCAGACATGATCGAGCGGGAGCGCAAGCAAGGCCGCATCCTGCCCGTCCACATGCCGGGCGGGCCGGCCAATCCGCTGGGAGCCCGAGCGCTCTATCTGGGCTCGACGCTCTACCGGATTCATGGCACAAACGCGCCGTGGACGATCGGTCAGGCCGTCTCGTCCGGCTGCATCCGCATGCGGAACGAAGACGTCATCGACCTGTACGAGAGGGTAAAGGTCGGAACGACCGTCGTGGTCATCTGAATACAGGGGGACGGGCCTGCCAGAGGGGGGCAGCTCGTCAGGGGGATGTTCCGGTTGGGGAGCCGGAACATCCCCGATTTCTTTTCCGGAACAGCACCGCCATGCGAGGACCGAAGGCTTCGGGTTCGCAGACTGCCGTGCCAATCACGCAGCGGGGGCCGTTTCCCTTTTTCGGGCGAAATCGAGATGCGCGATGGCTTCCGGCTTCGGGCCGCCGTATGCCCAATCCAGAAGTTGCACCGTGTGAAGAACCGGGAGCTTCGAGCCCGACGCGATCTGCGTGATGCAGCCGATGTTCCCGGTAGCCACAAGGACCGCGCCGGTGTTCTCGATGTTACGCACCTTGCGGTCGCGCAGGCGGCGGGAAATCTCCGGCTGAAGAATGTTGTAGGTACCAGCCGAGCCGCAGCAGAGGTGGCCCTCGCGCGGCTCACGGACGACGAAGCCGGCTTTGGTCAGAAGCTGACGGGGTTCGCGCGTGATCTTCTGGCCGTGCTGCATGGAGCAGGCCGAATGGTAGGCCACTTCGAGATTGGTGACGACCGACGGCTCCGGCAGGTCGAGGGTCGTGAGGTATTCGGTAACGTCCTTGGCAAGCGAGGAGACGAGGGCGGCCTTTTCCGCATAGGCTGGATCCAGCCTCAGCATGTGGCCGTAGTCCTTTATGGTCGTTCCGCAGCCGGAGGTGGTAATGATGATGGCATCCAGCCCGCCGTTGCGGATCAGTTCGCACCAGGCGTCGATGTTGCGGCGGGCGAAGGCGAGGGCCTCTTCCTCACGGCCCATGTGGTGGACGAGGGCGCCGCAGCAACCTTCGTTCTTCGGCGTGACGATCTCGATGCCGAAGCGGGAGAGCAGGCGGACGGTGGCCGCGTTGATTTCGGGATCCAGCACCGACTGGGCGCAGCCCGAGAGAATTGCCACGCGACCACGCGGGCTTGCGACGGCCGGGGGCTCTGGTTTGCTCGGCGCCGGAACGGACGATGGCGCGAGTTCCAGCATGGCGGCGACCGGCTTCAGCGCGGCGGTTTTCGCAAACAGGGCTGCGAAAGGCTTGCCAAGGCGAGCGAGTCGCAGCGCGAAACGGAAGCGGCCCGGATAGGGCAGGATGTTCGCCAGCAGCGCGCGGTTCAGGCGGTCGAACAGCGGGCGCCGGTAGGTCTTCTCGATGTGGGCGCGGGCATGGTCAACCAGGTGCATATAGTTCACGCCCGAGGGGCAGGTGGTCATGCAGGAAAGGCATGACAGGCAGCGGTCGATGTGCGTCACCGTCTCCCTGTCCGCCGGGCGGCCCTTCTCCAGCATGTCCTTGATCAGGTAAATGCGGCCGCGCGGGCTGTCGAGCTCGTTGCCGAGCTCGGCATAGGTCGGACAGGTCGCGGTGCAGAATCCGCAATGCACGCACTTGCGCAGGATCGACTCCGAATGCGCGGTTGCGGGATCTGCAAGCTGTTCGGGCGTGAACCGGGTCTGCATTGGCTAGAGGATCCAGCTCTCTGGGTTCTTGATCGGCTCGCCGCGGCTCACTGCCTGCAGGCCGATGACACAGCGGACGACGATCCAGATCGCCACCAGGATCATCATCAGGAAGCCGATGCCGACGAACATCAAGAGCATTGAGATGAAGGCGTAGAGAACGCCGATCCAGAAGGTGCGGATGGCCCAGGTGTAATGGGTCTCAAGCCAGGCTTCCGACTTGCCGCGGTTGAGGTAGGCAAGGACAACACCGACAAGGCCGGTGATGCCGACGACGAAGCTCACCAGATACAGAACATAGATGAGCTGGATGTTGGAGACGCCGGGATCGAACCAGCCGGCCTGGCGGGCAGGGGGCGTTCCCTGGGGTTGATAATCAGTCATGGGTCCTCTCCGGATGCTGCCCTGGACGGACCATGCGGCCAGGGTTCATTATGTTCTTCGGGTCAAACTGCTCCTTCAGGCGCGCGGACAGCGCAGCCAACTGCGGCGGTTGCGGCTGGAACACGTCCACCGCCTCCCGCACGGCAACCGGCGCACGGATAAGCGTGGCATGGCCGCCGCCGAAATGCACGATCAGTTTACGTAACAATTCCGCCTCGGGGTCGGCTTCCATGCGCATCCAGATGAGTCCGCCCTGCCAGTCATAGTAGGCGTTGATGCCTGCCGCGCGGCGGAAGGTGTCGAGGAGCCTCGGTCCCGTGGTGGGCGCAACGGAGACGCGCCAGACGGGCGCGGGCGTACCGTCGGCGAAGGGATGGCAATCGCGGACCTCGCGCCAGAGCTGGCGGGACTGTTCCGTTTCCAGCACTTCCGCCGGGCCATAGGAGCGGAGAAGACGGGCGAGCAGGTCGATGCGGTACTCGACAGAGGGAGCAAAGCCCTCCACGCGGAGAGCCGTCTTCGCACCGCCGACGAGGGCACGGCCCAGGAACTTCGCGATCACGCCTTCCGGGAGGTGGGCGGCACCGGAGACCTCGGCGCTGGAGCCCATGGCGGCTGCCATGGCCTCGGCCGCCGTGTGGTCGTCGAGGCCGTTCAGGAGCAGCGTCTTCTCGGTCTCCGCCGCAGGCAGCACCTTGAAGGTGACGTCGGTGACGACCGCAAGCGTTCCCCAGGAGCCGGCCAGGCCCTTGGCGAGGTCGTAACCGGTGACGTTCTTGACGACGCGGCCGCCGGACTTGAAGGCTTCGCCGCGGCCGGAAACGGCGTGGATGCCAAGGATGTGGTCGCGCGCTGCTCCCGCCTTGAGGCGGCGCGGGCCGGAAAGGTTGGCGGCGAGTACTCCGCCGATGGTGCCCCTGCAGGGCTCGCCGCCAAGCAACGGACCGTAGTCCATCGGCTCGAAGGCAAGCTCCTGATTGTGGGCGGCAAGCAGCGCCTGAATTTCGGCAAGCGGCGTGCCGGCGCGGGCGGAAAGGACCAGTTCCTCGGGCTCGTAGAGGGTGACGCCGGTCAAACGGGAGAGGTCGAGGACGTGAGCGGCCTCGACGCGATGGCCGATGCCGCGCTTGGAGCCATGACCCAGCACCTCCAGCGGCGTTTCCTCCGCGACGGCCCAGCGCACGGTTTCCAGAACCTGTTCCGGCGTTGGTGGGGTGAAGATGGTGGCCGCTTCAGGCTGTTGCTGCTCTTGCATCAGAACCGCTCGAGATGGGGGAATGGGATCTGGCCGCGATGGATGTGCATGCGGCCGAGCTCGGCGCAGCGGTGAAGCTGCGGGAATACCTTGCCGGGGTTCAGCAGGTGGTTCGGATCGAAAGCGCATTTCACGCGGATCTGGTGATTGAGGTCATCCTCGGAGAACATTTCCGGCATCAGATCGCGCTTTTCGACGCCGACGCCATGCTCTCCTGTGAGGACGCCGCCGACCTCGACGCATAGGCGCAGGACATCGGCGCCGAAGGCTTCGGCCTTCTCCAACTCGCCCGGCTTGTTGGCGTCGTAAAGAATGAGCGGGTGCAAGTTGCCGTCGCCGGCGTGGAATACATTGGCGACGCGCAGTCCGTATTTCTCGGAAAGCTCGCGCATGCCGGCCAGAACGCGCGGCAGTTCCTTGCGCGGAATGGTACCGTCCATGCAATAGTAGTCGGGCGAGATGCGGCCGACGGCCGGGAAGGCCGCCTTGCGGCCCGCCCAGAAGCGCAGGCGCTCCTCATCCGAAGTGGAGGCGCGATTGGTGGTGCAGCCGTTCTGCGCGGCTATGGCGCTCACGCGCTCGATCAGGTGATCCACCTCAGCCATCGGGCCGTCCAGCTCCACGATGAGCAGGGCCTCGACGTCGAGGGGATAGCCCGCGTGGACGAAATCCTCCGCCGCGTGGATGGCGGGGCGGTCCATCATTTCCATGCCGCCGGGGATGATGCCGGCGGCTATGATGTCGGCCACGCACTGGCCGGCCTGTTCGCTGGTCGGGAAGCCGATCAGCAAGGCGCGGGCGGTCTCGGGCTTGCGCAGGATGCGGACGGTGACCTCGGTGACCACGCCGAGCAAACCTTCCGAACCGGTCATGAGTCCGAGGAGGTCGTAGCCCTCTGGGTCCAGGTGCTTGCCGCCCAGCCGGACGACCTCGCCGTTCATCAGCACCATCTCGATGCCGAGAACATTGTTGGCGGTAAGGCCGTATTTCAGGCAGTGAACGCCGCCGGAGTTCTCCGCGACGTTGCCGCCGATGGAGCAGGCGATCTGCGAGGACGGGTCCGGCGCGTAATAGAAGCCTTCATGCTCCACCGCCTGGGTGATGCCCAGGTTGGTGACACCAGGCTGCGCGACCACAACACGGTTGGCATAGTCGATCTCGAGGATGCGGTTGAACTTGCTCATCACGAGCAGGACCGCATCCTTGAGCGGCAGGGCGCCGCCGGAAAGCGACGTGCCCGCGCCGCGCGGCACCACGCGGATGTTGCGTTCGTGGCAGTATTTCAGGATGCGCGAGACCTGGGATACCGTTTCCGGCAGAACCACGACCAGCGGAAGCTGTCGGTAGGCGGTGAGGCCGTCCGTCTCGAAAGCGCGCATGCCTTCCTCGGTGTCAATCACTCCTTCGCCGGGCACGATGATCCGCATGTCCGCGACAATTTCCTCGCGCCGGGCGATGGTTTCCGCCTGCGGCTCGGGCATCCTCAGTCCTGACATGAAACGCGCCTCAGCATAAGAACAACTCTGGTATGCGAACTGGTTAAGACAATTGACCAGTTGTCGTCAATGTCGTTATGCTAGCATCATCCTAACATGGACCGGTTATCAAGGTGTCCGCTGTTTTCTCGAATATTGAGCACGGACGAACGTCCGACGCCGTCGTGCGGCAGATCGAGGACCTCATTCTAGAAGGGGTTCTGCGTGATGGCGACAGGCTGCCCGGCGAACGTGAACTCGCGCAGTCGATGAACGTTTCGCGGCCGGTACTGCGCGAGGCGCTCAAGGCGCTGGAGGCGCGCGGACTCATCGTGTCGCGCCAGGGCGGCGGCAACTATGTGGCAAATGTGGTGGGCGAGGTGTTCTCCACGCCGATGCGGGAACTGATCGCCTCCCATCCCAAGGCGACGGCCGACTATCTCGAATACCGGCGGGAGATCGAGGCGATCGCGGCGGAGATGGCGGCGCGGCGCGCCACCGAGGCCGACCGGCAGATGATCGCCGACATCATCCAGCGAATGGAAATGGCGCACGCGGCGGGCGACTTCGATACGGAGGCGGAGATCGACGTCGAGTTTCACAATGCGGTGGGGGAGTGCGCGCACAACTTCATCCTGCTGCATACGCTGAGGTCGTGCTACCGCCTCCTTTCGGACGGCGTTTTCCAGATTCGCGCAAGGCTTTATCATCTGCCAGGAGCGAGGGAGGCGCTTCTGGACCAGCACCGAGGCATCGCGGAGGCCATCTGCGGGCAGGATCCCGAGGCTGCGCGAAAGGCGGCCCGGGCGCACATTGATTTCATCATCCAGGCAAGCGCCGAAGCGGAGCGGGCGGATGATCGGGAACGGGTGGCGCAGCTGCGCCTCAGGCAACGGTTCCGCGACCGCAAGCCGGCCTCGCCGGATCCGGGCAACGAACGAAAGACAGACGAGGAACATTCTTGAACCAGCATATTTCTCAATCGAGGCGCGTAGGGCTCTTCGTCACCTGCCTCGTCGACCTGTTCCGGCCTTGCATCGGCTTCGCTTCGGTCAAGCTGCTCGAGGACGCGGGCTATGAGGTGGATGTGCCGATGGCGCAGACCTGCTGCGGCCAGCCATCGTACAATTCCGGCGACCGCGAAGACACCATCTCCATTGCCCGGAAAACCATCGAGATCTTCGAAGGCTACGATTACATCGTGGCGCCGTCGGGTTCCTGCGCGGGGATGTTGAAGAAACACTATCCCGCGCTGTTCCAGGATGACAGCGCTTGGGCGGAGCGGGCGAAGGCTTTCTCGGCCAAGGTCTACGAGCTTACCAGCTTCCTCACGGACGTGGCGGGCGTCACGGCGGTCGAAGCGGCGCTCGCGGGAAGCGTCACCTATCACGATTCCTGTTCGGGGCTCAGGGAGCTCGGCATCCGCGAACAGCCGCGCAAGCTGCTCGCCTCGGTCAAGGGGCTGGAGCTGAAGGAGATGGAAGACTCCGACGTCTGCTGCGGCTTCGGCGGAACCTTCTGTGTGAAGTATCCCGACATTTCCAACCGGATCGTCGAGGAGAAGACGAAGTCCATCGAGGCCTCCGGCGCGAGGATGCTGCTCGCCGGCGATCTCGGCTGTCTCATGAACATGGCCGGGAAGCTGCAGCGGCAGGGGAGCAGCATCGAGGTACGGCACGTTGCGGAGGTGCTCGCCGGCATGACCGACACGCCCGCCATAGGAAGGAGGAAGGGCTGATGGAGATACGATCGCCGGTCTTCAAGAAGAACGCGCGCGCGGCGCTGGTCGATCCGCAGCTGCGTAAGGCCATGGAGCACGTCAAGACGGGCTTCATTCACAAGCGGGCGCTTGCAGCGGCGGCATTGCCCGAGTTCGAGCAGCTGCGCGACGCAGGCAAGGCCATCAAGGACCTGACGCTCGCCAATCTCGACAAGTATCTGGAAGCCTACGAGGCGAAAGTCACGGAAAGCGGTGGGCACGTCCACTGGGCGGAAACGGCAGAGGATGCACGCAACATCGTGCTGCGCATTTGCCAGTCGGTCGAGGCGAAGACCGTCACTAAGGGCAAGTCGATGATCTCGGAGGAAATCGAACTCAACGATTTCCTGGAGGCGCACGACATCCGCCCTGTGGAAACCGACCTCGGCGAATACATCATCCAATTGCGCGGCGAGCATCCGAGCCACATCATCGCCCCGGCGGTGCATCTCACCCGCGAGCAGGTGGAGAAGGACTTCCGCCGCGCACACACGGGACTGCCCCCGGGCCGCGACCTTTCCAAGCCATTGACGATGCTGGCGGAAGCGCGCAAGGTGCTGCGCTCGCAGTATTTCGCGGCGGACGTGGGGATAACGGGCGCGAATTTCCTCGTGGCCGAGACCGGTACCTCCGTGATCGTGACCAACGAGGGCAACGGGGATCTCACGCAGATCCTGCCCAGGGTCCATATCGTGCTGGCCTCGATCGAAAAAGTGGTGCCCACGCTTTCCGACCTCGCGCAGATCCTGCGGGTGCTGGCGCGTTCAGCCACCGGGCAGGACATGAGCGTCTACACCACTCTGTCGACGGGCCCGCGGCGGCCGGACGATCCCGACGGGCCGGAGCAGTATCACGTGATCCTGCTCGACAACGGCCGTTCGTCGATGATCGGAACCGAGTTCCAGGACATGCTCCGCTGCATCCGCTGCGGCGCCTGCATGAACCATTGCCCAGTCTACCACGCGGTCGGCGGGCACACCTACGGCTGGGTCTATCCGGGTCCGATGGGCGCGGTGCTCACGCCTTCGCTCATCGGTGTGGACAAGGCGGGGCACCTGCCCAACGCGTCCACCTTCTGCGGACGCTGCGAGGCGGTCTGTCCCATGCGTATTCCGCTGCCAAAAATGATGCGGCACTGGCGGGAGCGAGAGTTCTCGCGCGGGCTCAATCCGGCGACCCAGCGCTACGGGCTCAGGGCCTGGGCGTTCTTCGCCAAGCGACCGCGGCTCTACCGGATGGCGACATCGCTTGCGGTTCCGGTGCTGTCGCTGTTCGGCAGGCGACGCGGCTCGTTCAGGGTGCTGCCGCTCGCCAGCGGGTGGACCAAGTATCGTGACATGCCGTCGCCCGAAGGACGCACCTTCATGCAGGAATGGAAACAGCGCGAGGCGCGCAAACAGGGAGGGCAGACGTCATGAGCGGACGTGAGGCCATCCTCAGCCGCCTGCGCACGGCACTTCGGGCCGGTGCCGACGATGCGGCGCGGGCGCGTGCCGTGCAGCAGAGGCTGGAGAGCGCGCCGCGCGGCGTGATTCCGGCGCGCGGGCAGATTCCGGAAGAGGACCGGGTCAGGCTGTTTTGCGCCATGGCGGAGAAGGTTTCCGCCACGGTGGAACGGGTCGCCCGTCCGGCAGACGTCCCGCAGGCGGTGGCGCGGTATCTGCGCGAGAAGAACCTGCCTGCCCGCGTGCGGATGGGTTCCGACGAGCGTCTGCGGCAGGTGCCGTGGGGCTCGGAACCGTCGCTGGAGATCACGGTTGGCCGGGCCGAGGACAGCGATCTCGCCGGCCTCGCCCATGCGCTCGGCGGGATAGCCGAGACCGGAACGCTGGTGCTGGCGTCTGGCCCCGCCAATCCGACGACCGTGAACTTCCTGCCGGAGCATCACCTCGTGGTGGTCAGGGCAAAGGACATTGCCGGCGACATGGAGACAGTGTTCGACCGGGTGCGGGAGACCTATGGCAAGGGCGTCATGCCGCGCACGCTCAACTTCATCACGGGGCCGTCCCGCTCGGCGGACATCGAGCAGACCCTGCTGCTCGGCGCCCATGGTCCCCGCGCGTTGCACGTGATCGTGGTCGATGGCGACTGAACGGGGCATAGGCCTTGCCGAGGCCGCGGCGCCGGACGGCATGCGAATCTACGCGGTCGGGGACGTCCACGGGTGCTACGATCTGCTTGCGCGGATGCACGAGCAGATCGTGAACGAAGTGGAGCGGGACCGGCCGGACGACTGGCGGGTCATCTATCTCGGCGATTACGTGGACCGGGGACCGCAATCGAGACAGGTGCTCGAGTTCCTGAGCAGCGCGGTTGAATCCGATCCGCGCGTCATCGCGCTTGCGGGCAATCATGACCGCGGCATGTTGAGCTTTCTGCGGATGCCCCGGAGGGACAGCATTTTCGCGGGATATGGGGGGGGACGCCACGGCGCGTTCCTATGGTGTGGAACTCGCATATGAATCCCATGAAGCGTTCGTCGCCTCCGCCGCCAGGCTGGCAGAGGCCATCCCCGAAAAGCACCGCAGGTTCCTGAAAGGGCTCGGATGGTCAGCCAGCTTCGGCGACCTGTTCTTTTGCCATGCGGGTATACGCCCTGGCGTGCCGCTCGACCGGCAGAGCCGCGAGGATCTCATCTGGATCCGCGATGAGTTCCTGGAGTATCCCGGGTTGCATCCGAAGCTCATCGTGCACGGGCATACGCCGCATTCGGCGCCGCAAGTGCTCACCAACCGCGTCAATCTCGACACGGGAGCGTTCCGGACGGGGATCCTCAGCGGAATGAAATTTGAAGGCGCCGGGAAGGCTCTCGTTCAGATCTCGGCGCCCGAGGGTTTCTAGCTGATTTACGGTTTCATGGAATCCGGACGGAACTCCGGACTGGCCGGGGCCGTGTCAGTGGCGGACGCTGATCCCGTAACCGTCGGCCGTCTGATAGGAGGAATTTCCGGTAGCGGCGTAGATGCCGACGCCCGAGGTAAGCACTGCTGCAAGCATCAAGAACGAAAGCAAGGCGGTACGCATTGAAGTCCAACTCAATTGGGGGAACTGACAGAGTATAGACCTCACTGGTTACCGATCGGTTCCCGAGGACTATACAGAAAAGTTACCGTGCCGATCCGATGATCGAGGCCGACAGCCCTTTACTCCTGCCTCAACAATTTGCAAGCCGGATGAGGGATCGGTGAACAAGTTTAATGGATACTGTTCCCGGAAGGTCACACGGGCGGACGGAGCGTTCACGGACAAATGATTTTGCATCCGTTTGCCGGCGAAGCAGGCGGGCTTGACGAACGGCGATCGGCATCGCATCAAACGCCAATGCGAGCGAATTACCGAATGCAGCGCCTCTACCTGACGGACGATCTCGCCGGGAATGCAGAGGTCGAAGTGGGGCGAGACCAGGCCCATTACCTGACCAATGTGCTGAGGATGGAGGAGGGACAGGAACTCCTCGTCTTCAACGGACGGGATGGCGAATGGCGGGCGCGTCTCACCAGCATTTCCAAGAAGTCGGTCCGGCTTGCGCTGCGCGAGCAGACCCGGGTGCAGACACCGGCGAGCGATCTCGTCTACTGCTTCGCTCCCTTGAAACAGGGTCGGCTGGATTACATGGTCCAGAAGGCCACGGAGATGGGAGCGGGCGTGCTGCAGCCGGTAATCACGCAGCATACGCAGGTTCCGAAGCTCGGCATCGAGCGGCTTCGTGCGAATGTCATCGAAGCGGCCGAGCAGTGCGGCATCCTTTCGGTCCCCGAGGTCCATGAGCCGGTCAAGCTCGACAAGCTGCTTGCAGGATGGGACAGCGAACGGATACTGATCTTCTGCGACGAAGGGGCGGAACACAACGGACCGCTCGAACTGCTCAGGACGCTGGAGGGGCGCCGCTGCGCGGTTCTTATCGGACCGGAGGGAGGATTCTCTGAAAGCGAACGACAGACCCTGAGGTCGCTGTCCTTTGTGCGACCCATTCCGTTGGGGCCCCGCATCCTGCGGGCGGATACGGCGGCAGTCGCGGCCCTCGCTCTGGTTCAGGCGGTCATCGGCGACTGGCGCGACTGAAGCGGCTCCGGAAACGCGGGCGCCGGTTTCTGTCCGGGTCCGCGACAGGACAGCTACCGGAACAGTTCAGAGTGATTGGAAAACCAGCACTGATCTGAAGGCCGAATCAACACCCTTGATACAAGCGTGAGAATTATTTGCTTGATTGCATCAAAGTTGTTGGCCAATCAGGCTAGGATTTGAAGTCTGAGGAAAATATGGCGCGCGACACGACAGACAGCCGGCCGATCAATTCGCTTGACGAGCTCGTCAATTACCTTGCGCAGGGCTGCAAGCCGAAGAGCCGATGGCGCATCGGGACGGAGCACGAGAAATTCCCCTTCTACGTGGACGGCAACAGGCCGGTCCCATACGAAGGTGACAGGGGCGTGCGCGCGCTTCTCGAAGGCATGCAGAAGCTGCTCGGCTGGGAGGCGATCATGGACGCCGGGAACATCATCGGCCTGGTCGAGCCGTCGGGGCAAGGTGCCATTTCGCTGGAGCCGGGCGGGCAGTTCGAGCTGTCGGGCGCGCCGCTCGAGAACATTCACGAGACCTGCAAGGAGAGCAACGCGCACCTGGCGCAGCTGCGCTCGATTGCCGAGCCGCTCGGCATCCGCTTCCTCGGGCTGGGCGCCAGCCCCAAGTGGACGCTGGCGGAAACGCCCCGGATGCCCAAGTCACGCTACGAGATCATGACGGCCTACATGCCGAAGGTCGGCCGCCACGGCCTCGACATGATGTACCGGACCTGCACCATCCAGGTGAACCTCGACTTCGAGTCGGAGGAGGACATGCGCCGGAAGATGCAGATCGGCATGCGGCTGCAGCCACTGGCCACGGCGCTGTTCAGCAATTCCCCCTTCACCGAGGGAAAGCTCAACGGGCTCCAGTCCTGGCGGGCGGAGATCTGGCGCGACACGGACAACCAGCGCGCCGGCCTGCTGCCCTTCGTCTTCTCGGAAAGCTTCGGCTTCCGCGACTATGTGGAGTGGGCGCTCGACGTGCCGATGTACTTCATTATCCGCGACGGGCGCTACCGCGATTGCACGCACATCACCTTCCGCCAGTTCCTCGACGGCGCCCTGCCGGGCGAGACGCCGAACATGGGCGACTGGACCAACCACCTCTCGACGCTGTTCCCGGACGTGCGCATGAAGCGCTTCCTGGAGATGCGCGGAGCAGACGGCGGGCCGTGGCGGCGCATCTGCGCGCTGCCGGCCTTCTGGGTCGGGCTGCTCTATGACGACGAGGCGATGGCCGCGGCCGAGCAGCTCACGCGCGACTGGACCTTCGAGGAGGTGAACGCGATGCGCGACGCCGTGCCGACGGGCGGGCTCGAGGTTGAATTCAGGGGCCGAAGGCTGCTGGAGCTTGGCCGCGAGGTGCTGGAGATTTCCCGCACGGGTCTCAGGAATCGCAAGCGGCTTAACTCCGAAGGCGCGGACGAGACCGTGTTCCTCAACACGCTCGATGAGGTGGTCGCGCGCGGCACAACAAGCGCGCAGGAGCTCTCAACGGCCTTCCAGATGCGCTGGAATGAATCCGTCGAACCGCTGTTCCAGGAACACGCGTATTGATTCCGGTTTCCGTTGCGGGGCAGGGGGGAACTTTCCGCAGTCTGTCCCGTAACTATCCACGTCCTTCATTGACTTTGCTGGTCAGGCTTTTTATAAGCCCCGCACGCTCGGGCGACTGTCTGGCGTACCCCAGGTATGCCTTGCGGTCATTACGCTCCTGTTATCCAACAGAATGAAGAAGGGCCGCACTCCGCGGTATTCAAATAAATGAAGCGCACCTATCAGCCCTCCAAACTCGTCCGCAAGCGCCGTCATGGCTTCCGTGCCCGCATGGCGACCAACGGTGGCCGCAAGGTTCTCGCCGCCCGTCGCGCGCGTGGCCGCAAGCGCCTGTCTGCCTAATTCCCCAAGAGACCAGGGGTAAGGAGACTTGGCGGAAAAGGCGGGTCCGAAGACGCCGGGGCGGCTCAGGAAACGAAGCGAGTTTCTTGCCGTCCGTGCTGGAACGAAGCGTCGGGGCCCCCTGTTCCTGCTCGAAGTCCTGGAACGCGGCGACCAGGGTTTGCCGCGTTTTGGCATTACGGTCACCAAGAAGGTGGGCAACTCCGTCGAGAGGAACCGTATTCGCCGCCGTGTGCGCGAAGCCATCCGCACACATGCTGCTGGTGACATGTCGCCTGGACGAGACTATGTGATCGTTGGACGGCGTGAGATCCTTTCGGCACCGTTCGATGTGCTAAAAGAAGAGCTCTCCCGTCGGCTGCGCGACAGCAAACCCGTCAAAACGGGCTGAGGACATCATGGAAAACAACCGCAATCTGCTCATCGCCTTCGTGATCTCGATGGTCATCCTGACCGGATGGCAGATGTTGTACGTGAATCCCAAAATCGAGGCGCAGCGGGAGGCGGCGCGCATCGAGGCGGAGCAGGCAGCCGAGACGTCCAATCTGGATTCGGTCACGCAGAGTGACACGAACATTCCGGCACCGGGCGCTACGGCCGGAAGCGAGGTTCCCGGAGCTTCGTCCAGTGCCACCCAGCCCGTTTCGCGTGAGGCTGCCGTCGCCAGCAGCCCGCGTGTCCAGATCGATACCCCGCGGCTTGCGGGCTCCATCAATCTGCAGGGCGCCCGCCTCGACGACCTGAAGCTCAAGGACTATCGCGTCACCGTCGAGCCCAATTCGCCGAACATCGAACTGCTCATCCCGGCCGCGCTGCCGGATGGCTATTTCGCTGAGTTCGGATTCGTCGGTTCCGCCGCAAGCGGCACGGTCCCCGGCCCTGACACGGTCTGGACCGTGGAGAGCGGTTCGACGCTGACGCCGCATACGCCCGTCACGCTCACCTATACCAACGAGAAGGGCCTCACCTTCCGCCGCACCATTTCCGTGGACACGAACTACATGTTCACGGTGACGGACACGGTGGTCAACGGCGGCACGGAACCCATCGAGCTGCGCAGCTACGGCCGCACCACCCGCATGGGCACCCCGTCAACCGCTGGCCTGTACATCCTGCATGAAGGCCTGATCGGTGTGACCGGCGAGAAGGGCCTGCAGGAGATCAAGTACGCGGATGCCGAGGAAGAGGGGCAGATCAAGCCCGGCAAGTCGGAGGACGGCTGGCTCGGCATCACGGACAAGTACTGGGCCGTTACCCTGATTCCGCATTCCGGTGTGGCCTTCGATCCGCGCTTCGCCTTCTTCGGCGAAGGCCGTCCGCGCTTCCAGGCCGATTTCCTGACCGACCCCATCGTGGTTCCGGCGCAGGGCGAGCAGACCGTCTCCAACATGGTCTTCGCCGGCGCGAAGGAAGTTCACGTCATCGACGAGTACGAGAAGACCAAGAACATCCGCCAGTTCGAGCTGCTGATCGACTGGGGCTGGTTCTACTTCATCACCAAGCCGATGTTCTATCTAATCGACTGGCTCTATCGCCTGCTCGGCAACTTCGGCCTCGCGATCCTCGCCACCACGGTGATCGTGAAGCTGGTGCTGTTCCCGCTGGCGAACAAGTCCTACAAGTCGATGGCCAAGATGAAGCAGCTCCAGCCTGCGCTTCTGGAAATCCGCGAGAAGTACGGGGATGACCGGATGAAGCAGCAACAGGCGATGATGGAGCTCTACAAGAAGGAGAAGGTCAATCCGGTCGCCGGCTGCTGGCCGGTGCTGGTGCAGATCCCGATCTTCTTCGCGCTCTACAAGGTGCTGTACGTGACCATCGAGATGCGTCACGCGCCATTCTTCGGCTGGATCCGGGACCTCGCCGCGCCGGATCCGACCTCGATCTTCAACCTGTTCGGCCTGCTGCCTTACGACGTGCCGGCGTTCCTGATGATCGGCGTGTGGCCAATCATCATGGGCATCACGATGTTCCTGCAGATGCGCATGAATCCGACGCCGCCCGATCCGACCCAGGCCATGATCTTCAACTGGATGCCGCTGATCTTCACCTACATGCTGGCGAGCTTCCCGGCGGGTCTGGTGATCTACTGGGCGTGGAACAACACGCTGTCGATCATCCAGCAGGCGGTGATCATGAAGCGTCACGGCGCGAAGGTCGAGCTTTGGGACAATCTGGTCGGCATGTTCAAGAAGAAGCCGAAGCCGGCGGAGTGACGCCGGTCCATTTCCAATCAGCGAAGGCCCGCCCTGCGGGCCTTTTGCTTTGGTAGCCTTTTCTTTGACCCGGTGTCGGTTAAGCTTCTGCAAGGGGAACGGTCAGTGGTGCAGCAGGGTAGTTCCCGCAGAGAAATCACGACGGCCAACACGGGAGAAACAGCATGAACGGTCCTGATCCGAACGACATGTATCCGATGAAAGGTTTCCCGAGAGTCGGATTCCTCAAGCCGCTCGTGGATGCGGTGAACATCGAGATCGGCGAGTACACCTATTACGACGATCCCGAGGGGCCCGAGCACTTTGTCGAGCGGTGCGTGCTCTATCACTACCCGTTTGTGGGCGACAAACTGATCATCGGACGGTTCTGCGCGCTGGCAAAGGGCGTCCGCTTCATCATGAACGGAGCGAACCACGCCATGTCGGGGTTCTCGACCTATCCGTTCAACATCTTCGGCAACGGGTGGAAAAAGGGCTTCGATGTGTCCACCTGGCAGGAGGCGGTGCGCGGCGATACGGTGGTCGAAAATGACGTGTGGATCGGCTATGGCGCGATGATCCTGCCCGGCGTGCGCATCGGCAACGGAGCGATCGTGGCCGCTGAAGCCGTGGTCAGTCAGGACGTGCCGCCCTATGCGATCGTGGCCGGCAATCCCGCCCGCGTCGTGAAGATGCGCTTCGATGAGGCGACGGTCGGGCGGTTGCAGGCCATCGCCTGGTGGAACTGGCCGGTTGACAAGATCACCCGGAATCTCGATGCCATTCGCGGCATGGACATCGAGCGACTGGAGAAGGCGGAATAATGACGAACGAGAACATGGCGCCGGGCGCGACCGCCAGCGAGACGAAGGAAAAGGCGGTCCCGATCGTGACGCCGGAAACCGACAGGCTGTTCCGACGCGAATGGATCTTCCTGCGCGGCGTGGCGGCCATGAAGTTCCTGCCGCCGGAAGGGCCGCACGAGGTAGCCTTCGCCGGGCGTTCCAACGTGGGCAAGTCGTCGCTCATCAATGCGCTGGTGCGGCAGAAGGGGCTTGCGCGCATGTCGAACACGCCGGGGCGCACGCAGGAGCTCAACTTCTTCATCCCGAGCGGCTACAGCGGCGAGGCGGAGGACCTGCCGCCCTTCGCACTCGTCGACATGCCGGGATACGGCTTCGCACAGGCGCCGAAGGCGCAGGTGGAGGCCTGGACGAAGCTCGTGTTCGACTACCTGCGCGGGCGCGTGACGCTCAAGCGCGTCTACGTGCTCATCGATTCGCGCCACGGCATCAAGCGCATCGACGAGGAGGTGATGGACCTGCTCGACAAGGCGGCGGTGTCCTACCAGGTGGTGCTGACCAAGGCCGACAAGATCAAGGCGCCGGCGCTCAAGAAGCTGGTGGAGGACACCGCGCAGAAGATCTCCCGACGGCCCGCCGCCTTCCCAGGCGTCATCGCGACGTCGTCGGAGAAGGGCTGGGGGCTTGACGAGCTGCGCATGGCGATCACCACCGCAGTCGAATACACGGGATGAGGCCCCGTCTTCTGACGTAACTGTTCATTTGCCAGTAGCCGCGAATAGGCTATTAGAGCGCAAAGCGCTTCCTGACCGGTGGTGCAAGAGTTTCATGCTGGCAACGCGACCCGAGAGGCTCTTTCCGGGCGCCGGCCAGACAGGCGATCATGCGTGGAAACGGGACATGACGAATCTTACTGACGCAGAAGCACAAGCCGCCCTTCTCTCTGCCGCGCTGCCGTTCATGCAGCGTTACGAGAACAAGACTGTCGTGGTGAAGTACGGCGGGCACGCCATGGGCAACCAGGAACTCGGACGCGCCTTTGCCCGCGACATCGCGCTGCTGAAGCAGGCCGGCGTCAACCCGATCGTGGTGCACGGCGGCGGGCCGCAAATTGCCGACATGCTGAAGCGCCTCGGCATCGAGTCCCGTTTCGAGGGCGGACTGCGCGTGACGGATGCGAGAACCGTCGAGATCGTCGAGATGGTGCTGGCCGGTTCGATCAACAAGGAGATCGTCGCGCTCATCAATGCCGAGGGCGAATGGGCGATCGGGCTCTGCGGCAAGGACGGCAACATGGTATTCGCCGAACGCGCCCGCAAGACGGTTGTCGACCCGGATTCCAATATCGAGCGTGTGCTCGACCTCGGTTTCGTGGGCGAGCCGGTCGAGGTGGACCGCACGCTGCTGGACCTGCTGGCCCGTTCCGAGATGATCCCGGTGATCGCCCCGGTTGCGCCGGGCCGGGACGGCCATACCTACAACATCAACGCCGACACATTCGCGGGCGCCATCGCCGGCGCGGTGAAGGCGGCTCGCCTGCTGTTTCTCACCGATGTGCCGGGCGTGCTCGACAAGAACGGCGAGCTGATCCCCGAGCTCACGGTGGCGCAGGCCAAGGCGCTGATCAAGGACGGCACGATTTCCGGCGGCATGATCCCGAAGGTAGAGACCTGCATCCAGGCCATCGAGCGCGGCGTGGAGGGCGTGGTGATCCTCAACGGCAAGACCGCGCATGCCGTGCTGCTCGAGATGTTCACCGAGCAGGGCGCCGGCACGCTGATCGTGCCCTGATTGGCGCTGCAGACACTAGTCTTTCAGAAGACGGACCGGAGCCCGGCGGCTCCGGTTTTCTTTTTGGGGAAACGGATCTGTCCCGGGTTCAGTCCACGAGGACGAGCACGATGATGCCGAGCGCGATCAGGACGCATCCGGCGAGTTCCGTGCGGTTGATGCGTTCGCGGAAGTACCAGGCCGAGGAGGCCAGCGTGAACAGCATTTCGATTTGCGCCAGCGCCTTGACGATTGCGGCCTGCTGCAGGGTCATCGCCATGAACCAGCCGAAGGAAGCGGTCGCCCCGCAGAGGCCCACAAAAAGCGAGGGTTTCCATGCCTTTGCGATGCGGCTGAGCTCGGCGCGGTCGCGCAGCAGCATCCAGCCCAGCATCAGAACCGTCTGCAGGACGATGGTGCAGAGCAGGGTGGTTGCCGCCTGCATCATGAAGTTCGGGCCGCCCAGGGCGAGCGAGCCGGCGCGATACGAGACGGCGGAGATGCCGAAGAAAGTGCCGGAGGTGAGCCCGATCAGCGCCGTGCGGCTGACGAGAGAGGAGAAGACGTTCTTCCAGGTCATCGGCGCGTGGGCGACGGAGATCAGCATCACTCCCACCACGGAAATCGCGATGGCGATCAGGGCGCCGAAGCCAGCCGACTCCTGCAGAAGCACGAGGCCGAAAATGGCGGCCTGGATCGGCTCGGTGCGCGAATATGCTGTGCCCACCGCAAAGTTGCGGAAGGAAAACAGGTGGACGAGCAGGAACGTGGCCGCAATCTGCGCGATCGCCCCGATGACAACCCAGACCACGAAAACTGCATTGGGGCTCGGGACGGGAAAGCCGCCAAGCCTGTTCAGCAGGAACACGTAGAGGGCGGCAAAGGGCAGGCCGAAACCGAAGCGCACAAAGGTGGCGCCCGTCGTGCCCATGACGCCTTTCAGGTATTTCTGCGCGGCGGACCGCAGGTTCTGCAGGAAGGCTGCCGCGATGGTGATCGGTATCCAGAGTTCCATGGGGTAATCGCCCGGAGGAGGTGGTGGGAACTGCAGTCTCCGTCGCGCGATTGATCTTGCGGGCAAGAGGGGCTACCACGCGAATGGAGACGGTGCCTGATAGCACGTGTGCAGGAGGGCACAATGTTTTTCTTGCGCCCGTCCATCATGGCGTGACGCATTCGTGACCAGAGCAGGGTATTCCCGTGAACGTTCCAGACCCCAGCCACTTCCAGCACGTCCGGACCTGGATCTTCGATCTCGACAAGACGCTCTATCCGCACGACACCGACCTTTATTCGCAGATCGACGTGCGGATGACGGCCTATGTGTCGGAGCTGCTCAGCCTGTCGCGGGAAGACGCCCGCAGGCTGCAAAAGGAACTCTATCGCGATCACGGAACGACGCTGCGGGGGCTGATGGACCTCTACAACATCGATCCCGATGACTTCCTGCAGAAGGTGCACGACATCGACTACAGCTGGCTGAAGCCCAATCCGGAGCTAGGCCGGGCGATCCGGGCGCTGCCGGGCCGCAAGTTCATCTTCACCAACGGCAACCGAAGTCATGCCGAACGGGCGGCGGCGCAGCTCGGCGTGCTCGACCATTTCGAGGACATCTTCGACATCGTCGCTGCGGGGCTGGTGCCGAAGCCCCGGCGCGAGAGCTACGAGACGTTCATGGCCCGGCATGGCATCCAGGGGCCCGACGCGGTGATGTTTGAGGACCTCGCACGCAATCTTCGGGTGCCCAAGGCCATGGGTATGAAGACGGTGCTCGTGGTGCCGCGCAATCTGGAGAGCACATATTCGGAGATCTGGGAACGGGACCTGGGGCAGGAGGACGAGGTCGATTATGTGACGGACGATCTGACGCGGTTCTTGCGCTTGATCGTGCGCGGTCCGGCCCCGGCGGACATCTGATCGAAGCGGAAAGGCAAAGGTGTGGTCAGGGCTCCACGGCGGCCCTGAACCGTTCCGGTCATCCATTCCAGGGTAATTCCGGACGGAGGAGCGGATTTCATTCTCCCCGGGCGCTTCCAAGTGGTCCCCGGAGGTTGGGGACATGCGATAGAGCGGGACGTGCCGCGCAAAGGAGGGGCGGACGGCGCATTCGCCGCCGAGGTCTGCCTCACTGAGAGCGCTGGGCGGGTCGAACGGAGCCGCTGCCTGACCGTCGCTCGCGCTGACGGGAGCCTGTCCTCGCGGTCTGTCGCGCTGGCGCATGCGCGGCCGGTTTCCGTCCGGCAGCGGCCTCGGTTGCCAGCTCCTGTACGGCCTTTTCGTGCAATTTCAGCGTGAAATCATGCAGTTCGACGCTGATGGCCGCGATGTAGTATCGCCAATCCCGGTCGGCCATGGATCGGGACGTTATGGACAGGATGCTGCGCACATTATTGGCCGCGTGGGGGATCGAATAACCGCATGGGCCAATGCCGTGGCGGGCTCCATCCTGAAGCACGCCGCGCCTGTCGCTTCTTTTCGACAGATCCGACCAGAGAATTGACCTGTCCGGGAATTTCCTACCAGTAAGGACTAGAGATTCTGGCCTCGGATGTTAATTCGTTGGTCAGGTTTCCCACAAACTCGTGTGGGGTTTGGTAATT
>NZ_BAABGS010000061.1:0-24541 GCF_039541695.1 Chelativorans composti | reverse complement strand
GCCCATGGCTTCTACCGCACCGCTGCGCTCCTGAAGCACGCGATCGAGAAGCGGATGCCGAACCCGATCCAGGCAGGATCCGACTGACAGACGTGGCGCCGCCCCCGCCATTCCCGGAGCGGCGCCGTCATTGTTTTTGATCTGCGGCGCTCCCATCGGACGGGAGCCCGCCCGCCGGGAGGAGGCTTGATGCTCGGGAAGACCAGGAAGTTTCCGCCGTTCGTCGAGATGATCGGTCTGACACTGGTCAGACAGTCGCCGGATCATACGGAGACGCAACTGCGCATGCGGCCGGAACTCCAGAACAACAAGGGCAACCTTCACGGCGGACTGATCGCCACAATCCTGGACACGTCGCTCGGCCTTGCGGCACGCTCGGACCTCGACGTGCGGACGTCTTCCGCCACCATCAGCCTGACCGTTCACTATGTCGGACCGGCGCGCACCGACGTTCGCTGCATCACCCGGCGTGTCCGCAGGGGCGGGTCGATCTGCTTCGTCGAGGGACGGGTGATCGACGCAAACGACGACGTCGTGGCGACGGGCACGGGCGTATTCCGCCTCTTCGAGCCGGCACAGCGGGAAGCGGAAGACTGACGCATCAGGCGCAGTCGTTCCGCCGACCCGCCGCAGGTTCACACGTAGCCCTGCTGGGCGATCACCTCGGAGATCTCATTCACCTTCTGGCGCAGCGCCCCGACCATCTCGGGCACGCGCTGCTCAGGGATGCGGCTGGCAATGGCCGTGATGCTGATGGCCGCAAACGGATGGCCGGTCTTTCCCGTGATGGCCATCGCGACGGCCTTGATCTCGGGCAGGTGCAGGACTTCCTGGTAGACGTATCCCTGTTCCCGCGCGTTCTCGACCCTGCGCATCACATCTTCCGCGGTGGTGTTGAACGAGAGATAGCGTTCGCGGTTGTGCTCGATGATCGTTTCGACCTCGGCGGGGCTGTGGGCGGCCAGAAGCGCGATGCTGCCAGCGCCGATACCCATCGGGCGCCTGCGGCCGACGTCGACCGTGCAGGTGCGGATCGGATAGGTACCCTCCTGCCGGTCAACACAGACGCCGTCGAAGCCGCTGCGGACCGTCAGCAGGACGGAGTCGCCCAGGGTGTCGGCCAGGGCGCGCATCGCGGGCTGGCAGATCTCCTGGATGTTGAAGTGCGGAAATGCCGTCGTGAACAGTTCGAACAGCAGCGGTCCGAGATGATAGCGGCGCGTCTCGGGGTTTCGGGACAGAAACCCCACGCTGTTGAGCGCGGTGACGATGCGATGCGCCGTCGGCTGTTCCAGCTTGGCCAGAGACGCGATCTCGCTGATCTTCATGCCCGTGGTGTTGTGGGCGGCAACAATGCGCAGGAGCGCGGCAATTCGCACGGTACCCTGAGCGCCCTGAGGAGCGGCGACCTGAAGGTACTTCTCCCAGCCTTCGCTCGACCGGGGTGCATCTGCATTCGTCCGGGGTGCATCTGCCTCAGAATTTTTCAACATATGGGTTGATCCGTAATCCATTCGCGTGTTATGCGCATCAATGTTCCAACTATTGAATAACTATCCGAGGGAGCGGATGGTCGGAGGGAGATGTCCAGCAGCGTGCCGATTTGCGGGTGCCAGTCCCGGGGACGCGGCTGATCATCAAACGCCAGACCGATCCAGCCACGGCCCGAATCCTCACGCGAAGGCGAAAAAAACACCTCCATTTCTCCAATATGTGGGCATACCCGCATGGAAATATCAATCCTCCCGTGGCGTTTTGTTGCATAGTGATACGCAGGAAAGCTTTTTCCCTTTCGGGAGGAGTGCCGGCGGGCGGCGCATTTCCAGGCAGGGAGCCGGCCGAAAGGGTGATCGCGCCTTGTGGGGCGTGATCCGCCTGACGCGGCGCCCCGGCCCTTTGACAGGTTCGCATGAGGGCCGTCACGCGATCTCCCGGCCGGGTGCGCTGGTGGCGCGGGTTGCTGCCATGCACGGCCGGACCTCTCTTTCCCTCACACCCGTATCCGATCTCCAGCCGACCCCGATCCGCCGGATGCGGGCCTCGATCCCGGCGCGAACCCGGATGACAGTGGCCCGCGGGCGAGGATGGCCGGGGGCGTGCTGAATCCTGAGTTTGGCGATTGCCGGAAGGGGTTGTTACCTTGATTGATTACGACAAGCTGAAAAACTGGAAATTCGAGCCTGTTTACCAGACCTATTCCCGCCGCGACGCAATCATTTACGCGCTGGGCCTGAACATAGGCCATGATCCGCTGGACGCTTACGACCTGCGTTACGTGGCCGGAGAGCCGCCGATGGTCGAACCCATGATGGCCATGACGCTCGCTCGTCTGGGGCCATGGATGCGCCATCCCGAGACGGGCATCGACTATCGCCGCATCGTCGTGGGCGAGGTGACGCTACGTAGCATCGCGCCGCTGCCCATCGAGGGAAGGGTTCGCGGGGATCATCGGGTGGTACGCGTAACCGACAAAGGGGAGGGGCGCGGCGCACTCGTCACCGTCCTGCGCGAGTTGCGGGATGACGAAACGGGCGAGCTGCTCGCCGAATATGAGCAGGTGACCTTCTGCCGGGCCGAGGGCGGGTTCGCGCGCGACGGACGCCACGATCCCCAGCCTTCGGAACCGGCTCTGCCGAAGCCGTGGCTCGACGGGACGAGGCCGGATTGGGCGGCCGAGGTGCCGACATCTCCCTCTCAGGCGCTGATCTACCGGCTTTCCGGGGATTACAATCCGCTTCATTCCGATCCGGAGACGGCGCGCAAGGCCGGCTTTGAACGCCCCATTCTCCACGGTCTGGCAACGATGGGCATGGCCGGTCACGCGCTGGCGCGGCTTGCCGATGCTCCCCTGGAAATGGTCCGCGGCCGACTGTCGGCCCCCGTGTTCCCTGGCGACCGCCTGCGTCTCGAGGCGTGGCGCGCGGACGGGCTGGTCGTCTTCCACATGTTGAATGCCGAAGGGCGCGAAGTTCTGTCGAATGGTGTCTGTAAACCCAAATAATGGATTGACAGGGCCATATGACCCCCGTAAACGTTTTCATATGACCACATAGTGGAGCCTCCTTGATGAATTTCTCCTTTTCCGAAGAGCAGAACCTATTCGCGGAGTCCGTCCGCAACTTTGCGCTGAAACATCTCAAGGACGGTGCGCTCGAGCGTGCGCACCAGGAAGAATTCCCGCGCGAGATGGCGCGCCTCTTCCACGAGCAGGGGCTGATGGGCATCACCATCCCCGAAGAGGATGGCGGCCAGGGCGGCACGCTCATGGATGCCGTGATCGCGATCGAGCAGATCGCGCTGGTGTGCCCCCGCAGCGCGGACATCATTCAGGAAGGCAACTTCGGCGCCGTCCGTACCCTGGCGCAGTATGCCACGCCTGACCAGAAAGAGCGCTTCCTGAAGCCTGTTCTGGAAGGCCGGGAAATCATCGCGGTCGGCATGACCGAGCCGGATGCGGGTTCGGCCACCACCGACCTGAAGACGACGGCGACACCGGACGGCAAGGGCTGGCGCATCAAGGGCTCCAAGGTTTTCCCGAATCCCCACGCCGATTTCTATCTCGTCTACGTCCGCTTCGGGCCGGGCGTCGGCGGCATCGGATCCGTCCTGATCCGTCGCGACGCTCCGGGCTTCTCCATCGGCAAGACCTCGCAGTTCATGTCCGGTGCGCCGTGGGCTCCGATCTTCTTTGATGACGTGTACGTCGCTCCGGAAGACGTTCTGCTGCCGGCAGGCGGTTTCAAGAAGCAGATCCAGGGCTTCAACGCGGAGCGTATCGGCAACGCCGCCCGCTCGCTGGCCTATGGCCGCTACTGCTTCAACGAGGCGCGCCGCTACGCCACCGAGCGCAATCAGTTCGGCCGCCCGCTGTGCGAGTTCCAGGGCCTACAGTGGAAGTTCGCCGACATGAAGGTGGCGATCGAGGCCGCGCAGCTGCTGCTGTATCGCGCCGCGTCGAATGCGGACGTGGGTCTGCCCTCGGCCGAGGAAACCACCCTGGCCAAGCTCATGTGCAACCAGGTCGGCTTCAATGCGGCTCACGAGGCCATCCAGATCATGGGCGGCCTGGGTTACTCGAAGGAAACGCTGGTCGAGTACTGCTTCCGCAGGTCGCGCGGCTGGATGATCGCCGGCGGTTCCATCGAGATGATGAAGAACCGGCTTGCCGAGCTGATCTTCGAGCGCCGCTTCCCGCAGCGTCCGCCGCGTGTCGAGGAGGTCGCCAGGTGACCATCCAGGCTGCGGCAACCGATGAAATCGTCGTCTCTCCCAAGGCGGAGGGGGTTGTCGAAGTACGTCTGAACCGGCCGGACAAGCTGAATGCCCTGAATGAGGACATGTATGGCGCGCTGACCAGCATTTTCGGTCAGCTGCACGAGGATCGCGCAGTGCGCGCCATCATCCTGACGGGCGAGGGCAGGGGATTCTGCTCGGGGTCTGATGTCAGAGGAATGTTGAAGGTCACGGGCCTCGCGGCCCGTGCCCGTCTGCAGCGCCGCCACGCTGCAATACGTGCCATCTACGGCTGCGAGAAGCCGACCATTGCCGCGGTTCGCGGGCCGGTTGCCGGCATCGGTTTCTCCGTGGCCATGGCGTGCGATTTCGTCGTCGCCTCGGAGACCACGTTTTTCCAGCAGGCTTTCCGAAATGTGGGCCTGGTCCCCGATGGCGGTGCGATCTTCTTCCTCAATCAACGGCTGGGTGTCGGCCGCGCCAAGGATCTCGTGATGACGGCGCGCAAGATCCGCGCCCGGGAAGCCCTCGAGTGGGGGCTGGTCCACGATCTGGTGGCGGATGACGCGCTCGAGGCGAAGGCGCTCGAACTGGCGACGGAGCTGGCTGCCGCGCCCACGTTCACGCTCGCGCTTGCCAAGAAGATGTTCGCGGCAACCGCCAGCCCCTCGCTGGACACGGTTCTGGAAATCGAAAGCTACGCCGCCGGCGTGGCCCGCACGTCCGCCGATCACAAGGAAGGGGTGACGGCCTTCCGGGAAAAGAGAAAGCCGAATTTTACGGGCGAGTAAACGCCGGGAAACGAACGAGTACGCAGATCAAGGCGCCTGCGGTCTGGATCCGGAGGGCCGGAGTAACGAAACGATGAACATGATCAATAACAAGGTGAGCCCATCCCTGGGTGATTGCATGTTTCGGCCGCGGGCGGTGGCGCTGATCGGCGCCTCCGCGGATCCGGCCAAGAACAACTCGCGGCCGCAGCGTTATCTGAAGGAAGCGGGCTTTGAGGGGAAGATCGTGCCGATCAATCCCGGCCGGACCGAGATCATGGGCGATACCTGCTATCCCGATCTCGACTCCGTTCCCTTCGACATCGACCACGCCTTCATCATGGTGCCCGCGGCGAAGATCGAGGATGTGATCGAGCAGTGCGGACGCAAGCGCGTGCCGGTTGTCACCATCTTCACGGCCGGCTTTGCCGAGCTCGGCGAGGAAGGTCTGGCGCTGCAGCGGCGGATCGTGGAGAAGGCGCGCGCCGCGAACGTGCGCATTCTCGGCCCGAACTGTATCGGCCTCATCAATGTGCAGGGCAAGCTGCCGCTGACCGCCAATGCGGCCGTGCAGGAGGAAAAGCTCCTGCCCGGCAATGTCTCGGTGGTGTCACAGAGCGGCAGCATGCTGGGCAGTATCCTCACCCGCGCAGCCGCCCGGGGCATCGGTTTCTCGAAGATGGTCTCCATCGGCAACGAGGCCGACCTGTCCGTGGGCGAGGTCGTCTCCATGATGGCACAGGACAAGGATACCGAGGTCATCCTCATGTTCCTGGAGACCATCCGCGATCCGGTTTCCCTGGCGCGCGCGGCGCGCGAAGCCTTTGCCGTCGGCAAGGTGGTCATTGCCTACAAGCTCGGCCGGTCGGCGCTCGGTCGGCGCGTGGCCGCCTCCCATACCGGCGCGATGGTCGGTGCTGACGAGCTGGCGCAGGCCTTCTTCCGCGCCAACGGCATCATGCGCGTCGAGACGATGGAGGGGCTGATCGAGCTGCCGCGTCTCGTACAGGGCCACAGACCGCCCAGGAGCAACCGCGTCGGCGTCATGACGGCGACCGGTGGCGCGGCGGCCATGATCGTCGACCGACTTGGCGTCTTTGGTGATGTGGTGCCGGAGCCGCCGCAGGAGTTCCGCGACAAGCTTGCCGCCGACGGCATCGAGATCTCGGATTCTCCGCTGATCGATCTGCCGATGGGCACGAGCGGCGGTGGCCGTTACAGCCGTATCCTCACCGAGCTGCTCGCGTCCGACCATTGCGATGCCGTCGTGTCCGTCATGGGTTCCTCGGCCCGGTCGAACCCGCAGATGATCTGCGACCGGGTGCTCCAGGCCAAGCGTGGCGGGAAGCCGCTGGCCGTGTTCCTCGCCCCGCAGGCGGACGAGGGTCTGCGCATCCTGCAGGAGGCCGGCATCGCGGCCTTCCGCACACCCGAGAGCTGCGCGGACGCGATTCACGCCTATCTCAACTGGCACGCGCCCACGGACGAGGTCCCGCAGGACGGGGCCGCGCTGGAGAAGGCCCGCCGCATCGCCGCCGAAACGGAAGTGTGGGACGAACGCAAGGCCAGCGCGCTGTTCGAGGCGCTGGGCGTTCCGGTTGCCGAAACCCATGTCGTCACCGCCGACAGCGAGCCCCTCACTCCCGCGTTTGAAAAGTCCGCCGTGAAGTGCCTTTCCCCGGACATCCTGCACAAGTCGGACGCCGGCCTGGTGGCCCTCGGGGTTGCTCCGGAGGAGGTGGACGGCGTGACAAAGGACATCCTTGCCAAGGCGCGAGCTGCTTTCCCCAAGGCCAGGCTGGAGGGCGTGCTCGTCCAGAAGATGGAGAAGGGCCTTGCCGAGGTCATCCTCGGCTACCGCCGCGATCCGGAGGTCGGGCCGGTCGTCGTGCTCGGCATGGGAGGCGTGACCGCAGAGCTTCGTCCAAGCATCTCCGTCCGCCTTGCGCCGGTCGACGTCGCGACCGCCCGGGAAATGATCTCCGAGGTTCCTGAACTTCGGAAGGTAAGTGGCTTCCGGAACCTGCCGAAGGGCGACCTGGACGCTCTCGCGGAGGCCATCAGCAGGTTCTCGATGATCGCGGCCGTGGGCGGCGGCATCACCGAGGCAGAGATCAATCCGCTTCTTATCAGGGAGGAAAACAATGGTGTTGTCGCAGTTGACGGGCTTGTCGCCCGCTGAGAAAAAAGTTTCGCGCCGAACGCTGCTGGTGGGCGTTCTGGCGGCAGGCATTGCAACGGGCATGGCCTTTGCCCCCGCGCTGGCCGGTGAATATCCGGAGCGTCCGATCGAAATCATCGTTCCGTTCCCGCCCGGCGGCGGTTCCGATGCCATGGCCCGCACGGTCTCGGACCTGATCGGCAAGGAACTCGGCCAGCCGGTCGTAATCGACAACCGTGGCGGCGCGAATGGCGCGATCGGCACGCAGCTGGCGGCGGCCGCGGAGCCGGACGGTTATACCCTCTATGTCGGCAACCTCGGCACGATGGCCATCACGCCGAACCTTGACCCGAATATCCGCTACGATCCGGTCAAGGATTTCGTTCCGATCACCCAGTTCAACGCGTCTTCGACGGTCCTCGTGGTGAACCCGAAGCTGGGCATCAAGACGTTCGAGGAGTTCATCCAGTACGCCAAGGACAATCCGGGCAAGCTGAACTACGCATCGAGCTCCCCGGCAACCATCCTGCCGATGGAGATGCTGAAGCAGATGGCCGGCATCGATCTCGTGCACATCCCCTACAAGGGATCGGGCCCGGCGATGACCGATCTTCTCGCAGGCCATGTCGACATCATGTTCGGCGGCGCTGTCGCCACCGTTCCGCACGTCAAGAGCGGCGCCCTCATCGGCCTGGCCGTGGCGGGGTCCCAGCGGACGTCCGCGCTGCCTGACCTGCCCACCGTTGCCGAGGGCGGCTATCCGGACTTCGCGGCAGACTCCTGGAACGGCCTGTTCGCTCCGGCCGGCACCCCGCCGGAAATCATCGCCAAGCTGAATGCCGCCACCGTCAAGGCGCTCAACGATCCGCAGGTCTTGGAAAAGATCAACGCGGAGGGCGCCACCATCGTCGGCAACACGCCCGAGGAATTCGCCGAATACGTGGCCGCCGAACACGCGAAGTGGAAGGCGGTCATCGAAGGCCTGCCCGACGACATCTCTCTCGAATAGGGGAAACGACCTTGTCAGCAGTAGCAAGCCCATCTTCAGACACCAGGGAGAGCCTGAGCGGCATCTTTGCCGCTTACGCTTCCTCGCTCGATGGGGCGCAGGTGGATGACGCCGCCCTGCATGCCCTGCGCCGCGCCATGGTCGACTATCTTGCCTGCGTCTATGCGGGCAATGAGCAGCCGGCCTCCCAGGCGATCAGGCGCTGGGCGGCTGCCGAAGGCGGCGCCGCCGCGGCAACGGTGGTCGGATCGCAGGTCCGGCTGCCGGCGTCGCAGGCCGCTTTCGTCAACGGAGCCGCGGCCCACTCGCTGGACTTCGACGATGGCTACACGCGGGGGTCCGTCCACCCCGGCGGCGTCATCTATTCGGCTGCGCTGGCTGCTGCTGAAAAATACGGCGCCAGCGCCGCGGACTTCATTGCTGGCGTGGTCGCCGGCTATGACATGATGCTGCGCCTGGCCGAGGCCATGCACCCCACCTCCGCGCTGCGGGGGTGGCACAACACGGCAGTGGCAGGCGTTCTTGGCGCCGCCGTGACGGCGGGACGCATTCGGGGGCTGTCGCCGCAGCAACTGCGCGACGCCATCGGTCTCGCCACCAGCTTCTCCGGCGGCATCCGGGAATACCTGAATGATGGTGCGGAGGTGAAGCGCCTGCATCCCGGCAAGTCGGCCCGCGACGGCATTGTCTGCGCGGAACTGGCCGCAGAGGGCATCACCGGTCCGGTCGAGTCGCTGGAAGGCGCTGACGGCCTTTTCCGCGCCATGGTGGACGACCGCGCGAAGGCGGGCAGGGTGGTCGAGGGTCTCGGCAAGGAATTCCTGATCACCCAGGCCTATTTCAAACCGTATCCGTGCTGCCGTCACTTCCACGCGGTTATCGACGCCACACTGGCTCTGCGCGACGAAGGGGTAGATCCGGCCCGCGTGCGCGGCATCACGATCGGCCTCTATGAGGTCGGCGCGCACGGCCATGATCACCGTACCGCCTCGAACCTGCTCGAAGCGCAGATGAGCGCGCCCTGTGCGGTCGTCACCTCCCTGCTGCACGGCTTCCCGAGCGTCTCGACGTTCGATCCCGCGGTCTTCACCAGCGCCGAGGCGCAGCGACTGCTCGCCGCCACCACGGTGGAAGTCGACGATGAGTGCCAGGCGATCTACCCGAAGATCCGCAGCGGCATCGTCACACTGGAGCTGGATGACGGGACGCGGGTCCAGAAGCGAGTCCTGGAGCCGCGGGGCGAGGTGGCGAACCCGCTCTCCGACCAGGACCTCAGCCAGAAGTTCATGAACAACCTCCCCGAGCACGTCAGCCGGGACACGGCCGCAAGGCTGCTCGACTGGATTTGGAACATGAAGCGGGACTCCGACCTGTCGGCCATGTTCCCGCTTCTTGCCGGAAACTGAAGGATAACAGGGTGACAGAAGAAAACCTGCCACAATCACCGTACGGGCGCTTCCTGTACCACGCCGCGCGCGGCGAGCTCGCCTTCCAGCGCGACGCAGAGGGACGGGCGTTTTTTCCTCCGCGTCTCGTATCTCCGAAGGATGGCGGCGAGCCCAGCTGGTGCATCTCCGCCGGAAAGGGCTCGATCCACTCGCTGACGCTGGTGCGGCACAAGGGCGAGGCGCCGCTGCCGCTGGCCCTGGTGGATCTCGACGAGGGCTTTCGCATGATGAGCAACATCGTGACGGACGCGCCGGAGTCCCTCCGGATCGGAGACAGGGTTTCCGTCACGTTCCGCTCGCTGGCTGAGGGGCAGCCGCCGCTTCCGGTCTTTGTTCGTGAAGGAGAAGCGGCATGATCAACAAGCCCAAGCGTGGCAGCGTTGCTATCGTCGGCGCGGCGGAATCCGATCTGGGCCGTGTGCCGGATCACACGACACCGGTTGACCTCATGGGGCAGGCCGTCATCCGGGCCCTGAACGACTGTGGCCTCAAGCTCAGCGATGTTGACGGTCTCTTCGCTGCTACCTCGCAGGTGCGGATGGCGCCGATGGCGCTTGCCGAATACCTCGGTATCAAGCCGAAATACTTCGATGGCACCAATATCGGCGGCTCCTCCTTCATGTCGCATCTGGCGCATGCCCATGCGGCCATCGAGGCAGGGCTTTGCTCCGTCGCGGTGATCGCCTACGGCAGCACCCAGCGTTCGGTCAGCCGGGCGGCGGCGGCTCCGCGCGAGTACAATCCCTGGGAGACGCCCTACCGGCCGATCCTTCCGCCTTCGGCCTATGCGCTCGCCGCATCGCGCCACATGCACCTCTACGGAACCACCCGTGAGCAACTCGCTGAGGTTGCGGTCGCGGCGCGCAAGTGGGCTCTGCTCAATCCGAAGGCCTGGGAGAAGGAGCCTCTCACCATCGAGGACGTGCTGTCCGCGCGCATGGTCAGCGATCCCCTCACGGTTCGCGACTGCTGCCTCGTGACCGATGGCGGCGGGGCGCTGGTCGTGGTGTCCGCCGAACGGGCACGCGACCTGGATGTGAAGCCGGTGTATGTCCTCGGTCATGGCGAGGCGCTGACCCATCAGTCCATCTCCTGCATGGAGGATCTGACCGTCACCGGAGCCGCCATTTCCGGCCCGCAGGCCTTTGGCATGGCGGGTGCCACGCCCGCCGACATGGATGTGACCATCCTTTATGACGCGTTCACCATCACGCCGATCCTGTTCCTGGAAGATCTCGGCTACTGCCGAAAAGGCGAGGGTGGCGCATTCGTCTCCGGCGGCCGCATCGCTCCCGGCGGAGAACTTGCACTCAACACCAACGGCGGCGGCCTGTCCTACTGCCATCCGGGCATGTACGGCCTGCTGGGCATGATCGAGGCCGTCAGGCAGCTGCGCGGCGAATGCGGTGACCGTCAGGTCCCCAACGCAAAGCTTGCGCTCGCCCACGGCAACGGAGCGGTTCTGTCCAGCCAGTGCACCGCAATCTTCGGCACCGCCGACGCACTCTAGAAGGAAATGAAGATGCTTGAGGGAAAGGTCGTTATCGTCACCGGCGCCGGCCGTGGCATTGGCCGGGACATTGCCCTGCTCATGGCGAAGGAGGGTGCCAAGGTCGTCGTCAATGACCTTGGCGTGGCGCTGGACGGCACGGGCGGCGAAACAAGTCCGGCACAGCAGGTTGTCGACGAGATCCGTGCAGCGGGCGGGGAGGCTGTTCCGAACTTTGACAGCGTGGCTTCCTGGGAAAGCGCCCAGAAGATCGTCCAGACGGCGCTCGACAGCTTCGGCCGCATCGACTGCGTCGTGAACAATGCGGGCATCCTGCGCGACATCATGTTCCACAAGATGGAGCCGCAGGACTGGGAAATGGTCATCCAGGTCATGCTGCACGGCGCGTTCTACATGAGCCGTGCCGCGATCACCCATTTCAAGGCCCAGGAAAGCGGCTGCTTCGTGCACATGATCTCGACCTCCGGCCTCGCCGGCAACTACGGGCAGGCTGCATACGCGTCGGCCAAGGCCGGCATGGTGGGCCTGTCCAAGTCGATCGCCATCGACGCGCAGAAGTACAATGTCCGCTCCAACTGCGTGGCGCCTTCGGCCTGGACCCGCATGACCGGCTCCATTCCGGAGACCGAGGCCAACAAGGCCCGTATCGCCCAGCGCAAGCAGGTGACGCCAGACAAGAACGCTCCCCTCGTCGCATATCTCGCCAGCGACGCCGCCAAGGACGTCAACGGTCAGATCTTCGCGACGCGAATGAACGAAATCTTCCTGATGAGTCAGTCGCGGCCGCTGCGCAGCATCCACCGCAGCGAGGGATGGACGCCGGAGACCATCGCCACGCACGCGATCCCGGCGCTCAAGGCCAGCTTCTATCCGATCGAGCGGAACCAGGACGTGTTCTGCTGGGATCCCGTCTGAGCCTCGGGCAAAGGGAGGAATTCATGAAGACCAGAAAAGGAAATGTCGACGTCGAAAGCGGTGTGTTCTTCACCGTGATCGGAGTAATCGCGCTCCTGCTGTCGACCCGGTATCCGTTCGGCTCCGCGGCCCGGATGGGACCGGGTTTCTTCCCGGTCATCCTTAGTGTGATCATGACCGGCCTCGGAATCGCGATCCTGATTTCGGGTCTGCGCACGAAGAAGCCGGTCTTCCCGGAAGCTTTCGACATGAAGAGCCTTGGTGCGGTCACGCTGTCGATCGTTCTCTTCGGTGTCCTTCTGCTGAGGGCGGGATTGCTCATCACGGTTCCCCTCTCCGTCTTCGTCGCCTCCTTTGCACAGCCCCGCGTGAACTGGCGCAAGACACTGGTCATTGCTCTGGCCATTACCGCCTTCTGCTGGCTCGTGTTCATTGCAGGCCTCGGTCTGCGAATTCCGGTGCTGCCGAGGATCTGAGATGGATTTCGTGAACAATCTTGCGATGGGGTTCTCCGTCGCGCTGTCGGTGCAAAACATCCTCTACTGCATGGTGGGCGTGATCGTCGGCACGGCGATCGGCGTGCTGCCCGGCCTAGGGCCGCTGGCCACCATCGCCATGCTGCTGCCGCTCACCTATGCGCTGGAGCCCACATCGGCGCTCATCATGCTGGCCGGCATCTATTACGGCGCTCAGTATGGCGGGTCCACGACGGCCATTCTCGTCAATCTGCCCGGTGAATCCGCATCGGTGGTCACCTGCATCGACGGTCATGAGATGGCCAAGAAGGGAAGGGCAGGTGCCGCGCTGGCTCTGGCTGCCCTCGGTTCGTTCCTCGGCGGTACCGTCGGCACGGCGCTGATCGCGAGCTTCGCGCCAGTGCTCGCCACCTTCGCGTTCAACTTCGGCCCGGCGGAATATTTCTCGCTCATGGTGCTGGGTCTGGTGGCGGCGGTGACGCTCGCCCACGGCTCTCTCATCAAGGCAATCGCTATGGTGGTCCTGGGCCTGCTGCTGGGCTGCATCGGCATCGACGTCAACAGCGGCGTTCCGCGCCTCGATTTCGGGATGCTGGAGCTCGCCGACGGTATCGAGTTTGTCGCGATCGCCATGGGCGTATTCGCCTTCACCGACATCGTGATGAACTGGCGCAAGGAAGACAGCGGCCCGGTCGAGGCAGCCAAGGTCACGTCGCTGATGCCCAACCGAGAGGAGTTCCGGAAGAGTTGGCCGGCAGCCGTCCGCGGCACGATCCTCGGCTCCATCCTGGGGCTGCTGCCTGGCGGCGGCGCAACCCTCTCGTCCTTCGCCTCGTACAGCGTCGAGAAGCGCCTTTCGCGCAATCCCGAGGAGTTCGGTCGTGGCGCGCCCGCCGGCGTCGCGGGCCCGGAGACGGCCAACAATGCCGGCTCGCAGACGTCCTTCATTCCGATGCTCACGCTGGGCATCCCGTCGAATGGTGTGATGGCCCTGATGATCGGCGCGATGATGATCCACGACGTGGTCCCCGGCCCGCAGATCATGACCGAGAACGCCCCGCTGTTCTGGGGTCTCGTGGTCTCGATGTGGATCGGCAACCTCATGCTGCTCGTGCTGAACCTGCCGATGGTGGGGCTGTGGGTGCGGCTGCTGCGCGTCAAGTACGACATCATGGCGCCGGTGATCCTCATCGTCTGCCTGATCGGTCTCTTCAGCATCCAGAACCAGGCGTTCGAGATCTATCTCGCCGCCATCTTCGCCGTCGTCGGCTATCTGTTCCGCCGCATGCACTGCGAGCCGGCGCCGCTGCTGCTGGGCTTCATTCTCGGGCCGATGCTCGAGGAGAACCTGCGCCGCGCGCTCCTTCTGGCACGCGGCGATGCAATGACCTTCGTGGAGCGGCCCATTTCGGCGATCCTGCTGGCCATTGCCTTCATCCTGCTGGCGCTCGTGCTGATGCCGAGCTTCCGTCAGAAGCGTGAGGAAGTTTTCGCAGAGGAAGAGGCATGAGCCTGGCCGACAAGGCACCGGTTGCATCCCGCCTGCAATACGCCATGAGGCTGGCCTTCAGCCTTGCCATCGGTGCGTTCGGAGGCGCGGTCTTCTACATGCTGTCCCTGCCATTGCCCTGGATGCTCGGGGCAATGTGCACGGTCCTGACGGCCGCGCTGATGCAGTTGCCGGTCGTGTCGGCGAAGCGGGTGCGGCCGCCGATGGCCGCCGTCATCGGCGTCATGCTGGGAAGCTCCTTCAATCCCGACATGTTCGCGCGGATACAGGAGTGGGTCCCGGTGACGCTGGCGGCCGTGATGGCGATGATCGCCACGGGTCTTGTCGGATATCTCTACCTCCATTACGTCGCGAAACTGGATCCGGTCACATCCTACTTCGGCGGGATGTCGGCCGGCATCTACGAGATGACGGCACAGGGCGGGATGCTCGGGGGAGACGAGCGCAGGATAGCCCTCATTCAGGCGACCAGGGTGTTCCTGGTCGTCTTTTGCGTGCCGATGGTGCTCAACCTTTTCCTGCATTTCGGCTCGACCAAGGGGCTGTCTCTGCAGAATGGCGCCAGCGGATACACGATCCGCGACATCGCCGTGCTGATCATTTGCGGGGCCGTCGGATGGCCGCTGGCCCAGAAGCTGCATCTTCCCAACCCGGCCGTGATCGGGCCGATGCTGTTCAGCGGGATCGTCCACGTATCCGGCATCACCAGTAGCGCTCCGCCGTATATCCTGGTCTCGGCTGCCCAGGTGGTGCTGGGAACGACCATCGGCGGACAGTTTCTGGGCGCGGACCGGCGCCTGCTCCTGGAGACCGCAAAGCACAGCATCGTGCTCATGCCGCTCATGATCGCGGTCTCGGCCCTTTGTGCCTGGATTGCAGTCCATTGGTCCGATGTGGGCTTCGCCGCCATTTTCCTCGGGCTCGCCCCTGGAGGAACCGCGGAAATGTCGCTGGTTGCACTGGCGATCAAGACCGACGTGGCGCTTGTCGTGTTTCACCAGATGTTCCGCCAGGTTGCCATTCACCTGCTGGCGCCCGGCTTTTTCCGGGTCATCCGGCGCAGGAGCTGACATGCCGGCGCGGAAAGGAAAATCTGTTCAATTTCTGTCCGGCAGCCAACGCCCTTTCATGCGGCTGTCGGTTGCCGCTGCCACTGCCTTTGCATTTCTCAGAATGTTTGAGTTCGGGGGATCAGGATGATCCGCATTTCAGACAAGAGCGATATATCTGCCAGCGACGTTGTAAACGAAGTGGTCAGCCGGCCGGGGTGGGCGCAGTTCCTGCCCGGCGCGATTCCGGCGGGAGCGCAGGGAACGGTCCGGATTGCCGCTCTCTTGCGAATCCTGGCGGCGAACAATTCCACGGGAATGAAGCTCCACGAAATCGTGTCGGCGGCGGAACTGGAGCAGTCGACGGCGCATCGCGTGCTGAGCGCGCTGCACAGCGTCGGTTTCGTCGCGAGGGACGAGGAAGCCAAGCGCTACCATCTCGGCCCGCTGCTGTTCGAGCTGTTTACCACCGCCTTCCCGCACTTTAACATGCGAGAGATCTGCCGGCCGTACATCGAGCGGCTCGCCGAGGAACTGGGGGATACCGCCTACGTAATGGTTCAGTCCGGCTACGATGCCATCTGTGCAGATCTGTGCCAGGGAAACCATCCGATCCGCACGTGTACGGTTTCCGTCGGGCAGCGCCGGCCCTTGGGGCTTGGGTGCGGCAGCCTGTGCGTGCTCGCGCACCTGAGCGACCAGGAAGTATCACGGATCATCACCCACAACCAATCCCGGTATGCGGCCTACAGCCTCACCGGCGACATCATCCTGGAAAGGGTCAAGAAGGTCCGCGAGCTCGGATACGTGGCGCAGGAGGCGCTCACATCATCCGACGTCATCGGCGTGGCAGTTCCGATACTCGGCAAGACCGGCTACCCCCTGGGATCGCTCAGCATGACGGCGCTCCGGTCTCGCATGACGGAGGAGCGCATCGAAACCCTGCGGAACGCACTCGACAATGCCACCCGCCAGATCCGCGATCACATCGTGGACATGGGTTACGTGTGATCACGGAGCTGAAACACTGTCAAAAAATCATTATATGGATTTATATTGCGAGAAACTGGTTGCCAAGCATGATTTTTGCCATATAATGAAAATCGCTAAAGTTGCGCGATAGAGGACCCTACCCCCCTGCTAAACAGCAGTCAGTCTCGGGGCGCGATGTCAGCTGCGCCCGGCCGTCTTTTTTACTGCCGCATGGGGGGAGGGTAAGGACGGAGATCGTTGAATGACAACCCATTATGAGCTGTTCATTGGCAACAGGAATATTAGATCTGAAGATCAAGAATATTTTCCGACGATAAATCCATATACTGGAGAGACCTGGGCCTATATTCCTCAGGCCAGTGAAGAGCAGGTTGCCGAAGCGATCAGGACCGCCCGCAAGGCATTCGACACCACCTGGAGCAAGACAACGGGTTACCAGCGCAGCCGGCTGATGATCCGGCTGGCGGAACTTCTCGAGGCCAACGCCGATCGCATGGCGCGGCTCGAGACCACGGACAACGGCAAGTGCATCCGTGAAACCAGCGGTCAGATGATCAGCGCCGCGCGCGCCTACCGCTTCTTTGCCGGGCTTGCGGACAAGCTGTCCGGCCAGACCATTCCGACGGACAACAGGGATACTTTCGACTACACGCACCGCGAGCCGCTCGGCGTTTGCGTGCTCATCACAGCCTGGAACTCGCCGATGGCGCTGCTGTCGAACAAGCTTGCGCCGGCGCTGGCGGCGGGCAACTGCGTGGTCATCAAGCCTTCCGAACATGCTTCCGTCACGACGCTCGAGTTCGCCCAACTGGCGCGTGAGGCGGGCTTCCCGGATGGTGTCATCAACGTCGTCACGGGCGACTATCGCGCTGGCAAGGCGCTCCTGCGGTCCGAGCGCATCGACAAGGTGAGCTTCACAGGAAGTGCTGCTGTCGGCGCCCAGATCGCGAGTGCCGCAGGCGAGCGGCTGGTGCCAGTGACGCTCGAACTCGGAGGCAAGTCGCCAAACATCATTTTCGAGGACGCGGAACTGGATCGCGCGGTGCCGGGCGCCATGGCGGGCATCTTTTCGGCCACCGGCCAGACCTGCATCGCCGGCTCCCGCCTTTTTGTCCAGCGCAGCGTCTACAAGGAAGTATGGGAGCGGCTGGTCGAGCGTGCCAAGCGCATCCGCCTCGGCGATCCGATGGATCCCAGGACCCAGATGGGCACGGCGGCAAACGAGCCCCAGTTCCAGCGCATCCTGCAGGCCATCGAACGGGGCAAGGCGGAAGGCGCGAAGCTCGTCACCGGCGGCAAGCGCGCAACCGGTCCGGGCCTCGAGCGCGGCTTCTTCATCGAACCGACCATCTTCATCGACGTGAACAACAACATGGAGATCGCGCGCGAGGAAATCTTCGGGCCGGTCCTCTGCGTCATTCCGTTCGACACGGAGGAAGAGGTCATCGAAATGGCCAACGATACCCGCTACGGCCTCGCCGCGGGCATCTGGACCACCAATCTCTCGCGCCACCTGCGCGTTTCCCGTGCGCTCAACGCCGGCATGGTGTGGGTGAACACCTATCGCGTCGCCCAGGCGATGGTGCCGTTTGGCGGCTTCAAGGACTCCGGTTTCGGCAAGGAGCGCGGCGTCATCGCCATCAACGAATATCTGCGGGTGAAGAACGTGATGATCGACTTCGCCGCAGCCGTCCGCGACCCGTTCGCCGACTAACCGCACCCGGGCAAAATCCCGAAGAACAGAATTTCAGGACTGAACATTATGGCAAGGACACCCGATTACTTCAAAGGAAAGACGATTGTCATCACCGGCGGCGGCAGCGGCATCGGCCGCTCCACTGCTGTCATCTTTGCCCGTGAGGGCGCGAACGTGGTGGTGGGCGACATCAACGAGGAGGGCGGCGAGGAGACGATCCGGCTGGTCAAGGAGCAGGGCAGCGACGGCCTGTTCGTCTACACCGACGTCACGAAGCGCGACAACGTCCGCAACCTCATGAACACCGCGATCGAGAAGTTCGGGAAGATCGACTTCCTGTTCAATTCCGCCGGCTCGGCGCTGCGCCGCTGCGGTTTCCTCGAGATTGACGAAGACCTCTGGAACCTGAGCTACGACCTCAACGTGAAGGGCACGTTCTACGGCATCCAGGAAGTGCTGCCGCACATGCTCAAGAACGGCAAGGGCGTGATCGTTAACGTGGCAAGCATGGCCGTTCGCCGCGGCGGTCCCGGCACGTCGGTGCACTATGCCTCCGCCAAGGGTGCTGTGAACACGCTGACCATGGGCGTGGCGCGAGAGTTCGCGGACAAGGGCATCCGATGCCTATCGGTCTCGCCCGCCAGCGTGTCGACCAACTTCCAGGCGGCTTCCGGCACGACCAAGGAGCATGAGGAGCGCATCATCGCTGCCAATCCGATGAAGCGGAATGCCCATCCGGACGAGATCGGCGAGCTCGTGCTGTTCATGTGCTCGGATGCCTGCGAGTTCATGACCGCCGATACCGTATACGTCAGCGGCGGTGGCGGATTCCGCTGACCGGCGAATGAGATCGGATTGGTGGGATGCGGTCAGCGCCGGCAGTTCCTTTCCCCGCAAACGAGATCCCGCGGGGGAAGCCTGCCCGGGTCAGGGCAGGGGCAGCCTCCGGGCTGTGTCTACCCGATGGGCGCCGGGGTACCCCGGAACCGTTCTTCGACTTGCGTCATGACTCCTTTAGCCAGCGGATGATGTGATGGGGAGCCAGAAACTACTTGAGGTCGAAAACCTGTGCATCAGATATGGTGCACTGACGGCGGTATCGTCGGTAAGCTTTTCCGTGTCAAACAAGGAAGTCGTCGGGCTCGTCGGTGAATCCGGCGCAGGCAAGTCGGCTACGGCCAAGGGCATCATCGGCCTGCTGCCGCCGATCGCCAGGATGAGCGGCTCGGTCCGCTACAGGGGCGAGGAGCTGGTGGGCGCGTCGCGCGCCCGTCTCCAGAAGGCCCGCGGCGCGCAGATCGGCTACATCTTCCAGGACGCGCTGACCGCGCTCGATCCGGTTCGCACCGTCGGGGTGCAGCTCGTGGAGGCGCTCCGGGTCCACAAACCGGTGTCGAAACGCGAAGCCTGGCAGGCAGGCGAGGCGCTGCTCGAGGAGCTCAAGATCCGCGATCCCAGACGGGTGATGAATTCCTATGCCCACGAGCTTTCGGGCGGCATGCGCCAGCGCGCTATCATCGCGCTCGCCCTGATCGCCGAACCCGAGGTCATCATCGCGGACGAGGTGACGTCAGCGCTCGATGTCACCGTACAGCGCAAGGTACTGGAAATCCTGTTGCGGGTCTGCTCCGACCGCGGCGCCGGCCTCATCATGATCACCCACGATCTCGGCGTCGTGGCACAGACCTGCGACCGCGTCATCGTGCTCTACGGCGGCATCGTCGCGGAGGACGCCGATGTGTATACGCTGTTCGACCATCCCCGGCATCCCTATACCCATGCGCTGATGCGATCCATGCCCCGCGTCGGTTCGGATGCTCCCTTCGAGCCCATCCCGGGATCCGCCATTCAGGTTTTCGGGGAACTGCAGATGTGTCCGTTCCATGAGCGCTGCGCAAAGGCCGGCCCAGACTGTAGCGCGAAACTGCCGCCGGTTCAGACCTATGGTGGCAGCCAGTTTCGGTGTTTTCATCCGGTGGGGTTGGAGCAATGACGGCAAGTGTGTCGCACGTAGAGCCCCGTGGCGCGCGGCTCGAGGTCCGCAACCTGACGAAAACCTTCCCCGGCGGGTCAACAGGTCTGTTCACGAAGAACCGGGTGGTCGCCGTCAACAACGTGACGTTCACGGTTGAACCCGGACAGTCGACCGGTCTCATCGGCGAATCCGGTTCCGGAAAGACGACCGTCGCCCGAATGATCACGAGACTGGTGACGCCGGACAGCGGCCAGGTTCTCGTCGACGGCAGGGATGTGCTCGCCCGGAGCCTGGGGGCAAGCGAATTCGCCCGCCTCATCCAAATCGTCTTCCAGGATCCGACCTCATCGCTCAATCCTCGATGGAAGGTCGGCGATCTCATCGCGGAAGGAATCCGCGTCCACAAACTGATGCCGGAATCGGAAGTGCCGCAAAGGGTTGCGCAGCTTGCCGAGAGCTGCGGCATTGCCAGGGTGGCGCTCGAACGGTTCCCGCACGAGTTTTCCGGAGGGCAGCGCCAGCGCATAGCTATCGCCCGCGCTCTCGCTGTCGAGCCAAGAATTCTTGTACTCGATGAGCCTGTTTCGGCGCTTGATGTAAGTGTTCAGGCGCAGATCCTCGTTTTGTTGAAAGAATTGCAGAAGAAACTTGGCCTTACTTATCTCATGATCGCTCATGATCTGGCTGTTGTCGAACGCTTTTGCGATCGAATTATTGTCATGCGTCACGGGGAGGTGGTGGAGACTGGTGACGCCCACAGCATTTATGCGCATCCCAGGCACCCATACACACGGGAACTGATTGAAGCGCATCCGATACCGGATCCACGCGTCCGCTCGCTGCGGGTTCGCGACGAGGATCCGGTTGCCTGACAACTGGAAATAAATGGGAGGAAGCATGTCATTTCTTCGATCTGCCGTGAAGCATCTGGCGCTTGCCGGCGCGTCGCTGGCCCTTCTGGCATCCGCCGCATCCGCACAAGACTCCGCGCCGCGCGAGCCCAAGGGGACGCTGACCATTGGCTGGGCTTGGGATCCCGGCACGATGGATCCGCAGATGCACCGCGCGCGGTTTACCCAAATCATTTCCCACGCCATGCGCGACAAGCTTTACTATCTGCCTCCGCCCGGCCTGGGACTTGCGCCTCTCGTCGCCGAAGACGTTGAACAGGTCGATGACACGACCTACGACCTCAAGCTCCGTCAGGGCGTCAAGTTCCACAATGGCGACGAGCTGACGTCCGAGGATGTCGTCTACACGTTCGAGCGTCTGTGGGATCCGGCCACGAAGTCGCCGCGCGCCAGCATGGGCAACATGGCGAATGTCGAAAGCGCCGAGGTGGTCGACCGCTATACGGTGCGATTCAAGACCAAGGTGCCGTTCGGTCCGCCCAATCAGGCGATCCCGGGCCTGAACTTCGCCGCCCAGGAAATCATGAACAAGAAGGTCGACGGCGCCCGTACCCTCGAGGAGACGCGGACGGCAGCCCCGATGGGCGTCGGGCCGTTCAAGTTCGTCGAGTGGACGCCGAACCAGCGCGTGGTCATGGACGCCTTCCTCGACTATTGGCAGGGGGCTCCGGGCGTCGAGCGGATCATCTGGCGCACCATTCCGGAGGAGGCCACCCGCGTCGCCGAGCTGCTTTCCGGTTCCGTGGACATGATTTATCCGGTCACGACGGACTTCGTTGACCAGCTGCGCGCCGCCAACATGAAGCTCGAGATCGTCCCGGGTTCGTCCATGCGTATGCTGCAGATGAACGTCCGTGAGGGATCGCCTTTCGCGGATCCCGAAGTCCGCAGGGCCATGAACGTGGCGATCGACAAGGATGCGATCGCGGAGCACATCTACCGCGGCCTTGCCGTCGTGGCCCGGCAGGTATCCGGTATCGGCCAGGAGGGTTACAACCCGGATTATGATCCGTTCACCTATGATCCGGAGGCCGCCAAGGCCGTCCTGTCGAAGGTGACCAAGCCGATCGAGATGTTAACGGTCCCGATGTTCGAGCTGCCGGCCCAGTTCATCGCCGAGCAGCTGCGCGGATACGGCATGAACGTCTCCACGAAGATCATGGATACCGCGGCCTTCAACGCGGCCGTGGAAGCGGGCGACTTCGACCTGGCGCTGGCCTTTGCCGGCTATGGCACTGGCGAGTTCGTGGGCGCCTACTACAACAACCACTTCGAGTGCTCGCGCCTGGCCACGGGCCGTATCCGTACCGGCTTCTGTAGCGAGGATCTGGATAGGAAGTATGCCGAGCTGCGCAGGGAGCTCGATCAGGCCCGCTGGCAGGAGAAGATGGATGAGATCAACCGCGAGCTGACGGAAGTCCACATGCCGTGGGTGCCGCTGTTCATCGAGGCGGAGGTGTGGGCGATGCAGCCCCACGTCCAGGGTTTCGTCGGCTCGTCGACCGGACAGATGTTCGACCTCCACAAGGTTACGCTGGAGAAATGATCCATCCCGGTTCTGTCCCCGTCCGGCCCGGACGGGGACATGCCGGAGCGGTTTAAGGAGACGTGTGACCGGTTTTCCGGGTGGAGCCGCGG
Organism: Chelativorans composti; assembly: GCF_039541695.1. Classification (NCBI taxonomy): domain Bacteria; kingdom Pseudomonadati; phylum Pseudomonadota; class Alphaproteobacteria; order Hyphomicrobiales; family Phyllobacteriaceae; genus Chelativorans; species Chelativorans composti. The sequence goes on along the minus strand of NZ_BAABGS010000061.1, from coordinate 2,247 downwards.
CGGACCAGAAAGCGCGGTTCCAGGAAAGCAGGGACCGGCCTCCCGTCCGGGACCGCGAAAACAGGGAGCTGGAGCGTTCAAGGTTTCCGGTGAAGCCGGAAAGGCTCCGAGGACTCGAAGGGAACTTCGTCGTGTGGCGTTTCATCGCGAAAAGATTGTTGGAAACCGCTGTCGTCGTTCTGGGCGTGTCGGTCATCGTCTTCGTGCTGCTCAGAATCATGCCCGGCGACCCGGTTCAGTTGCTGTTCGGCGAAGGCGACGATGCCGATCTGGCGGCTTCGCGGGAGATGTATCGGCAGATGCTCGGTCTCGACCGGCCGCTGCCGGTCCAGTACCTCATTTTCCTCAAGGAAATCTTCACCCTGCATCTGGGCAACTCGCTGGTGAGGGGCGGCGAGCCGGTCATTCAGATGGTGGGACGCGCGCTGCCGCTGACCATCGAGCTTTCGATCTTCGCGCTCGTCATCGGCCTGCTCATCGCCATACCCGTCGCAGTCCTCTGCGCGCTCAAGCAGAACACGTTCTGGGACCGTGGCGGCACCGGGTTCGCCCTGATCGGGGCTTCGATGCCGAACTTCTGGCAGGGAATCCTGCTGATCATGTTCCTCGCGGTCTGGATGCCCGTCTTCCCGGTCAGCGGCGTGCTGGCCCAACACATCACCATCGAGCGCATCACGGGCGCGCCATTCACCGACGCCGTGCTCACCGGCAACTGGGAGGGCGCGCGATCCGCGTTCATGCACCTCGTGCTGCCCGCGACGACCCTGGGCACCACCCTGTCGGGCCAGTTCGTCCGCGTGCTGCGCTCGAGCCTCCTGGAGGTCAAGCACCAGGAATTCGTCCACGCGTTCCGCGCCCGGGGCATCGGCGAGCCGACAATCGTCTCCCATCTGCTGCATAACGCGCTGCCGACCACGGTGGTGATCATCGGCATGCGCATCGGCATGCTGCTCAGCGGAACGATCGTGATCGAGACCCTCTTCGCCTATCCCGGAATGGGCTTCCTGCTGGTGCAGGGCATCAATGCCCGCGACTTCCCGGTGGTGCAGGGAGTTGTCGTGCTCCTCACGGTCCTCGTGGTGCTGTCCAACCTGATCGCGGACATCATCCACGCGTGGCTCGATCCGAGAGTCAAACTTGCATATCAGAAGGGCAAGTAATGCAGGCTGTCATCTCTTCCATCGGCTTCTGGTTGCGGCAGATCGCAAAGAGCCCGCTGATTGCTCTGTCTTTCATCGTGCTGCTCGCCATGGTCATCGTGGCTATCTTCGCGCCGCAGATCGCGCCGTACTCGCCCAATGCGCAGTCGATTGCCTTCCGTCTGCTTCCACCGGGATCGGACGGCTACATCCTGGGGACCGACCAGCTCGGGCGCGACGTGCTCTCGCGCCTGATCTGGGGCGCGAGACTGTCGATAGGCGTCGGCTTCGCCGTGATGGTGCTCACCGCCGTCGTCGGCGTGATTCTCGGAATCATCTCCGGCTATTTCGGAGGCATCGTCGACTCCGTCATCATGCGTCTGGTCGACATGTGGCTGGCGTTCCCCTTCCTGCTGCTGGCGATCGCGCTGGTGGCGGTGCTCGGGCAGGGTTCCGACAAGCTGATCTTCGCCCTCGTGCTGTCGGGCTGGCCGGCCTTCGCGCGTCCCGTGCGCGGCGAGATCCTGCAGCTCAGGGAGCGGGAATATGTGCTGTCGGCCAAGGTGCTGGGCGTACCGCCGCTGAGCGTCATGTTCCGCCACCTGCTGCCCAACGTGATGCCGACCATCCTGGTGCTGGCCGCGCTGGACCTGGGTGCAACGATCCTGTCGCTCGCTGCCCTTGCCTTCCTCGGCCTTGGCGTGGATGCCGAGACGGCGAGCTGGGGCGGGATGCTGGCTTCGGGCCGCAACTATGTCGCCACGGCCTGGTGGCTTTCGACCTTCCCCGGCCTCGTCATCTTCGCCGTGGTGATGGCGTCCAACCTGATCGGCGATTGGCTCCGCGACCTGTTCGATCCGCGGTCTCCGTTCCGCCTGGGCTCAATCTCCGCGGCAGCAAGAAAAAGGCTGGCTGAAGACTCTTCATCCAGCTTCCCGCGCCCGGCCCGTCCTGAACCGGGGACCGGCGCGCGGCCTCCTCACGACAGAAAGGCATAAACTTGATGAAAGTCCTTGTTCCCGTGAAGCGGGTTATAGATTCGAATGTGAAGCCGCGTGTGAAGGCGGATGGGTCTGGTGTTGATCTTGCCAACATCAAGATGGCGATG
>NZ_BAABGS010000060.1:0-22093 GCF_039541695.1 Chelativorans composti | reverse complement strand
GCGCGGGCGGCCCTGCAACCCCAACCAGCGATGCCGCCCGCGCTGGCGCCACGACCATCATTGCACTAACAATCAAATTGGACCCATCCGTCGGGGGCCGATCAGGAGGGGGGCAAATGCAATTCAGTGATTACATCGTTTTTGTCGATGAAAGCGGTGACCACAATCTTGAGGTAGTCAATCCCGAGTTTCCTGTATTCGTCTTGGCCTTCTGTGTATTCTCGAAGACGGATTATGTGGAGCAAGTGTGCCCCAGAGTGCAGGCGTTCAAACTGAACTGGTTTGGTCACGACGCCCTTGTTCTACATGAAAGAGAGATTCGAAAGGACTTAGCTCCCTTTGAGTTCCTAAAGACACCGCACATTAAAGAACAGTTCATTGGCGAATTGACATCAATAATTGCAAGCACGCCCATGACCATCATTGCGGCAGTAATAAGAAAGGACGCCCTCAGATCCAGATACAGGAACCCAGACAATCCTTATCACCTGGCCCTGTTGTTTTGTATCGAACGACTTTCTGCTTTTCTTGCCCAGAAGGGTCAGAGTGGTACGCTGACACATATATTGTTTGAGCAGCGAGGGGGTAAAGCCGGTGGGGGGCATGAAGATCGAATCCTAGAGTTGGAATTCCGCCGGATTATGGCCGGCCAACACTATCTAGCTCGTTCAGGGTTCACAGGGTTGGATTTGAAGATCATTCCCAAGACCAGCAATTCTATTGGGCTCCAGTTGGCAGACTTGGTTGCGCGACCTATTGGCATTAGGTGCATTCGACCGCGTCAAACAAACCGTTCCTTTGACATCATTAAGAAGAAACTGCTTGCCGGTTCTCTTAAGACGTTCCCCTAAGAAAGCGAAAGGCCTCGGATAAACCGAGGCCAAACGCCGAACGAGAATCCCCATTCCATTTAAGTGAAAATATACATCAGCCGCTCCGGAGTGCAAGACGACGGAGTGCAGCGTCCGCCTCAATCCTCCATTTTGAGCGCCTGGATGAAGGCCTCCTGCGGGATTTCGACCTTGCCGAACTGCCGCATGCGCTTCTTGCCTTCCTTCTGCTTTTCCAGCAGCTTGCGCTTGCGGGTCACGTCGCCGCCGTAGCACTTGGCCGTCACGTCCTTGCGCAGCGCGCGGATCGTCTCGCGGGCGATGATGCGTCCGCCGATCGCAGCCTGGATCGGAATCTGGAACATGTGCTGCGGGATCAGCTCCTTGAGCTTCTCGCACATGGCGCGGCCGCGGCGCTCCGCCTGCGAGCGGTGCACCAGCATCGACAGCGCATCCACCGGCTCACCGTTGACCAGGATCGACATCTTCACGAGGTCGCCCTCACGGTAGCCGGTCAGGTTGTAGTCGAACGAGGCATAGCCGCGCGACAGTGACTTCAGCCGGTCGTAGAAGTCGAACACCACCTCGTTAAGCGGCAGATCATAGACCAGCATGGCCCGCGAGCCGGCATAGGACAGGTCCACCTGGATGCCCCGGCGGTCCTGGCAGAGCTTGAGGATGTTGCCGAGATATTCGTCCGGCGTGAGAATTGTCGCGCGGATCCACGGTTCCTCGATCGAGGCGATCCGCACGGGATCCGGCATGTCCGCCGGGTTGTGCAGGTCGATCGTGGTGCCGTCCGTCAGGTTCATCTTGTAGACGACCGACGGCGCCGTGGCGATCAGGTCGAGGTTGAACTCGCGCGCCAGGCGCTCCTGGATGATCTCGAGGTGGAGCAGCCCCAGGAAGCCGCAGCGGAAACCGAAGCCCAGCGCAGCGGAAGTCTCCATCTCGTAGGTGAAGCTCGCGTCGTTGAGGCGCAGCTTCGCGACCGCTGCGCGCAGGTCGTCGAAATCGGCCGCATCCACCGGGAACAGGCCGCAGAACACCACTGGCTGGGCCGGTTTGAAGCCCGGCAGCGGTTCGGCGGCCGGCCGCTTGTCGTCGGTGATCGTGTCGCCGACACGTGTGTCCGCCACCTCCTTGATCGACGCCGTGATGAAGCCGATCTCGCCCGGCCCGAGGGAGTCCACCAGCACCATGTTGGGCGTCATGACGCCGACACGCTCGACGGGGTACTTCGCCCCGGTGCCCATCATGCGGATGGTCTGGCCCTTCTTGAGCTCGCCGTCGATCACACGCACCAGCACCACCACGCCGAGGTAGGGGTCGTACCAGCTGTCCACCAGCAGCGCCTTGAGCGGCTTGTTGATGTCGCCCTCGCGCGGCGGCGGGAGGCGGTGCACGATCGCCTCCAGCACCTCGTCCACGCCAAGTCCCGTCTTGGCCGAGATCATGATGGCATCGGACGCATCGAGGCCGATCACGTCCTCGATCTGTGCCTTCACGCGCTCCGGATCGGCCGCCGGCAGGTCGACCTTGTTCAGCACCGGCACGATCTCGTGGTTGTTGTCGAGCGCCTGGTAGACGTTAGCGAGCGTCTGCGCTTCCACGCCCTGGCTCGCGTCCACCACCAGCAACGAGCCTTCGCAGGCCGCAAGCGAGCGGGAGACCTCATAGGCAAAGTCCACGTGGCCGGGCGTGTCGATCAGGTTGAGCACATAGTGCTGCCCGTCCTTGGCGTCATATTCGAGCCGGACGGTGTTCGCCTTGATCGTGATGCCGCGCTCGCGCTCGATGTCCATCGAGTCGAGGATCTGATCCTTCATCTCGCGATCGGAGATCGATCCGGTCATCTGGATCAGCCGGTCGGCGAGCGTGGACTTCCCATGGTCGATATGCGCGACGATGGAAAAATTGCGGATGCGTGAAAGAGGCGTGTTTGTCATACCGCGCGTGTAGCAGCAGAGCAGGTTTCCGGCAAGCGGGCGAACGCTTTGAAGGTTCGGGGAAAAGAAGAAACCCCGCAAGCGCACAAGCCCGCCTGTCGAAGGGATTCAACCGGCGATAGCCTTTTCCGCAACACCCGCTCTGCTCGAGCCCTGTTGGTTACCGCCGACAGATAGGTATCGGGAAACGACTTTTGAAAGGGAGGGCAGCCTTTGCGCCCCCCTTCCGTCAATCCACCGCGGATTAGCTTACTCGGCCTCGTTGGCCGGCGCGGCATTGAGCTGGCCGTACTTCTCTTCGCCGATCGAGTCGAGAAGCTGCAGCTGCGTCTCCAGGAAGTCGATGTGCCCTTCCTCGTCCTGGAGCAGTTCCTCGAAAAGCTTCATGGAAACGTAATCGCCGGCGGCATGGCAGATGTCGCGGGACTCCTTGTAGGCCGTGCGGGCATCGTATTCGCCGGCGAGATCCGCCTCGAGCACCTCCCGGACATTCTGCCCGATGCGCAGCGGCGCAAGCGTCTGCAGATTGGGATGGCCTTCGAGGAAGATGATGCGCTGGACCAGCCGGTCGGCGTGGTGCATTTCCTCGATGGACTCCTCACGCTCCTTCTTTGCAAGCAGCGTGTAGCCCCAGTCTTCCAGCAGGCGATAGTGGAGCCAGTACTGGTTTACAGCGCCCAGCTCGAGAAAGAGTGCCTGGTTAAGCCGCTCGATGACCTTTGTATCGCCTTTCATGAAACTTGCTCCCGAACTTGTTGCGTAGCTCTCGCACCCTGTCCAGGTATGCTATGACATCCGCGCCTGTCGCGCCAGACTCGCGATGATACGCTTCCGTGATCCGGATGATCGTCTCGACAAGGTTCGGGAAGCACCCGCAACAACGCCCCCTGCTCTTCATGGCATGCAGCACCTTTGCAGGCACGATCAGCTGCCACGGATCCTCGTCAAGCATTTGACGGATGGTGTCTTCGATCTCTCGCTGAGTGATGATGTTGCAGGAGCAGACGAGCATTTCCCAGGCCATTCAGGAACGTTCCATGCTGCCGCAAGCGCACTCGGTGTCAGGCCTGTCTTTGCTGGCGAAACCATTGGGGGGACACAATGGCTCACGCGTCTTTGATGGAATGGGGTCAAGGCCCAGACATCAAGAACGTCAAGCGACGCCAGCACAAAACAGCGTGGATGCGGCGCTGTCAATAGAAACCTGATCTTTGCACTCATGCTTTCGATCAAAATGCGGATATGCCGCACCCGCTGGTTGGCCTCAGGCCCGTTGCGGCGACCAGATGGTGTGGTCAACCGTGCCCCGGATCTCCGGCAGGCGCTCGAGGTGGAACTCCGGCGCCGCGCTGACCTTCCGCTGGTGAAAGTAGTCGTAGGTCACCTTGATGACGGCGTCGGAAAGCAGGATCAACGCGCCGAGATTGATGACGCTCATCATGCCCATTGTGATGTCTGCTACGGCAAACACCATTTCCACGCTGGATGTTGCTCCCCACAGGGTGGCGACCAACACCAGGCATCGCAGGAGCGTCCGGGAAAAGCGCGATTTCGCCCCGAGATAATTCATGGCGTTCTCGGCGTAGGTATAGTTTCCGAGTATGGCCGCAAAGGCAAAACAGAATACGGCAACCGCCATAAAATAGGTTCCGCCCCAGCCTAGGTGGACCGACAGTGCCTTCTGCGTCAGCTGCACGCCATTGACGCCTGTATCCGTTTGCAACACCCCTGAAAGCAGGATGATGATGGCAGTTGCGGTGCAGATCAGGATCGTGTCGATGAAGACGCCGAGCGACTGCACGAGCCCCTGTGAAGCCGGATGATGCGGAACCGGACGCGCGACGGCCGCGATGTTGGGGGCCGACCCCATGCCAGCTTCATTGGAAAAGAAACCGCGTTTGACGCCGTTCATCACCGCCGCTGCCATGCTGCCGGCAACGCCTCCTGCGACCTCTCGCAAACCGAACGCACTGGAAACGATGTCGCTGACAAGGTCGGGCAAGATCGCGTAGTTGGCCACGATGATGCCCACCGCCAGTCCGAAATAGGCCAGTGACATCATCGGCATGACGACCTGCACGACCTTAACGATGTTCCGCAGCCCGCCGAAAACGGACAGCGCGACCAGCACGACCACCACCACGGCTGTGGTGACCTTGGGAATGTCGAGGGCGCCTTTCATGACGTCGGCGATGGAGTTGGCCTGCACTGCATTGAAAATGAGGCCGAAATTGAGGACGAGGCAGAGGGAGAACAGGATCGCGGCGCGCGGCGCATTCAGCCCCCTGGCGATATAGAACGCAGGCCCGCCTCTGTAGCGCCCGTCGGTCCCATGCACCTTGTAAAGCTGCGCGAGAGTGTTTTCGGCATGGGCTGTGGCCATTCCCAGAAGCGCCACGATCCACATCCAGAATACGGTACCCGGCCCGCCGAGGTAGAGCGCCAGGGCGACACCGGCAATGTTTCCGGTACCAACCCGCGACGCGAGACTGATGGCGAGCGCCTGAAAGGGAGAAATGCCTTTTGGGTCACCGGTCTTTGCGCGGAGGCCGCGCCACATCTCCCAAAAATAGAGGATCTGTATGAACCGCAGACGGAAAGTGACAAAGATACCAACACCCAGGAGAATGTATACGAGGACGTAGTTCCAAACGATATTATTTACGAATGAAATGGCTTCATTCATACCCCGAAAATCTCCGTAAAAAATCATTAAAATCAGGAGCAATTATCTTTATAAATATTATCTTTTAATTCTTACATTACTCCTGCTCTTATTGAATATTCTCAAGTCATTACTTTGTATTATGAGCTACTCTCTAGCAAAAGACCTCAATCAATAAAAGCAAAACTTCGCACCCTGCGTCCTCCCGACCGACAAGTTATGCGCAATGTTCATTCTGGCTGGACAAGGCAACGCCTAACCGCTTTCCCCAAGTGGCTTTGCGACGGGCGAGTGGTTTTCCACCCCGGCAGGATCTCCGCGGAACCTTGAACCAGCCTAGTGCCCCAGAATGGCCTCGATGATGGATAGCGGCCCGCGGTGTTCCTCTTGGGGCACCGTCTGCGCCGGCCGCCCGGCTGCGGTGGGATCGCCCGGCGCATCGGGATATCCCTGTGCGGGATATGACGGGGATCGCGCGATTTCCGGCGTCGGCTGCCAGTCTCCGGGCAGCGGCCTGGGCTTCAGGCCACGATGGGCCTCGCTCATGAAATCCTTCCAGATCCCGGCCGGCAGCGACGATCCCGTGGCCTTGGTCGGTTTGCTGTCGTCGTTTCCGACCCACACGCCGGTGACGAGATTGGCTGTGTACCCGACGAACCAGGCATCGCGCGACTCCTGCGTCGTGCCGGTCTTGCCGGCAGCCGGCCAGTCGATTGCCGCCGAGCGCCCGCTGCCGTAAGAAATCGTCCCGGCCAGCATGTAGTTCATCATGCCGATGATTTCGGCGGAGGCCACGCGCGGCGGGCTCGTATCCCGCCGCTGGTAGAGAACCTTGCCGGACGTATCCAGGACCCGCTCGATGAAATAAATGTCCGGCCTGTAACCGCCATTGGCGAAAGGCACGTAAGCCGCCGTCAGCTCCAGCAGGGTCACCTCCGACGTACCGAGCGCGATGGAAGCGTCGGCGCGCAGCTTGGACTCGATACCCATCCGGCTCGCCACCTCGATGACGGACTTCGGCCCCACCTCCATGGTCAACTGCGCGGCCACCGAGTTGGAAGACCGCGCCAGCGCCTCAGCCAGCGTGATCTGACCCAGATACTTCTGCTGGAAATTGGACGGCTTCCACTTTCCAATCTGTACCGGCGCATCGTTGCGCATGCTCATGGGCGTCCGGCCCTGCTCCAGCGCGGCCATGTAGACGAACGGCTTGAAGGCGGATCCCGGCTGGCGCTTCGCCTCGGAGGCTCGGTCGAACTGGCTGTGGGCGTAATCGTAGCCGCCCACCATGGCCCGTACGGCCCCAGCCCGGTCGATTGAAACGAGAGCGGCTTGCGATACGGCCATCGCCTTGCCCTTCTCATCGATCGCCTTCTGTATCGACCTCTCGGCGACCTTCTGCAGATGCAGGTCGATCGTGGTCTCCACCACTACATCGCGTTCGATCGGTCCGATGAGCCCCGGCAGTTCCTCCATGACCCGGTCGGCCACGTAATGCTCCGATCCCGTCCAGTAGGCCGCAGCCCGGGCCGCCGGCGCGCTCATGGCCGCCGCGAGCTGGCTGTCGTTGATCATGCCCTGCTCGCGCATGGCGGTTAGCACGATCTGCGCACGCGCTTCCGCTGCCTGCGGGTCGCGCGCGGGCGACAGCCGCGAGGGCGCTTTCAGCAGGCCCGCCAGAAGGGCGGCTTCCGCCAGGCTCACGTCCCGCGCCGACTTGCCGAAATAGCGCCGCGCCGCCGCTTCCACGCCGTAGGCGCCGGAGCCGAAGTAGACGCGGTTGAGATACATCTCGAGGATCTGGTCTTTCGTGTACTTCCGTTCGATCCAGAGGGCGAGCAGCGCCTCCTGCACCTTGCGCTTGATGGTGCGATCCGGCTGCAGATAGAGATTCTTGACCAGCTGCTGCGTGATCGTCGAGCCGCCCTGCGAAACGTCGCCGGAGACCAGGTTGCGGAAAGCGGCCCGCGCCAGGCCGATCGGATCCACGCCCCAATGCGAATAGAACCGCCGGTCCTCGATGGCGATGACTGCCCTTGGGATGTACGGAGACATTTCGCGCAGCGTGAGCGCCTCGCCGCCCGTCGCGCCGCGATTGGCGAGCAGGCTGCCATCGACTGCCAAAATCTTCACGTTGGGCGGGCGGTCCGGGATCGCCCAGGTCGAGGCGCTCGGCAGTTGCGCACCGTAATAGGCAATGATCCCCACACCAATGATGCCTGCCCACAGGCAGAGAACCAGCGACCAGTAGACGAGACCGCGCAACAGCCCGCGCCTCTTGCGACGAGGATTTGCGGATTTGCGGGAGGCTTTGCGGCGTTTCTTGCTGCCGCTGCTGGGCAGAACGCGATCTTCCGGCGTCAGCGACAGCGCCGAGGTCCGGCCCCTGCCCTCAGGCGCGTCGAACCGCGGCTCCACGCGCCTGCTACTCTTACTCTTGCCCATCCAACCACTCTCGCAAAGCGCAGCAACAGATCCACGCGCCCTCGCCTATAGGATAGATCATGGCGATTTAAGGGAGGTTAAGCCCGCCAAATGCGTGGGTACCGCCCCTTTTTGAGAGTGTGCCAAACGAAACAGCATACAATCTATTCATGCCTATAACCGTGACGGCTCATGAACAACCTAGGGTTGATAATGCCATGACGGTTACATTCCGCCCGAAATCTCCGTGGGTGATGCAGTTTCATTTCGCGCGACCGACACGCAAGGGTTCCATTCGGCTGAAGTCCAAGGAGTCACGTCCGTTGGATGCCTGGCAATCCCAAAGGCTGGTAGACAGCATTTATCTCGCCATTCACATGGTCGAGAAGACCAAAGCCGCCCTGCAGGCCTATCGCGACGGTCGCCCCGAGCGTGTTCGCCGGCTGCTTCGCCAGTTTTTCTCCTCGGATTTTGTCGACAAGGACAGGAAGAGCTTCAGACACCTTCTGAGAACGCTTGATGAGATCGAGAGAGGTCTCAACAGTGCCCTGACGCTGAAGGTCTTCAAGCCCGAGGGCGAGTTCCGCCACACCCTCGGCTATGTGAAGGTGCGGTCTCTGCAACGCCGGAACCCATCTAAGGCCAAGGACACGGATGTGCTGCTGACCGTCAACGGCCGGAAGAAGGCTTTCGGCAACATTCACATTTCGGACGAGTATCTCGAGCCTTCCTACCGGCTAAACGAGATCGCCTCTACCATCATCCATGAGGCGGCGCACCGTTACGCCGCCGCTCAGGACTATGACTATCTGAAGTTCACCCGCGATGTTGTCTATTGCACCCCGATGCCGCCGGAGATGGCGGTCCGAAATGCCGACAACATAGCGGAATTCTGCCGCTATTACTGCATTCCGACCCTGGAGCGCCGTCACCCTCTGGTGCGGACCAGCGGTCGCTTCATCGGTCCTTGCTGAGGCGGCAACAGCCGACGAGCGGGAACACGGCCGAGGAATCGGGCGCCGGGATTGCACCCGCGCCCGCGAAAAATCGCGCGGCCCGCGCCTGCCCACGGCTGGACTGTCTAGAGCAGTTCCGGGAAAAGCGGGAACCGGACTTCCGCCCGGACTGCGGCGAGACAATGACTTGGAGCTTTTCAGAGTTGCCGTGAAAATCTGAATTGCTCTAGCTGTGCGAGAAAATGTCCTCTTCCTCCCAGCCGGCGAGGTCCAGCTTGGCACGGGTCGGCAGGAAGCGGAAGCAGGCTTCCGCCAGTTCCGTCCGCTTCTCGCGTTTCAGCCGCTGAATAAGGATCTCGCGCAGCTTGTGCAGGTACAGAACGTCGGAAGCAGCATATTCCAGCTGCTCCTTCGTCAGCGTCTCCGCGGCCCAGTCGGACGATTGCTGCTGTTTGGACAGGTTCACACCGAGCAGCTCGTGGACCAGATCCTTGAGCCCGTGCCGGTCAGTGTAGGTGCGGGTCAGACGCGAGGCAATCTTCGTACAGAACACCGGTTCGGTCGTCACGCCGAACGTGTGATACAGAACGGCAATGTCAAACCGGCCATAATGGAAGATCTTTGTGATCTTCCGGCTCCGCAGCAGCGCCACCAGGTTGGGCGCCTTCTTCTGCCCCGCCTCGATCTGCACCACATCGGCCGTGCCGTCGCCCGGCGAGAGCTGGACGACGCACAGGCGATCCCGGTGCGGGTTGAGCCCGAGGGTTTCCGTATCAATCGCGACCGCCTCGACATTCTCGTAATGGCGAAGGTCCGGCAGGTCGTTCTTGTGGAAGCGGATCATTCGGAGTTCACCTGTTGGCCAGTGCTGCAAGGATGCGCGCCCACGAACGCTGTCCCTTGTGGAACGAGCTGAGTTCGTACTTCTCGTTGGGCGAATGGATGCGGTCGTCAGCAAGGCCGAAGCCCACCAGCAGCGACTCCATGCCGAGCAGGCGCTGGAAATCGCCGACGATCGGAATCGAGCCGCCCATCGCGATCGCCACCGCGGGCTTGCCCCACTCCTCGGTGAGCGCCGCCTGCGCCGTCGTCACGAGCGGCGAGTCGTAGGAGAGCTGAATGGCCGGCGAGCCGCCATGCGGATGGAACTCCACCGAGCAGTCGGCCGGAATGCGCTCGCGCACGAACTGGCGGAATGCCTCGCGGATCTTCGCCGGATCCTGCTTGTGCACGAGGCGGAACGAAACCTTGGCCTTGGCCTGCGCCGGAATGACGGTCTTGAAGCCCTCGCTGGTGTAGCCACCGGAAATGCCGTTGAACTCGCAGGTCGGCCGCGCCCACACCAGCTCCAGCACCGAGCGGCCGCGCTCGCCGGCAAGATCGCTGAGCCCGATCGGGCCAAGGAACGATTCGGCGTCCTCGCCGAGCTGCTCCCAGCTGCGTAGCACTTCCGTGGGAGTCTCCTCCACGCCGTCATAGAAGCCGGGGATCGTCACGCCGCCGTTCTCGTCGTGCAGGTCGGCGAGAATGCGCGCCAGGATCCTGATTGGATTGGCAACCGCGCCGCCGTAATAGCCCGAATGCAGGTCGCGATTGGCCGCCTTGACGATCACTTCTTCGCCCACCAGTCCGCGCAGGCCGACGCAGATCGCGGGCGTCTCGCGGTCCCACATGGACGTGTCACAGACGAGCGCGAAATCGGCCTTCAGTTCCTCGGCATTGGCCTTGAGGAAGGGGACGAGCGACGGCGAACCGGATTCCTCCTCGCCCTCCAGCAGGATGGTGATCTTGCAGGGCAGCTTGCCGTGCACCGCCTTGTAGGCGCGGCAGGCTTCCACGAAGGTCATCAGCTGGCCCTTGTCGTCGGACGTGCCGCGACCGGTGATCACCTTGTGCCCGGGCTCGACCTCCTTGATGGCCGGCTTGAACGGATCGTCCTCCCACAGCTCCAGCGGGTCGACCGGCTGCACGTCATAGTGGCCGTAGAAAAGCACGTGCGGACCTTCACCGTCATGGTGGGCAACCACCATTGGATGGCCGTCCGTCGGACGGACGCTCGCATCGAAACCGATGCTGCGGAGATCTTCGGCGAGCCACTCGGCTGCGCGGCGGACATCGATCTTGTAAGCCGGGTCGGTGGAGATGGAGGGGATTTCGAGAAGACCAAACAGCCTCTTCAGGCTAGCCTCCAGGTTGCTATCGAGATGTTCCAGAACTGGTTCGACGTCGGCCATTTGCTATTCCTTGAATGTCGCTCGCAAGCGGTGAGCTTTATCCCATCCTGACGGCAGAAGGAAATGCGTTCAAGTGCTTTGCGCGCCCCTGCGCAGGGTTGGACTGATGGCATTACGGATGTGAAAAGGGGCCTGGAAGGCCCCTCGGTTGCAGCGGAATCGCACTTCAGGCAGCGCGCCATGGCGCTGGACAAGAAACACCCGTGCCCTGAAGCCCGCAATATCCGCCGGGATTCTTGGCAAGATACTGCTGATGTTCCGCCTCGGCAAAGTAAAACTCGGGCGCCATGGCAATTTCGGTCGTAATCGCTCCCTTGCCTGCCGCAGTCAGCGCCTTCTGGTAGATCTCCCGCGAGGCTTCAGCGGCCTTCAGCTGCTCTTCCGTCGTGCAGAAAATGGCCGAGCGGTAGGTCGTGCCGATGTCATTGCCCTGCCGCATGCCCTGGGTCGGATCGTGCTCTTCCCAGAACGTCTGGAGAAGCGTCTCGAAGCTGACGGCCTTCGGGTCATAGACGACCAGCACCACCTCGGCATGGCCCGTAAGCCCGGTCACCGTCTCCCCGTAGGTCGGATTGGGCGTGAGTCCGCCCGCATAGCCTGCGGCGGTCACCCAGACTCCCTCGATCTGCCAGTAGAGTCGCTCCACGCCCCAGAAGCATCCCATCCCGAACAGCACCTTTTCGGCGCCCTCTGGGTACGGCCCCTTCAGCGGTCTGCCGTTGACGAAATGGTATTGGGCCGTCGGAATCGGCTCCGCCCTGCCCGGCAGCGCCTCTTCCGGCCTCGGCATCCTGAGTTTCTGTTCCGGAACGTAGTACAGCATTGACCCATCTCCCACAGCGGTTTGATGACAGGAAACGGAACCGGTTTCCTGTCCGGAACCGCGAAAAACCAACGACCGGAGCGACCCGGAGTTCCTGGAAAGCCGACCCGCACCCATGGGCGGTTGCAGGAAGAGTCCCTGCACGAGCCTTTCGTTCGCCCCTCACGTCCCGGCCTGGACCCTACGCCTCGCGCACTCCTTCAGGTGGCGCGATCCGAGACCACCGCCAGAATCACTCCGCTTCCGGGCGCAAGTGTGATCATGCTCCCCTGACTCGCGAAAATACTCCCCGGTAGCAGGGAGACCCAAGATCAATGGAAGCCGTGCGCGAACTCGTGCGGCTTCTTCCGGCGCCCTGCCGCAAGCATGAACAGAAGACCGAGGACGAAGAAGACGGCCCACCCGGGAGCCTGCAGCACGAAGGCATTGACGGCGTCCCACAGGCCGGTGGCCGAACTCGACCGCAGCGCGGCTTCGACGCTTGCAAGCAGGCCCGGCGCAACGGATTGCCAGCTGTCGGAGAGCGGCGTGAAGACCCATTCGTGTGCGGCGATGCTGCGGGTTGCATCCACGACGGCCAGAACCACGCCGATTGCGAGCAGGAAAAACGACAGGATCGTACAGATAAATCGCATGACCGTTACAAGCCCTCGCGTCCGCGCTGGCCCGTCGGCCTTCCCGCGCGGATCTCCCACCCTAAGCACTTAAAAGATATAGATCTCCGCTGGGCTCTGTACAATGTTACGGGCAGATCACCTGAGAACGAGTTAAACAAATCCTTGTGATCGCCATCTCCACTGCCAGCTCCGCCACACCGACAGAGCATACGGAGGAGACTCGCCGTTTCTCCACCGGAACGGACACGGGGGCAACCCGGCTGAAACGCCGTGCAAAGAAAAAGTGGACTCCTGTTCAAAAAGCCCCCAATGCCATCTTGGCATTTTCGATCAGATCGAATAGATGAGCCCTGCATTGCAAATGCACGGTGGTGTTCGTTCGCAGCATCGCTGTCCCGGAGAGGTGGCCGAGTGGTTGAAGGCGCACGCCTGGAACGCGTGTATACGGGAAACCGTATCGAGGGTTCGAATCCCTCTCTCTCCGCCATTATCTTGTCGCGAACATGAGATGAGGCTCCCGCTGGGGGCCTTTTTCTTTTTGTTTCAAAGGCGTTTAGCCGATGCAGCCGAACCTCGGAGACTGGCGCCGGGTCCTATATCCGTCTCTGCACGGCCCTCCGTCTCTAACCGAGCGAACCTCGTCCAGCCCGGTTCGACTTCGCGAAAGCCAGCGTTTCCAACGGGTTTTACAGTTCGCGCGACAATGCATTCAGCGGGCGTTGTTCCGGTTGGCGTGGCCGCCGGGGAAACACGCAGTAGGCACATTCCGGGGAAGCCGTGCGCAGCCCGTCGTTATGCTGGGGATCAAGGACCCGATGGTTCTTTGACTTTCGATGACAAATGGCCGCTCCGTCAGTAGTCCAGCCTAATGTCGAGCGAGCCTTGGACCGATGAGGAGAACAGTCTGATCGTCGCGGATTACTTCGCGATGCTGGCCGACGACGTCTTTAGACGCCCGTACAGCAAGGGGAGCATCGCCGTACGCTCAGGTTGCGGCTGAGAGGTTCACCCGCTTAATGAGCGCGGCCGCCGTTTCCTTACGCTCGGAGTAGCGGTCGACGAGATACGCCTTCCGATCGCGCGTGAGCAGTGTGAACTTCACCAGCTCCTCCATGACATCCACGATCCGGTCGTAGAGTGGCGACGGGCGCATTCGTCCCGCATCATCGAATTCCTGAAACGCCTTGGGGATGGAGGACTGGTTGGGGATGGTCAGCATCCGCATCCAGCGCCCAAGAACCCGCATCTGATTCACTGCATTAAAGCTCTGCGAGCCCCCCGACACCTGCATCACCGCCAGCGTCTTGCCCTGCGTCGGTCGCACGGCGCCCTCGGACAGGGGGATCCAGTCGATCTGCGTCTTCATAAGGCCGGTCATCGCGCCGTGCCGCTCGGGGCTCGACCAGACCATGCCTTCGCACCAGGCCACCAGATCGCGCAGCTCCCGCACCTTCGGGTGGCTGGCATCGACCCCGTCGTCGACCAGCGGCAGGCCTGAGGGGTTGAAGAACCGGACCTCCGCCCCGAGCGCTGTGAGAATGCGACCGGCCTCCTCGGCCGACAGTCGGCTGAACGATCGCGCCCGGAGCGAGCCGTAGAGGATCAGGATGCGGGGCGGATGCGTGCTGATGGCAGGCGACATCAGCCGGTCGTGGTCGATTGCGGCGAAACTCGTCTCGTCGAGCTGCGGTGTGGTCAGATCGGTCAGTGTGTCAGGCAATCCGGTTTCCCTCGGCGTCGATGATCAATTGGCCGTCCTCCTTGGCGAGCGGACCCGGAGGGAGCGTCTCGAGCAGATCGAGGACAGTCTCGGACGGGCGGCAGAGCCTGACGCCCTTCGGCGTACAAACGATCGGGCGGTTCACGAGGATCGGGTGGCGCGTCATGGCGTCCAGCAATGCCTCGTCGGAGACGTCCGGCGCGGTGAGCCCCAACTCCTCGGCCGGGGAACGCTTGACCCGGAGTGCCTGGCGCACCGTGATCCCGGCGGCGGAGAACAGCGCCAGAAGCTGCGGGCGCGTCCAGCCCTCCTTCAGATAGTCGATTACGGTCGGCTCGTATCCAGCCGCCTGGATGATGCCGAGCACGTTGCGGGACGTGCCACAGTCGGGATTGTGGTGGATGACGACCGGGAAGGTACTCATGCAGGGAACCTCTCGCGTGTCCGGTTCGCAATGGCGACGAGGCTCAGCATCACCGGTACCTCGACCAGCACCCCCACCACGGTGGCCAGCGCCGCACCGGAGTTCAGTCCGAAAAGTCCGATCGCTACGGCGACCGCGAGCTCGAAGAAGTTCGACGTGCCGATCAGCGCGCAGGGCGCGGCGACCCGATGGGGCACGGCCCACAGCCAGGCCCATCCATATCCAAGGGCGAAGATGCCGTAGGACTGGATGACGATCGGGACTGCGATCAGCGCGATCAGCAGCGGTTGCGCGAGGATCACCGGCCCCTGGAAACCGAAGAGCAGCACCACGGTCACCAGCAGCCCGACCACCGAGGCCGGCTTGATCCGCGCCGTGAACGCGGTCACCGCGGCCTCGTCGCCTTTCGCGATCAGCGCCCGGCGCGTCAGGAGACCCGCAATCAGGGGAATGACGATGTAGAGGACGACCGACAGGATCAGCGTCTCCCACGGGACTCTGATGTCGGTCACGCCCAGAAGGAAGGCCACGATGGGGGCGAATGCCACGACCATGATCAGGTCGTTCACGGAGACCTGCACCAGCGTGTAGTTGGGATCGCCCTTCGTCAGCTGTGACCAGACAAAGACCATCGCCGTGCAGGGCGCCGCCCCTAGCAGGATCAGCCCGGCGATGTATTCCGGCGCGCGCTCCGGGTCGATCAGTCCGGCGAAGACGTGGTTGAAGAACAGCACTGCCAGCGCCGCCATGCTGAAGGGCTTGATCAGCCAGTTCACGGCAAGCGTGATCACGAGGCCCTTCGGGCGCTGTCCCACCGCCTTCAGCGAGCGCAGATCCACTGCGATCATCATCGGATAGACCATTGCCCAGATCAGGACGGCGACGACGAGGTTGACCGAGGCGACCTCCAGCGCGGCCAGCGCGCCGAAGAGCCCCGGCGTGAGGTTGCCAAGGACGAGCCCGGCCAGGATGCACAGCGCGACCCAGAGGGTCAGCCAACGTTCGAACAGGCTCATGAAATCTCCTTCTCGTCAGGCACGCAGCAGACCGCAGCGGATGGGGCGGTCAGCGTGCCGATAAAGTCGGCCAGCGGTTCCAGCGCGGCGGGGTTCAGCGCGTAGCAGATGCGCGGACCGGATATCTCGCCCGTGATGACCCCGGCAGCCTTCAGGATGCGCAGGTGCTCGGATACCGTGGACTGCGCTAGGCCGACAGCGCCCACGATGTCGCCGCCGATGCAGCCGGGCGTGACGAGCAGCAGCCGCAGGATGCGCAGTCTTGCCGGATGCGCGAGCGCCTTGGCCAGTTCAGCGATTTCGATGTCGGTATCCTGCATGAGCCATCCATCCGTTCGTTAATCGTCGATAGACGATTAAGGGCTCGGGCGCAATCGCTTCTCGGTTTTCATGTTCACGAGGTTATTGTGATGGCGAGATCGCTAAGCCGCTTCGAAAACCATATCCATCTGCTCCGCCCAAGGCTGGTCGGCGACAGCGACAAGATCGTTCAACGACAGCGCCGGTGGCACGCGCCTGATGACGAGGTGTTCGAGCACCTCCGGCGACAGATAGGCGAGCCGCATCATGCGGCTCACGAACCGGTCGGAGACCTTCTCGGCAGAGGCGATATCCTGAATGGTGGAAGCGGCACCGGATTCCAGCTGCCGCCGCCAGTTCCAGGCGCGGGCGATGGCGCGCAGCACATGAGGGTCTTGCGACCGGCCGTCCCGGACTGTCACCTCGTCGGGCGGGAGGATCTTCGGCCGCCCATTTCGCTTGCGGATCGTCAGGGGGATGACGATGCGGATGGTATCGTTCGGGCCGGTCATGCGCAGGCCTCCGTTTGGCGGGGGGCCATCATGTCCCGCAGGACCGAGCCCAGCCCCTCATGGCGCAAATCGACGGCGATGCCGTATTCGCCGACGGTCACCCGCTCGACCAGAAGCTGGACGATGCGGGTCTGCTCCGCCGGGTAGAGCGCCGCCCAGAGCTGGTCGAACTCGCCGAGCGCCTGGACGACCGCTTTCTCATCGACGGCCGAGTTCTCGTCGCGCAGGGCCTTTATGGTCCGCGCCGCGACTTCGGGTGCGCGGATCATGCGGCGGATTTCGCCGACGACGGCGTCCTCGACCATGCCGGCGGGCAAGCGCAGCGGGCCCGAGGCGTCGCCGGTCGGGCGGTTTCGTATCAGGTCCATCGACGCGTAGTAGCGGTAGAGGCGCGTGCCCTTCTTCGTCGCCGTCGGCGTCATCGCCGTGCCTGTCTCGGTGAAGATGATCCCCTTCAGCAGAGCCGGAGTCTGGCGACGCGTGTTCTTCGCCCGCAGGCGCGGGCTCTCGCGTAGGATGCTATGCACCTTGTCCCACAGGACCTGATCAATGATGGCCTCGTGCTCGCCCGGATAGGCCGTGCCCTTGTGCACGGCTTCACCGAGGTAGACCCGGTTGTTGATCAGTTTGTAGAGGAATCCCTTGTCGATCGGCTTGCCGCGCTTGTTCAGCACGCCTTCGGCCGCGAGCGCTTTCGCCAGCGTCGTGGCGGAGCCGATGGCGACGAACCTCTCGAAGATCATCCGGACCGTCGCGGCCTCGGCCTCGTTGACCACCAGCTTGCGGTCGCGCACGTCGTAGCCCAGCGGGACGTGACCGCCCATCCACATGCCGCGCTTGCGGGATGCAGCGACCTTGTCGCGAATGCGCTCGCCGATCACCTCCCGCTCGAACTGCGCGAAGCTGAGAAGGATGTTCAGGGTCAGGCGGCCCATCGAGGTCGTGGTGTTGAACGACTGCGTGACCGAAACGAAGGTCACCTGATTGCGGTCGAAGATCTCGACCAGCTTGGCGAAATCCATCAGCGAGCGCGACAGCCGGTCGATCTTGTAGACCACGATCACATCGATCAGGCCGGCCTCGACATCCTCGATGAGACGCTTGAGGCCCGGGCGCTCCAGCGTGCCACCGGAGAAGCCGCCATCGTCGTAGCGTTCGCGAATGGTGGCCCAGCCTTCCGCCTTCTGGCTCGTCACGAAGGCCTCGCAAGCCTCGCGCTGGGCGTCGAGGCTGTTGAACTCCATGTCGAGCCCTTCCTCGCTCGACTTGCGGGTATAGATGGCGCAGCGCTGGCGGCGCGGCATGATAGCGACGGCTCCCTGACGGTTCATCGGTCGTCCCTCCGGGCCTCGCGTAGGCCGAAGAAGCGGTAGCCGTTCCACTGCGTGCCGGTGATCGCCCGCGCCACCGCCGACAGCGATTTGAACTTGCGCCCCTGCCAGTCGAAGCCGTCTTTCATCACAGTGACGGTGTGCTCCACCCCGTCCCATTCACGCACGAGGCGGGTGCCGACCACCGGGTTTCGGGAATCCGCGATGATCGTCTTGCGCCCGACCCGGCCCTCGATTTCATCGGCCAGCAAGTCCAGCGTCCGCCGCGTCTCGCGGGACAGGCCGCCGAGGGTCAGTTCCTGGATCCGGTAACTGAGCCTCAGCTCGAGGTAACTACGGCTATTGTTCGGAGCAGGCGTGCCGAAGAGGCTTTCCCACTTCGCCTTCAGCTCGACCACCGTCATTCGTTTCAGCGCGGCAAGCTGCGTGACCACGCTCGCGTCCGCCGCGTCGCGTTCGCCCGCCCGCCATGGCGCGGCGTCAGTCTTTCTCTTTGTTTCTGGCATCATTGCCCTCCAACTCGGTTGCTCGGTTTGCGACGACCAACACGGCGTTTGAGGGCGAGAATGTCGAATGAACTGTCTTGGCCAGGTGCAGATAAAGAGCTGGACTGTTCCGACAGGATACGCCCCAGCCCCGCGGCAAGAATCTGCGCGAGTTCATCGAGGCGTTCGCCCGCCGACAGACGGACGGGCAACAGAGGGTTCGGACCGGATCGGGCGTCTTGCATGAGACCGTTCGCAACAGAAGATGACTGGGCAAAACGGTAGTTGCAAACTGCGGATATGCAATAATATTCAATCGCTTATCGCGCTTCTGCGGAATCATTAGAAATGAAGCGAGGTTCGGTCAGTGGAGCGTACGCGGGCGTAGCTTGCCATCCGTGGCCAGACGCAATGCCGTCCGCCAGAGAGGCGTCTTCGTGAACATGCTGCGCTCGGTGCGAGACAACCCATCAGAACGATTTTCATGTAGAAGCCCCGTCCAGCAGAGAGGTCGCAGCACCTGCACATAAAGGCTGCTCAGCGTTTCATCGAAGAAACGGTTGTTATCTGGCTCCCCGTAAAGGGCGCGCCGGATATCTCCACCTGTTGCGCCCTTCTCTGCCTCAACGTTGAGCACGTTTAAGAAGATATCCCAGTTGCCCAGGGGCCGAGCTCCTCGCCGCGAAAACCGCAAGTGATCGACCTCGAACAGATAAAAGGGCGTGATGATTCCGAAAAGCCGACCCGGATGACCGACAAGGGACTGACCAGACCTGGTCAGCTTGAATTTCCCCTTGTAGTGCCGCCCAATCTTCAATGCGATCATCATGTCGTGCAGATCCATCAGCGGGCCGAAATCCATCTCGTTGAGCACCTTATTAACGGCGAAGAGATCGGCCTCCGAGTATCCGGGCCATTCGAACTGGGCTGCGGCCCAATGGACGAAGCTGCGCTTGAAGGCTTTGGATGGGGTCAGCGCGATGCCTCCGTGCTCGGCGATGTAGGCGAAGGTCTTTTCTATCGCGCGCACAATCGGCGAGTGCAGAAGCGCCGGATCGGCATCATCGACGTCCCGGAACGCGATCATCTTGTGTCTCCTTTCCGAATCAGCGGATCCGACCGACGATCACTGTTGCGGTCACTGTGATGATTGGCTGACGCCAGCGATGAACTGGTCGTAGCTATCCCAAGGTTCTTCGTCCTCGACCTCAGCTCCATCGACGGCGCGATCGAACTGCAGAAGAGACACCGCCAAACCGAGCCGGTCAGAGAAGAAGGTCAGTTCTCGGACCGGTTCGGAGCCCCGACTAAATGTCCAGATGCCGGCGGGCAAAGCCACCGGGCGCTGAGAACTGGTGTGCTGCGACGCCGACCCCATGGCCATGATGGAGCCGTCGGGAATCGGCATGCCCGATTGAATGAACACACCGCTTCTGTAGGCGCGCGTGCTCGCTCTGCCCCACAACGCGAATCCGTCTCGCGCAACCACCATGGCCGCTCGGGTGTCGGTGAATTCGATCCACTTGCGCGCGGCCGCAAGAAGCGAAACTCCGTATCGGTCAGTCACATGGCCAAGGAGGTCGCGAGTTACCTCCTGACTGCCGACCTGGTTCCGATAGTCGTCGATCGGCATCAACAGGAAGGAGGCGAAGGTATCGGCCTCTTCTTCACGCTGCTTCTCCGCGTCCTTCCAGCCGTTGGCTTGCAGCGGAAGGCACTCGAAGTCGAATTCGTCCGAGAGCTCGCCGTTACGGTAGTGCGCTGCGGTCAGCGGGCGCCGGTGCAGCAAGTAGTGCCCGAACTCGTGAGCGAGCGTGAAGCGCTCGCGTCCACGGTAGCGGGGCTGAGTGTTGTAGAGAATCTGCCACCCGGGCTTCTTGCGCCGTGCCCGGAGCATGCCCTCGAAGCCGTCGATGTCGACGCCCTTCACTGCCGTAATCGGGTCTTCGTGGTTTCGGGAGACTTCGAGCGCCAGCGCCTCCACGTCCACGGGGAACCGGTCTTCTCCCAGCACGGTGCGGAGAAGCACAGTCAGATCGTTCGCGGCCCTTCTGGGCGATTTTCTGCCGCTATTGCTCATTCATCCTCATCGTCCAGGATCTTAAGCATCTCGCGAAGCTTCTCTTTGCTCTTCGGCTTCATCTTCTGATACTTGCGAAAGAAGGCAGTGTCTGTCGCGTCCGCTTCGGTGACTTCGTCGGCGGAAATCAGATAGTCAGTCGTCGTCTCGAGGGCGGCCGCGATCTGGTGAAGCTTCTCAGCCGAAGGGCGCGCGACGTCCTTGTTCTCGATCTCCCACATGTAGCTCTTGCTGGATCCGACCCTTTCGGCCAGCGCCTCCAGGGTCAATCCTCGCTTCAGCCTGAGCTCGCGAACGCGCTCTCCCAAGGGTGTTGGCACCGGGTGTTCTCCTGTTTGTCCGCCGGGTTCGTTATCACGATACATCTAGTCCTTGACACGCCGTACCTGCAATACCTATCTTGCGCACAAGTTCGTAGTAACGAACCCACTTTCGCGCTTTCACGAGACAAGAGGCCGTCATGGCTAAAGCAGGTAACGGTTCGGGCACCCATCACGTGGTCCCCAATCCCAATGGCGGATGGGATGTCCGCCGCGGCGGCGCCGAGCGCGCCAGCGGGCACTTCGACACGAAGCGGGAGGCGATCGACCGTGGGCGGGAGATCAGCCGCAACGCCGGGACGGAATTCAAGATCCACAACCAGGATGGCCGGATCGGCCAGTCCGATTCCCACGGGAACGACCCCCGCAACATCAAGGGCTAAGGAGATCGGCCATGGCCTCAGTGACGAGTTTCATCCGCAACGTGCCTGCCTCGTCGCTGCAGGCCTATTTCCACCACACCGGCATCGAGCTTCCGACCGAGGTCGATTGGGAGGCGCCCGAGCCGGAAGTCGCCCGCGTCACCTTGCGGGCCGTCGACGAATTGGACGACGAAGCCCGCGCCCGCATCGTCAATGACGCCGAGCGTGTGAGCGCCCTGGCCGATGATGCGGGGCAGACCGCACTCTACAGCGTGATCGACGACCGCACGGTGCTCGATGATCTGGCAAATGGCCATGCGCGTTCGCTCTGGATGTTCCTGAACGAACCGGTTCGGTTCCGCCATGCCGAGGAGGTCCGTTACACCGATGAGCGGCGCCGTGGTCGGAGCTGGGACGGGTTCATCGGCGAGCCGAACCTCGATCTGCGGCGGGACGAGGCATCCATCGATGCCTTCAAGACGGCACTGCGCGAACGGTTCGCTTCCAACAACATCCACATCGACATCTTCGGGCGCCACCGGCCGACCTTCGACGGCGAGGATTGCGAGCTTGTCCAAATCGCGATTTACCGCGAAGGCCTCCTCGACGATTTCCTGGCGTTCGATGACGCGGGAACGCTCGTCCGCCGCGCCCGCCGTCCCGTGTTCGAGGCGGCCATGACCTATGAACCGGCGACCGGCGTCATCGAAGTCGTCGCCAACGACCGCGAGAGCCGGGAAGAGATGGTTCGCTTCATGGCGCGCGACCTGCTGGGGATCGAGTTCCAGAGCGAGAAGGTGCCCTTCCGCACCTACGACCTCGCGGTTCTGCTTCATCCTTTCGATTTTCCGACCGACCCGGAGGATGGGATCGAGTCCGTCGAGGTCAAGCAGCTGCGTCTGATGCCCATCGACAATGTGGGCGAGCGCGTCACGCTGGAATGAGAACGGCGGTGAGAAACTAGTCCACGGAAGCGGCGGCATGGAGCTGCTGCGGGCGGTGTAAAAGTCGTCCACCCTTTCCCTTTCTGCGACAGCAGGGAGGG